>JAZRUG010000014.1:0-13654 GCA_045652425.1 Eubacteriales bacterium
AATAAGTAAAAATCGACAAGATTCTGTCGAACCTTGTCGATTTTTGGTGCTCCATCGGAGAGTCGAACTCCGGACACCTTGATTAAAAGTCAAGTGCTCTACCTTCTGAGCTAATGGGGCACACTATTTTTCTATGCTCTGCAAATCGAGCTTTAATATAATATCACACATATTCTCATTTGTCAATACCTTTTTGTAATTTTTGTAGGTTTAATTAATTGCTTTTTATGGAATAATAACAAAAAAAGCCGAGGTTTTGTATGTACACACTATTTTTCCGAACAATTATAACCTATATTCTCCTTGTCAGCGCCATGCGATTTATGGGAAAAAGACAACTTGGAGAACTTGAACTATCCGAACTCGTTATAACTATGCTCCTATCCGAACTTGCCTCTATCCCTATCGCTGACAACACAATTCCGCTTACTTTTTCTCTTATCCCCATCGTTATTCTTATCACCCTTGAAGTAATTGTATCATATCTGGCAATAAAAAACCGCAAAGTCAAAAAGATTATCGGCGGAAGTCCCAGTATCATAATCAACAAAGGCAGGCTGTGCAAAGATGAAATGGCAAAAGACAGACTCAGTCTTGACGAGCTTATGTCGCAATTAAGACTGAAAGATATATCCGACATATCCGACGTAGAATATGCCATACTTGAAGAAAACGGACAAATATCCGTCATTCCCAAAATACATGCCAAAACGGTAACCCTTTCTGACCTAAATATAAATAAAAGCGAAAAAGGCATTATTCATACGGTTATCGCCGACGGTCAGATAAGCGACTTCAATCTTCAAATCGTAGGTCATAACAGAAAATGGCTGTTTAGTCAACTAAAAAAACGTAAAACTCGTCTTTCTGACGTCTTCCTCTTTTCTGTTGACGATGCAGGTAACATTAATCTTATAAAGAACGGAGATACAAAATGAAAACAATTATTATTCCTATTATACTGCTTATTGCAGCGATAGTTTTTGTAGTTTGGTCAGGTATAGCTGTCGAAAACTCCCTAAAAGGACTAATCAAAGAAGTAAGAAATTTGCCCACCATTCCCGATAAAAACACACTCTTCTCCATAGATGAACTCGAAAAACACTGGAACAAACACAAAGAACTATATTCAGCGGTTATAAAATTTGATTTCGTATATAACTTTTCAAAAGAAATATCAGCCGCAAAAGCAGGTGTTGACGCAGATGACGTGGGAACGTACCTTGCAGCTAAAAAATCCATGCTGAATATCCTCGAATATATAAAAGACGTTCAAGACCTACGCCTCGACAATATTATATAAACAAAAAGTGCATACAGTTCAATCACCGTATGCACTCACGCTATTATTTGTTTAATCTTATGCAACAACAGCAGTTTCTTCTACTGTTTCATCTTTTACGTCTGCAGAAATTTCGCTCATCCAGTCCTCAAGTTTTTCGCCGAGGAACGTATTCTTCCAACGAGCATACAACGGATTTTCCCATGCTTCTCCGTTAACACTGCAGGACTTCACTATAGCCTCAACGCGTACTATAGAAGCACATTCCTTTGCGAGTGAATATCCAAGATCTCCTACCCAGTAGCCACCCGACTCAACCGTAAGACCTGTTAAAGTTATCTCCTGAACGTAATATCCTTCAGTTGCCGTTTCGCCAAGAAGCTTAACGGGTGTACCGTCTTCTGCAAAACCTGCAAACGCTACAACAACGTTCGAAAGTTCAAACGCCGTATTATTCTTAACGTCGCTAATAAGCATTATTCTTCCGTCACCCTGTGGATAAAGTCCCGATTCCATAGCAACTGCATTCTGCTTTGCTATCTGTGTCTTAAGGTCGTCGTATTCAGCCTTGAGATCATCAACCGTAGGTGCGGGAAGCTTCATATAATCTTCAATAGATTCGCCGTTAAAGTATTCGCCCCACTGTTCATACAACGGGTTTTCCCAAACAGTTCCGTTAGCCTTATATGACATAACTATAGCCTCAACATAATCTACAGAAAAAGTTGTTTTTATCTCAAGTCCCATATCCGCATACCATCTCTGTGAACCCTCGATAACAACCCCTGCCATATCGGTTTCCACTACATAATACGAAGTACCGTCTTTGGAGTCAAGATAAAGCGGAACGCCCGCTGCCCCCCATGCCGCAAAAGCAATCTTTATTTCGGTCAATTCAAACGTGGTATTATTCTTAACGTCAGCAATAAGCATATTCGAACCGTCATCCTGAACAAGAAGCTCTGCATCAAGTGCCACGGCATTTTGCTGACTTAAAGAAGTTCTAAATGCTTCGAATTCAGTTTTCTTTTCTTCAGGAGACTTTAATGCTTCGCCAAGGTCTGACATTTCGCAAGCAAAAAGTGATACTACCATTGCCAAGCACATTAAAACCCAAAATATTCTTTTCATAATAGTCCTCTTTCTAAAAACAAATCTTTATTTACTGTTGCATTTCCTCCAACAGTTTTTTTGCCATATTTGAGTATTTGTAAGCATTCTCGTAATCTTTAAGCTCTCTGCAACATATTTCATATTCATTATATAAAGCATACTCAAAAGGAACACCAAGATCTTTTTCTTTAAGCAATCCCTTGAGCATATCAACAGCCTCGGTATACTTTCCTTCTTCGGAATAACTCTTCGCCTTATTCAGCTCGTGAATAATTGCGCGCTTTGAAGAAGTGTTATTAAAACGGTCAATAAGATATTTTCTTTCCTCCGCCCTAAGTCTCGTCTGCTTCAGATAGGGTGTTATTGAAGAAATAATCGCTTCAAGCATTTCATTCTTCAGTTTTATCCCATCAGATGAATATACCGACTTCGACGAATATTTTACCGCCGTTTCCCCAAACTTTAAAGCCTGTCGCAACTTTCCTTTATAAAAATTGTCGTAAGCTTTTTTTATATAACACTCCGCCAATATAAAACAAGCTTCGTCGCAACTCTCTGCCTCTTCGGAACACAATTCAATACACTTGTCATAGTCGCCATTTTCAAAAAAAACTTTAAGACTCGGCAACTTTCGTGTAAGAAAATATGCCTCTTTGTTATCTCTCTCGGAAAACAATATCCCTGCATCTACGCCCAACTTGTCAGCAATATAAAGCGCAGTTTGAAGAGATGGCATAGCCAACCCGTTTTCTATCTGACTGAGCATATTCCTAGTTATAAAATCGCCGGCAAGATCTGCCTGCGTCATTCCCGCATTCAGTCTTGCCGAACGAATTTTTTCACCAAGTTTCATATATTATTTAGCGCTGAAAAGAGTTCTGCCCTGTGAATCAATACCTACGTACAACGGGAAGTTCTCAATTTCAAGTCTCTTTACAGACTCGCATCCGAGGTCTTCAAATGCAATAATATCGAGTTTCTTTACACAGTTTGCTGCAAGTGCGCCTGCACCGCCGATAGCGCAAAGATATACGCCCTTGTTTCTTACGATAGCATCAATAACTGCTTGGCTTCTGTTGCCCTTTCCTACCATACATTTAAGTCCAAGGTCCATAAATTCGGGAGCGAAAACGTCCATTCTCGTTGAAGTTGTAGGGCCGCATGAACCAATAGGCATACCGGGCTTTTCTGGTGTAGGGCCTGCATAATAAACGGTCGCG
Source organism: Eubacteriales bacterium (assembly GCA_045652425.1). Classification (GTDB taxonomy): domain Bacteria; phylum Bacillota; class Clostridia; order Oscillospirales; family CAG-272; genus RGIG1995. The sequence goes on from JAZRUG010000014.1 coordinate 3,616, forward strand.
TTTTTAAGTTCAAAAGGCAATTCTTTACCTTCGTCTATAAGCGCTTTAATTCTTTTGTGCGCGGCATCTCTCGCGGTGTATACAACACCCGAAAGCAATATTTCTTCTCCGCATACAAGTTTGTCTGCCCATTCGGCAATATTTGCCGTGTTGTAAGATTTAGTCATTTTTGTCCTCCATAATAACTCTCTTTGTAATTTCAAGCGATTCTTTCAGTTTAACGCCTTCCTCTTCCAATGCGGAATTAGTCTCCGTACGGAAACTGTCCGCTTCAAGAGAAATACCGCGAAATGCTTCTGTAAACTGTACAGACTTCGCTATAATTTCACCTAAATACTTTTCGTTCAAACCGTTCAGTTTTTCAACGGTCATATCTACCATAGTCTTTGCCGCAACTCTCGCTTTAAGTTCAGCTTCGCTTATAATGCTCTCTGCTCTTGCGTTCGCGCTGACTATCATAGAGCCTATCTGTTCACTTATCTTATCATACTTGCTTGATTTCTCGTACAATTCACTGTTTTCATTTACAGTCTTTTCACACTCGTCCATTTTTGAAGCAAGTTCGGTATTTTTCTTTTCAAGTTCGGCGTTTTCTGCCTTAAGATTGTCAATAAGCCCGTTAAGTTCCACTATAAGTCTGTCGGCTTTTTCAACCTTTTCGGAAAGTTCTTTTATTTTTTCTTCATTTTTCTCGCCGGCTTCATTTTCAAGCTCTTTTATTTTTCTTTCAAGCTCTGCTATTTTCTTACTGCTCTCGTTCTCCGATTCAAAGAATTTTGAATTCAAAGACTCAATATAACCGTTTACATCTGCCTTGTTGTAACCACCCATAGCATTCCGAAATATTATCTTTCTTTCACTCACGGCAAACCACCTTCTTCTGTAAATTTTATTTACACACATAATATTAACATATTTTTTCGCTATTTGCAACCAATTTTTTTTATTTTTTCAACATTTTTTTCTTAATTTATAGTATATATATCGTTTTATTTGGCAAAGACTCTTGAATTTTCGTTAAGATAGTGTTATCATAACTACGGTACTAATAAAAAAAGGCGGTTTTATCTATGGCAAAATATGTAATAGGAATAGACGTGGGCGGAAGCACCACAAAAATAGTTGGCTTTGACGAAAACAAAAATATGATAACCCCTTTGTTCGTCAGAGCTACAGACCAAGTTACATCCATATACGGTGCATTCGGCAAATTTACGTCGGAAAATTCTATTGAACTCGATGATATTAGCCAAGTAATGATGACCGGTGTCGGTTCTACGTTTATAACCAAACCGCTTTACGGTTTGAAGTGCGAAAGCGTACCCGAATTCGAATGTGTTGGACGCGGCGGTCTTTATCTGTCGAGACTTAAAGAAACGATTGTTGTAAGCCTCGGAACAGGTACAGCCATTGTTCACGCAAAAAAAGGCAACGATATAACCTACCTCGGCGGTACAGGTGTCGGCGGTGGTACTCTTATGGGGCTCAGTAAACAAATTCTCAATATGGACGATATCGACCATATCGTTGACCTTGCAAAAAACGGCGATTTGAATAATATCGACCTTCGCATAAAAGACATTTCAAACAAGTCAGATTTCGGCGGATTACCCGATTATATGACCGCGGCTAACTTCGGTAAAATAAGCGATATGGCAACACGAGAGGATATGGCACTCGGTATAATCAATATGGTATTTGAAGTAGCAGGTATGATTGCTTTATTCGCGGCAAGAAATCATAACGTGAAAGATATCGTTCTTACGGGAAATCTTACAAGAGTACCCCAAAGCAAAGAAATTTTCCAAACGCTTAATTCTATGTTTGACATTAACTTTGTTATTCCCGAAAATGCACAGTTCAGCACGGTTATAGGCGCTGCACTTTCAGCAAAATAATATATAGGCAGAGAGGATTAACCCTCTGCCTTTTTGTATGCAAAAAATACCATCATTTATTACAATATAAGGACAAAATTTCGTAAAATCTCTTGACAAATTTTTAGCGCGGTGATATACTAAAGCATATTTAAAATGCAATGAAGGAATTATTTCGATCTATACTTCACTTTAGAGAGCTGTCGGTCGGTGCAAGACGGTGTGAAAGGATTTGAAAGTCTCGTTCCCGAGCAGAACCGCAGAAAACAGAGTTAGTAAGCGGTTACGGATTGTCCCGTTATCATGGCAGAAGGCTTGTTTGAGTCTTATTGAGTTGACCGTTTTTTACGGTAAACAGGGTGGTACCGCGATAACTTCGTCCCTGAAGTCAGAATTGACTTCGGGTTTTTTTATTTTTATTATGCCGTTAAAACGCGTGGCACAGAGAAAGGTGTGTTTTGTAATGAAACAAATTAAAATTGCAGACAAGACGCTTTGCAGAAATGACAAAGCTTTTAGCTTTAAAGAAAGGCTTGAAATAGTAAGACAACTCGAAAAACTAAAGGTTGACGTAATAGAACTTCCCGAAATTGCAAATGCAAGAACTGATATCCTTCTTGTGCGCACGGCTTCGTCATTCGTAAAAAATAGCGTTATATCCGTTGCGGCTGGCAGTACTGCCCAGTCAATAGACGATGCCGCTGCGGCTTTGAGCGTTGCCAACAAAGGAAGAATACGTATCGAAGTACCAACTTCGGCTGTTGGTATGGAATACTTTATGCACAAAAAGCCCGAAAAAATGAAAGAATGGGTAAAATGCGCTGTAGAAAAGGCGGTATCTCTTTGTTCCGACGTTGAATTTTGCGCGGTTGATGCAACGAGAGCAGAGCCCGAGTTTCTTATTGAGCTTATAAAAATTGCAGTAAATGCAGGCGCAAAAACCGTTTCCGTATGCGACAGCGCGGCGGGAATGATGCCCGACGATTTCGCAAACTTTGGCAAGAAAATAGCCGAGGAAGCGGGAGTTGACGTCGGCGTTGACTGTTCAAATAAGAACGGTCTCGCATCAGCCGAGGCTATTATGGCTGTAAGAGAGGGCGTTTCGGTTGTTAAAACTTCAATAGGCGGAGATTGTGTTCCGTTTGAATCTTTCGCCGATATGGTAAAGAATTGCGGCGATAATTACTGTTTCACGGCGGGGATAAGCTATACCGAAATGCACCGTATATTAAGCCAGGTGGGCTGGATATGCTCCGAGAAAAAGGCGGAAAAGAACGTTTCTGTATCTTCCGTCGAGGAAAGCGGTATAAGACTTGATGCAAAAGATGATATAAATGCGGTAGCAGCTGCCGTAGCAAAGCTTGGATATGACCTTTCTGACGAGGACAACAAACGCGTACACGAGGAAGTCTGCCGCGTTGCAGAAAAAAGAAGTGTGGGAGCAAAAGAACTTGATGCGATTGTAGCTACTGTTGCTTTGCAGGTTCCCGATTCATACAGACTTGAAAATTACGTTATAAACAACGGAAATATAATCAGCGCAAGTGCGCAGATAACCCTCAGCCGAGAGGGCAAAATGCTTCAGGGAATCGCAATTGGCGACGGTCCTATAGACGCGGCTTTTGTGGCTATCGAGCAGATTATCGGACATCGCTATGAACTTGATGATTTCCAGATTCAGTCTATTACAGAGGGTAAGGAAGCGGTAGGTTCAGCCCTTGTTAAGCTCCGTTTTGACGGTAAGCTTTATTCGGGCAACGGTATTTCTACCGACATCATAGGCGCAAGTATCAGAGCGTATATAAGCGCAGTAAACAAAATAGTTTACGAAGAACACAGTATTTAATGAAAGGGTAACAAAAAATGAAGCTTTCGTTTTCAACAAAGGGTTGGCACAACAGCACCTTTAATGATTTTTGTGAAATAGCAGAATCCCTGAAATTTAAGGGAATCGAGCTTCACAATATAAATAACCGTCTTTTTACCGACAGAGACGGAGCTTTTCACGATTATTCTGCGGCATCAACCCTGCGCAGTCTTTACGATAAAAAGCTTTCTATACCTTGCATTGATATTGTAAGTGATATTTCGGTTGAATCCGAAGTCGAAGAAGCAAGAAAAGAAATTGCAAGATGCTTTGAAATAGCGCAGTTTTTGCATATTCCATATATCCGCTTAAAATCGCGCTCGGAAAATTCTGACGGTATCGGTGTTGCCGAAGAATTTATAAAAGAAGTATTGCCCGAAGCAGAAGAACGCGGAGTTGTACTTTTGCTTGAAACCTCGGGACTTTTTCGTAATACTGCCGTATTGCGTACAACGCTCGAAGGATTTGCTTCCGACAGCCTTGGCGCATTGTGGAATTTGTCCGAGGCATACACCGAAGAAAAGAACGCCGAAGTAATAATAAAAAATCTCGGCGCATACATCAAGCACGTGCATTATAACGATATATCTCTCGAAAACGGCGAAAAAGAATACTGTCTTGCCGGAGAGGGAGCGTTGCCGATAAAAAATATTATGAACGCTTTAAGAAGCGTTAATTACGACGGCTTTATATCTCTTGTTTGGGACCCTATGTGGTGCGAAGAAATAGACGATATGGAAATTATCTTTGCGCAGTTCAGCCACTATATGAAGCAGTTTTCCGATACTTCAAAGGGCGATAAGAATTTCTACTACAACAGAGCGCACACAGGCCGTTTCAGTTGGAAAAAAGACGACCTTATCGATCTTACTTTCTCACAGGTGCTTGACAGACTTGTTGAGGATTTCCCCGACCAGTATGCTTTTAAATATACTACTCTTGACTATACGAGAACGTACAGCGAATTCAGAGATGACGTTGACACGTTTGCAAGAGCGCTTATTTCGCTCGGTGTTAAAGCGGGCGACAAGGTTGCCGCTTGGGCATCAAACGTTCCTCAATGGTTTATTGCATTCTGGGCAACTGTAAAAATAGGCGCAGTTCTCGTTACGGTAAATACCGCCTATAAGATCCACGAGGCTGAATATCTGCTTCGTCAGTCGGATACACATACGCTTATTATGACGGAAGGCTCAAAGGATACAAGTTACGGACAGATAGTAGCCGAACTTTGCCCCGAGCTTGAAACTACAAAGGCGGGTAAACCGCTTCACAGCAAAAAGCTGCCTTTCTTGCGTAACGTTATTACGGTCGGATTTACGCAAAAGGGCTGTATGACTTGGAATGATGCTTTGAAGAGAGCAGACGAGGTGCCTGTTGAAGAAGTTTACAGAATGGCGGCGCAGGTAGACAAAGATGACGTATGCAATATGCAGTATACCTCGGGAACAACAGGCTTCCCAAAGGGCGTTATGCTTACACACTATAACGTTGTAAACAACGGTAAGTATATCGGCGACCACATGGATCTGTCAACTGCTGACAGAATGATGATTCAAGTGCCTATGTTCCATTGTTTCGGTATGGTGCTTTCTATGACTGCGTCCATGACTCACGGAACGACTATGTATCCGTTACCCTACTTCTCTCCTAAACCTGCATTAGCATGTGTTCACAATGAGCATATAACAGCATTTAACGGCGTTCCTACGATGTTTATTGCTATGATGGAGCATCCCGACTTTGAAAAGACCGATTTTTCATATATGAGAATTGGTATTATGGCGGGTTCAAACTGCCCTGCTGACCTTATGAAAAAGGCTACGGAAGTTATGAATATGAAAGAAATCGTATCTGTTTACGGACAGACCGAGGCTTCGCCCGGCTGTACTATGAGCAGTTACTACGATTCTCTCGAAGTAAGAACGGAAACCGTAGGCTCTGCATTTGCTAATGTTGAATGTAAGATAATTAACCCCGATACAGGCGAAGAGTGCGCCGACGGAGAAAACGGCGAGTTCGTTGCAAGGGGATATAACGTTATGAAGGGTTACTATAAGATGCCCGGCGCTACGGCGGCGGCTATAGATGCTGACGGTTGGTTGCACACGGGCGACCTTGCTTGTCGTACTCCCGAGGGTAACTACAGAATAACGGGCAGACTTAAAGATATGATTATCCGAGGCGGTGAAAATATTTACCCCAAGGAGATTGAGGAATTTATCTATACCTGTCCTAAAGTAAGTGACGTTCAGGTTATCGGTGTTCCCGACGAGAAATACGGCGAGGAGATTATGGCTTGTATTATTCTCAAAGAAGGCGAAACAATGACCGAGGACGAGATGAAGAAATATATCGCCGACCACATGGCAAGACATAAGGTGCCGAGATATATCGATTTCGTCGATTCGTTCCCTATGAACGCGGCAGGAAAAATACAGAAATACAAGATGCGTGAAAACGCTGTTGAAAAGTTGGGACTTAAGAAAGCGTAAGGAAAATGCTTGACAATAAATATTACGTAATAGACGCGCATTGCCATGTATATCCCGAGAAAATAGCGGCAAGGGCGGTGGCAGGAACAGACGGTTTCTATGGAGAACATTCTTTTGGTGACGGAACTGTAAGCGGATTGCTCAAAGTGGGGGACAAAGTCGGAATAGACCACTATATTGTGCAGTCAGTGGCGACTACACCTCATCAAGTAAGGAGTATTAACGACTTTATTGCAGAAAGTGTAAATGCCAGTAACGGAAGATTTACCGGACTTGGCACCCTTCATCCCGACACTGATGACCTTGACGGAGATATTAAACACCTTATGGATTTGGGGCTGAAGGGAGTCAAACTGCATCACGATATACAACGCTTCAAGATAGATGACTACAGATGCCTTAAGATATATGAAAAGTGCGAAGAAAAGGGATTACCCATACTTATGCATACGGGTGACCACAGATTTGATTTTTCAAATCCGAACAGGCTTTTGCCGATTATGGAGATATATACGGGATTAACCGTTATCGGCGCCCACCTCGGAGGTTGGTCTGTATGGGAAGAGGCTATAGAGAAGTTGTCGGGGTTGCCTAATTTGTACGTTGATTGCTCGTCAAGCCTATACGCTATGAGTAGCGAAGAGGCGAAAAAGATAATATATTCCTACGGCGTTGACAAAGTTCTTTTCGGTACGGATTATCCTATGTGGGAACCTTCGGCAGAATTTGAAAGATTTTTCAATATTGGACTAACCGAAGAAGAAAACGAAAAGATACTTTCCAAAAATGCCGAAAAGCTGTTTGGAATAAAGAGATAACACAAAAAAGCACCATTCGGTGCTTTTTTTGCGTATATTCAGGGTTTCACTTACTTTCTTTTAAGGAAAGAAAGTAAGCAAAGAAACCTCGAATAACGGATCTGTACCACTATTACTTGTTTGTGCAAACATCATTAAGTGGTCATTCTGAGTGGAGCGACCGAAGGAAGCGGAATCGAAGAATCCCATTATCGTTTTATATAATTGTATGGGATCCTTCGACTTCGAGGGCGTTGCCCTCTTCGCTCAGGATGACCGTAGAGGGAGAGTTTGTGCAAATAATAGTTGGTGGTACAAACCAGAGAGGCAAGTTCTTTGCCAAGCTTTCTGCGAAAGAAAGTAGGTCAAAAAGTTCCCATAAAAAATGTGTGGGTTTTGCCCACACACTTCTTATTTTTATTTTATCATATAACCTTTGCCTCTTATGGTGTAAATCATTTTCACACCGAGGTTATCGTCGAGTTTTTTGCGTAGATAATTTATATATACGTTATCTGCGTTGTTTTTTGTGTCGTATTCTTCTCCCCACACGGTGTTGATAACTTTTTGCCTTGGAACTATACGTCCTCTGTTTTTATAGAGGAGTGAAAGCAGGGCAAATTCCCTTGGGGAAAATTTAATGATTTTGCCGTCTACCGTAACTCTTTTCGTAAAAGGATCAAGGTCCAAATTAATCGCCGTTTTTTCGGGGATAGCGGTTACACCAACTGTTCTTTTCACGTTAAACTTATCGCCAATAAGCTTTGTAAGCGCTGTAACACGGAAAGGTCTTTCAAAAAATGCCAGTGTGCATATAGGGAGTTCATTTATAATATTTTTACCAAATATAATAAATGGTTGTTCGGATTTACTTACAAACGACAGATCCCCCGAATAGTAGTCTGCATCAAAGATAACAAGACTTGCTGTATCTGCAATGAGTCTTAATGCCGGAGGATTAAGTGTTTCGGTAACTGTTTTTACCTTTAGACCTATCCCAATAAATTCAAGTTCCAGCATACGCGCAAATCTTTTGTCTGAACTTATCAAACAAATATCGTTCATTTCTTAACTTCCAGATTAAACTGTCTCCAACGGGCGTCAAGCCACTTTGCAGTAAACCACATTACGCAATATCCTGCAATCGTTTTAATAAGCCAACTTACGTAAGGCGTAACGAGGTAAATAATTTCTGTTGAGGTGAGGTCCTTTGCTCCGTATGAAACTATGTCAACTACCGTATCTATTAAGCACGAGGAAAGAAGAAATGCGGATATAAGTACAACTATCCAAGTGGATATAGTGATAAGGGGATTCTTTTTAGAAAAGAAACCTTTTACTGTAATATTGGTGTTGTTTTCGTCGAGATACTTGGAGCGCAAAAAACAGGCAAGGAAGAGCGCACCTACAAGCAACATAATATCTACGACAGCATTAGTTAAGCAGGTAACCAAATTGCCTACAAAAGAAGCGGCAAGGTTTTCGGTAACAATTGCACCTATCACAAGATAAGACGTATAAATAATTGCAATTCTTAAACCGCAGAAGCCAACGAGTTTTTTACTTTTCTCATAACCAAAACGAATAATGGAGTTAAGCAAAACGGCATATACGAAAAACAGACCGACAAGATTGAGCGCGGTTATGAATCCACTTAAAAAGTTCGCAATTCCAACGAGGAGTATATCGCCTGTTATAAACGATAAAATAAGCGAAAGAAGAAAATTGCTTATCAAGGGGAGTATAACACAGCCAATAAACATAAGCAGATTTAAGTGCTTTGTGAATAAAGATACGGCGTTGTTTCCTACGGGGGTAACTCTTTTTTTATTAACAGCCATAGTAAATACCTCTTTTTTAATTAATTTCGTTCAAGTCGTAAGGTGTAAGCTGATATACACAGTAGTTAAGCCAGTTTGCAAAGAGCAAATGCGCATGGCCTCTCCAAGTGTTTAACGGTTTTTTTGTAGGATCATCATCCGGGAAGTAGTTGTAGGGAACTTGAATATCGAGCCCCTTGTTTACGTCTCTGAAGTATTCTTTTGAAAGAGTATCGTAATCATATTCGAGATGACCTGTTGCAAAAAACCTTCTCATATTTTTGTCGGCAATAAGGAAGAGTCCCGATTTATCCGATTCTGCAAGAACTTCAAGATTATTGTTGTTGCGTACCAATTCTGCATCAATATCTGTATGTCTTGAGTGAGGAGCATTAAACACCTCGTCAAATCCGCGAAGCAGAGGGTGGGACGGATTATTTATGATGTGTGGGAATATACCAAACATTTTTTGGGGCAATGGATGCTTCGGAATACCGTAATGATAATACAAAGCTGCCTGCGCTGCCCAACATATATGAAGTGTTGAATAAACGTGTGTCTTTGACCATTCCATTATCTTGCAAAGTTCGTCCCAATAGCCGACCTCGGAAAAGTCGAGTATTTCAACCGGTGCGCCCGTTATAATAAGTCCGTCGAACTTTTCGTTCATAACGTCAGCGCAGCTTGTATAGAAGTGATGCATATGTTCTTCTGAAGTGTGCTTGGGTTTGTGTGCTGTTGAAGGATAGAGAAGAGTAAGCTCAACCTGCAAGGAAGTGTTAGAAAGTAGTCTTATAAGCTGTGTTTCGGTAACTATTTTCGTAGGCATAAGATTGAGTATGGCTATTTTTAGAGGACGGATATCCTGGTGAATAGCGCGGTTCTCGTCCATTACGAATATATTTTCATTTTCAAGGATTTCTATTGCGGGGAGTCCCGATTGTACCTTGATTGGCATAATATCACCTCTTTGAGTAAAACAATTTGCTATTAAACCATTATATCAGTATTTTTCAACTATATCAAGAGTTTTCCTAAAAATAAATGTGGAAGCACTTACTTTCTTTTAAGGAAAGAAAGTAAGCAAAGAAACCTTGAATAACGGGTCTGTGCCACTTTTTATCATTTGCACAGACTTTATCTTTATATCGTAAAGTCGGAGGCCAAGCGGTCTTAGGAAGAC
>JAZRUG010000015.1:0-65782 GCA_045652425.1 Eubacteriales bacterium
CAACCAGAAAATGAACTCTTTCCTATGCTCGTTACACTTAAGGGAATATCTATACGTCTCAAACTGCTATAATTATAAAATGCATACTCACCTATGCTTGTTACTCCTTCCGGAATGATTAAATATGTTGCCAGCTTGTTATTTAAATATAGTTTTTTGGCATAATATAATGGATTAGAAGAAACACACGCTGCATCACTCTCGTTGTAAGCCGTAGAATCAAATTTTATCTTGCACCAAGCTGCTATGTCTGTTATGTATACGCTCGTCAAACTACTGCATTTATAAAATGCATCCTTCCCTATGCTCGTTACACTATCAGGGATTTCTATGCTCGTCAAACTTGTGCAACTATCAAATGCACCATAGCCTATACTTGTTACACCTTCGGGGATTTCTATGCTCGTCAAACTTGTACAATCATAAAATGCATAATCACCTATGCTCGTTACACTATCAGGTATTTCTATGCTTGTCAAACTACTGCAATAGTAAAATGCCTTCTCACCTATACTTGTTACACCTTCGGGGATTTCTACGCTCGTCAATCTGCTGCAATTGTAAAATGCACTACCACCTATACTCGTTACACTGTCGGGGATTTCTATGCTCGTCAAACTGCTGCAACCCAAAAACGCACCATAGCCTATACTTGTTACACCTTCGGGGATTTCTATGCTCGTCAAACTGTCGCAAGAGTAAAATGCATAACCCCCTATACTCGTTACACTGTCGGGAATTTCTATGCTCGTCAAACTCCTGCAATAGTAAAATGCACTACGGCCAATACTCGTTACAGGATATCCCCCTAATGTTGAAGGAATAACAAGTTCCCCAGAAGCAGATGTGTCGCAATCTGTTATCGTTGCTTCGCCGTTTTCAATTTCATATGTAAGTACACCAGATGTCGCTGCTTCAACATTGTGAGGTATAAGCATAACCATACCGACAACCATTACAACCGCAACAAGAATAATCCATAGTTTTTTCATAATCCTTTACCTTACCTTTCGTGTAAATATATAAAAAGTGCGTAGCAGAAGCTACGCACAAAAAATACACAGCTCCGTTTGCTGCAACACAAATCCATCATATGACTATACAAGTATGTGGAAAAGAGCCTGTATTTTTATCAAAAAATAAAAATACAAACTTGTATGTCATAATTTATTCGATTTGTGTTGCAAACTAATTGTAGCACATTATTATAAAAAAGTAAATAGTTCTTATATATATTTTTACTGCGGCAATAAGCGGATTACCCTACGGGATAGAAATAAAACTCGCACAAAAAGAAGGCGTGGTTCTTTTTGTGCCTTCTCCAGCGGAGAAGGTGTCGAGGCAGAATACAGGCTTCATCAATACAATTACTTTGCTGCCGAGACGGATGAGGAGAACATCTTTTTCGCTCTCCTCATCCACCACTATCGTGGTCCCCCTTCTCCGCTGGAGAAGGCGCTTACATTGTTCGCACGTACAAAAACAGCCTCCACTGTGTAAGGGGAGGTGGCATTTTCGTAAGAAAATGACGGAGGGGGTGTTTCTGCTTTTCTTTACTTATTCAAACAATCCCTCACCGCCTACGGCGGAGCTCCCTTTACACAAGGGAGCCTGACAATACGAGTACAAACTATACTGTCAGTCATTCTGAGTGGAGCGCCGTGTGGCGCGGAATCGAAGAATATCATTATCTCCGCACAAAAAACAATGGGATTCCTCGACTTCGCTCGGAATGACCATAGAAATTCTCTCTGTGCAGAAATAACGGAATTCCTCGACTGCGAAACAGAATGACTATAGAGATTATCTCTGTTTCTCCAACTTCACGAAAATATCTCTTTTCTTACTTTCTTTAGTATCTCTGCATTTTTGGTAAAGTCCATAGCTTCTATATAGTACTTTTCAAGCGAAGTATGAATGTCGTATATCTCATCAAAACCTTTTTGCACTCCCTCGTAGAGCGAATTAAGGCACCGTCTTGCAAATCTGTTTTTCTGCTTATTGTTTCGTAAAACATCTACATCAACAAACCTATCCATATTAATTTGCTTCTTGTTCAAATCGTCGTCCTCGCTTATTACGAAAGAACAACTTACCTCCGGCAAATATAGGGCAGACACGTTCGCAGTATCAAGATATGACGGGCTGTAAACCACCTTTAATCCCTTACTTTCAGCCTTTTTCAGTAACATATCCATAAAAAGACATCCTATACTGTAGCGGTCTCTTATTACATATTTATTATCGGCAAAATTATGGAAAGTATCGTAAATAATATGTCCCGCGTGGCTTATTCCCTCTACAGGACGGAGTTTTTTTGAAAAACCTTTTCCGTTTTTCCACCCCTTTGTTAAACGCTCTACCGCACCTTGCATTTTTTCATACAACACAGCGCGCTTGTTATACAATTTTATTTCGGCTTCTATCCTGCCCGCCGCCGCCAGATAGTTATATACGTTGTTATAAAGTCTGCCTTTTGCGTTTACCAATTCGAATATTGTTTGCGTTCTTTTTTGTAACACTTCCCCGTCCCAATTATCGCCGAGATGTATAATCTTGTCTTTTACACCGGGGTATCGAGGATCATACGTATGGGGTGCCGTTCCATCTATAACAGCGGTATTCAACTCTTCTATTATTATTCCGTCGAGTGATAACGGGTCAGCCGAGCAATAAAAATATTCTACGGAAAGTCTCTTGTTTTCGGCTTCGTCGGCTATTTTTCTGATAAAGCTTGATTTCCCCGTACCTGGGCCGCCCTTTATTATGTACACCATATCAAGCTCACCGTATATCTCATTAAAATATGATACAAAACCCTTTTCGGTATTTGCAGATGCAAAGTACTTTTTTTCGTTCTGCATTAAAATATCTCCCTTTAAATTAGTATTTCATTGATATTCTATGCAAAACTCTTCAATGGTGTTAAAAAGTGGCAAAGTCAAATTAATAAAATAGTATACACGACCTCATCCGGCGCACCGCATAAAGAACAATAGAGAATCAAAGATTACTTGCGGTACGACACGTTCTCCCACCGGAGAAGGTACTATGTACAAGCTTTCCGTTCATTAAAAAAATTGTTATACCTTCATTCCCTTCTTGTAACTACAGTTTTAAGAAGCCTGTATAAACAAAGACCTTCTCCGGTGGGAGAAGGTGTCGAGGCAGTGCACAAACTTTACTCATCTTATCACTTTGCTGCCGAGACGGATGAGGTCGTAAAAACAATCAATTCTATTGTTTATTGTGCAAACCTATCTTATTTAATAATTTGAGCAATAGAAATGGGCTAAGTTGATAAAACTCAGCCCATCTTTTTTCGCTTTTTTTTATTTAAAGTATTCTACACCTGACAAGAATATCTTCTGGTCCTGTTCACCTGGAACGTTTATTGCAACACCGTTGCCAATACGTTCGCTGTGCGCCATCTTACCGAGTATTCTGCCGTCGGGGCTTGTAATACCTTCAATAGCATAGTCAGATGCGTTGGGGTTAAAGGTAATATCCATCGTGGGATTACCCTTTTCGTCAACGTACTGCGTAGCTATCTGTCCGTTTGCCGCAAGCTGTCTCAATATTGCTTCGGGAGCAGTAAATCTACCTTCACCGTGGCTTATCGGAACTGTGTGAACGTCGCCTGTATTTACATTAGCAAACCAAGGTGACTTAACCGACGAAATTCTCGTCTGTACCATCTGCGACTGGTGTCTGCCAATAGCATTGAAAGTAAGCGTAGGACTGTCGTTGTCCATAGTATCCATAATCTTACCGTAAGGCAAAAGTCCCGATTTAACGAGTGCCTGGAAACCATTACAGATACCGAGCATAAGACCGTCTCTGTTTTCGAGAAGGTTTGTTACTGCTTCTTTAACCATAGGATTACGGAGTACTGCAGTAATAAACTTACCTGAACCGTCGGGTTCGTCGCCGCCGCTGAAGCCACCGGGAAGCATAAGAATCTGGCTGTTGTTTATCTTTTCTGCAAACTCTTTAATAGACTGTGTAAGAACGTCGGAGTTGATGTTGCGGAGAACGAATATCTCTGCCTCTGCTCCTGCTCTTTCAAACGCTCTTGCCGTATCGTATTCGCAGTTTGTACCGGGGAATACGGGAATAATTACGCGAGGCTTTGCAACCTTTATGCTAGGTCTTGCAATATTTCTTTCGGTATATGCAAATGTCTCTGTAGTATCTCTGCCAATACCCTTTGCTTCTGTCGGGAATACCTTCTGCAAGGGAGCTTCCCAAGCTTCTTTGAGTTCTTTTACGCAAACTGTTTCGCCGTTAAGCTTGATAACAGCTTCGCTTAATGTCTTACCAAGAAGCTTACCTTCTGCCGTAGAGTCGGTTTCAACGATATATGCGCCGTAACCATTCTTAAGAAGTTCTTTCATATCGGTGTTTTCAGCAAACTCAAAACCGATTTCATTACCGAAGGTCATCTTTGCGATACCTTCTGCAATACCGCCAAAGCCGAGTGTATATACCGCTTTTGCCTTCTTATCAGCAATAAGCGAATGGATATAGGTGTAAACCTTCTTCAAGGATTCGAAGCATACGATACCGTTTTCGTCATATTCGGGAGTAATGAGATATATGTTATTTCCTGCCGCCTTGAATTCGGGAGTTGTAATATTCTGCAATTTTGTCGCCGCACAAGCAAACGATACGAGCGTGGGGGGAACGTCGATATTTTCAAACGTACCACTCATACTGTCCTTACCGCCGATAGCCGCAAGTCCAAGCTCTGTCTGAGCCTTGAATGCACCAAGGAGAGCCGCGAAGGGTTTGCCCCATCTTTCAGGCTTATTGTTCGTTCTTTCAAAATATTCCTGGAAAGTAAGATAACAATCTTCAAAGGGTACGCCTGCCGCAACCATTCTCGATACGCTTTCTACTACCGCATAGAGTGCGCTGTGGTAAGGGCTCTTGTCTGCTATCATGGGGTTATAGCCGTATGCCATAACGGATACTGTATTTGTTTCACCCTTGAGTACGGGAAGCTTTGCCGCCATAAACTGAGGAGCTGTAGACTGTGTCTTACCGCCGTAAGGCATTACAACGCTACCTGCACCGATAGACGAGTCAAAACGGCTTACCAATCCTCTCTGCGAACAAACGTTAAGGTCGCCAACAAGAGAAGCAAAGCTTTCTTTTACGGTTGCCTTTGCGTGAGAACCGGCAGAGGAATCGAATATATCTGCAACTTCTGCTTTGAGAACAGAAATCTCCGTATGCTTTTCTGCGCCGTTTGAGTTGAGGAATTCACGAGACAGGTCAACGGTCGTCTTGCCGTTCCAATGCATTCTGAGTCTCTTCTCTTCGGTAACTCTTGCAACAACTGTAGATTCAAGGTTTTCACCGAGAGCAAGCTGC
This sequence comes from Eubacteriales bacterium, assembly GCA_045652425.1. Taxonomy (GTDB): domain Bacteria; phylum Bacillota; class Clostridia; order Oscillospirales; family CAG-272; genus RGIG1995. Next base: position 5,380 of record JAZRUG010000015.1, read on the forward strand.
ATAAACTTTTCTGCATCCTTTGCTCTTACTACAACTGCCATTCTTTCCTGTGATTCGGATATTGCAAGTTCGGTACCGTCAAGTCCTTCATACTTCTTCGGTACTTTTGAAAGGTCTATATCAAGTCCGTCTGCAAGCTCACCGATAGCAACGGAGATACCGCCTGCGCCAAAGTCGTTACAACGTCTGATAAGAGTAGTAGCTTCTTTTGAACGGAAAAGTCTCTGCAATTTTCTTTCTTCGGGGGGATTACCCTTCTGTACTTCTGCGCCGCACTTAACAAGGGATTCTGCTGTGTGCGCCTTTGATGAACCCGTTGCACCGCCGCAACCGTCGCGACCTGTTCTTCCGCCGAGAAGGATTACAACGTCGCCGTCTTCGGGAACTTCTCTGATTACGTTTTCTGCGGGAGCCGCACCTACAACTACGCCTATTTCAAGTCTCTTTGCAACGTAGTTGGGGTGATATATTTCATTAACGCTACCGGTAGCAAGACCAATCTGGTTACCGTATGAAGAATAACCGTTTGCAGCACCTGTAGTTATTTTAGACTGAGGAAGCTTGCCGGGCATAGTTTCGCTTACTTTCTTGCGGGGATCTGCAGCACCGGTAACACGCATTGCCTGGTATACGTACGATCTACCTGAAAGCGGATCTCTGATAGCACCGCCGAGACAAGTTGCCGCACCACCGAAAGGCTCAATTTCTGTGGGGTGGTTGTGAGTCTCGTTCTTGAACATCAAGAGCCAATCCTGCTCTTCTCCGTCAATTTCAGCCTTGATCTTAACGGAACAAGCGTTTATCTCTTCGGACTCATCGAGATTCTTGAGTATACCCTTCTTCTTGAGATATTTTGCAGCCAAAGTACCTATATCCATCAAGGTCATAGGCTTCATCTTTTTACCTGCATATACTTCTTCTCTCTTTGCAAGATAATCTTTATATGTATCTGCAATAAAGGAATCTTCTATTTTAACGCCGTCAATATGAGTAAGGAAAGTTGTATGACGGCAGTGGTCGGACCAGTAGGAGTCTATAAGACGAAGCTCTGAAAGTGTAGGATCTCTCTTTTCCTCGTCTCTGAAATGCTTAACGCAGAATTCAACGTCATCTTCATCCATAGCTAAAGCATATTTAGCTATAAAGCCCTTGAAATCGGGTCTTGTCATCTTGATGAAACCTTCAATGGTAGGAACCATATCTGGCATTTCGTGCTTTTCTTCCAAAGATACGGGCATTTCAAAAGATGCTTCGCGGCTTTCAACGGGGTTGATTACGTATTTCTTTATGCTTTCAACTTCGCTGTCAGATACGTTACCCGAAAGAATGTAAATTCTTGCAGTCTTTACAATAGGTCTGTCCCCCTGTGTAAGAATCTGAATACACTGTGAACACGAGTCTGCACGCTGGTCAAACTGTCCGGGCAGATACTCTACGGCAAAAAGTTTGTCTTCCTTGCCGTATTCAATATTTTCCGTAGCCACGTCTGTCTGCGGCTCTGAAAAAATTGTATATTTTGCTTTCTCAAAAATCTCTTCGCTGATACCCTCAACATAATATCTGTTGATAAGTCTGACATTTTCAAGTCCGCCTATCATCAAGTTTTCGCGAAGATCTCTCTTCACGCCTTCCGCTTCAATACGGTTGTCCTGTTTTCTTTCAACAAAAACTCTGAAAACGCTCATATTAACTCTCCCTCTGTCATTCCGTCTTTTTCATTATATTTTTTCAAAATGACACTTTTAAGTTTTCCGCTTAAATTTTCGTCATTTCTAACTTTTACATAAATAAAATTACTTGTGTGTCCGTACCAATATCCGTTTCTTTCGGTTTCGATCAACACTTCAAGTATTGTTTGGTTTTCAATAAACCCATCAATACACCTTTTTTTCGTCGCGTCGGCAATTTCTTGCAGTTCTTTGTGCCGTTTTATTTTCACTTCATTATCTAACTGCTCTTTCATTTTTGCCGCTTCAGTATCAGGTCTTATCGAATAAGAGAAAATGTGGCTGTTTAGTATCCCAAGTGAATCCACAAACTCTAACGTATTCTTGTGGTCTTCTTCATTCTCCCCCGGAAATCCTACGATAAAGTCTGAACCAAACGTTACATTCGGTATTTTCTCTCTCATATAGCTAACGCATTCGGCTATCATCTTCGTATTATACCGCCGCCTCATTGCATTAAGCGTTTTGTCTGTACCGCTTTGTAAAGACAAGTGATAATGTGGCATAGGCTTTTTCAAAACCGCCAACCTATCAATTATAGGTTTCTTCAAGTACGCAGGTTCTAAAGAACCAAGCCTTATTCGCTCAAGCCCCTCTACGTTTTCAAGTTTCTCAAGCAAATCAATTAAGCTATAATCTTTTCCCGCGCCGTAGGCCGCCGTTTCTATTCCGACAAGCACTATTTCGCGGTAGCCATTAGCAACTATATTTTTTACTTCAACCAAGACTTCGTCAATAGGCTTTGAACGTACACATCCTCTTGCTTTGGGAATTATGCAGTAAGAACACTTGTTATTACACCCGTCTTCAATCTTCAAAAACGCTCTCGTTCTGTCCTGCGTCGTCGCTTCCATAGCCTCAAACTCGGCATTAAACGGATTGCCTACATTAATTTCCGAACTTTCATTCTTGCCGTTTTCTACAAGACTGATAGCCTTTTCAACTATTTTAAGTTTGTCGGTAGTGCCGCCAATATAATCGACTCCCGAAATCCCCGCCGTCTCCTTTGGGAATATCTGCGAATGACAACCGCAAACAAGAACTTTAGCATCCGGATTATTCTTAATCGCACGTCTTATAATCTGCCTTGATTTGCGATCACTCTCGGCTGTTACCGTACAAGTGTTTATTATATAAACGTCGCACTTTTCGGAAAAGTCCACTATCTCAAAACCGCGCTCCGAAAGCTTGTCCATAATAGCTTCGCTTTCGTATAGGTTTACACGGCACCCTAACGTATATATCGAAGCTTTATACTTTTTGTCCATTTATATCTCCGTAAATATACTTAATCAATATATTCTAACATTTTTTTGTGATTCTGTAAACAGTATTTTCATATTTTTTCGTATATTTTATTTTTTTATTGCAATTTCCACAATAAAATGATATAATAACTTTAATTCTATTCCTAAAAAGGAGTAATTTTATGCGGACTCTTACCGTAAAAGAAAACGATGCGGGGCAAAGGCTTGACAAGTTTTTGATAAAAACATTAAAAACACTCCCCCTTTCCCTTATGTATAAACAGATAAGAACGAAGAAAATAAAAGTAAACAGAAAACGCACCGAGCCTAAATATATCTTGCAAAACGGCGACACGGTTGAACTGTTTATTGCAGAAGAATTTTTTGAAAAGAGTTCTCAATCCGAGGCGTTTACACAACTGAAGTCTAATTTAGACATTGTATACGAAGACAAAAACATTCTCCTTGCAGACAAACGCCCCGGGCTTATCGTTCATTCCGATTCAAAAGAAGATACGAAGACGCTTATTAATCATATAAAAGCATATCTTTATCAAAAGGGCGAATATGCCCCCGAAAGCGAAAACTCTTTCGCCCCCGCGCTTTGTAACCGTATCGACAGAAATACTGGCGGTATAGTTATTGCTGCAAAAAATGCAGAAACGTTGCGTATTCTTAATCAAAAAATAAAAGACCGCGAAATAACAAAAAAATATCTTTTGGCAGTTCACGGCAGAGTTTTACCCAAAAACGGTACAATTAAAAACTTTATACTAAAAGACGAAAAGACTAACACCGTCAAAGTTTACGAAACCCAAGTAAAAGGCTCAAAAACAGCCGAAACGAAGTATAGGGTTATTGAAGAAAGGAACAACCTTACTCTTATTGAAGCCGAGCTTTTGACGGGCAGAACCCATCAAATAAGAGCGCAGTTTTCGTATATAGGTCATCCACTTCTCGGCGACGGCAAATACGGCATCAATAAAGACGACCGAAAGTCAGGTTACAAATGCCAAGCCCTTTATTCATACAAATTAGGCTTTGATTTCACGACAGAATCCGGTATTTTATCCTATCTCAAAGGCAAGTCGTTTGAAGTAAAAAAAGATAATATATATTTTCTAAAGGAGTTTTGAGTTATGTTAGAATTAATAAAAAAAATATATCGAAAACTTTCAAACAGCAAATTAAGTCCTTTAATAAACAAGTTTTTTGACTTTTTATCAATATTTGAATATAATTTTCTTTGTTTAAGTTGCTTGATTAAGGGCAATAAAATGCCAAATAAACAAGAAATAGAGTTAATGAAAAATAATGTTACGGTTATATTCAAATCTTTCGAAAGGCAAAAAAAGGCAAAACAACTGTACAAATGCATTCAAAGATATTATCCAGGAACTAAAGTAATTATTGCCGATGACAGTGCAAAACCGCTTAACATTAAAGGCAACAATCTTGAAATTATACAATTGCCCTTTAACAGCGGAATAAGCTACGGTTTGAACTGTGCGCTCGAAAAAGTTAACACGCCTTTTCTGATTCGCTTGGATGATGACCAAATGCTTACTCCCGCCACAAAATTCCACAATCATCTTAATTTTCTTTTTGAACATCCCGAGGTTGATATTGTAGCGGTTTTATATAAAGATCTTTTGCATCGATTAGACCTGAAAAAAATGCTTGATTTTTATTCCAGCCAAACTATGAGCAACGCTCCCAAAAAACTCTTAATTCCCCATATGACTTATATTGATAAAACTCACATTGTTTTAGCTAAACCGCCTCAAAAAATAATAGCAAGAACTGATGTTATGAAAAAAATAGGATATGACAACAATATAAGAATGCTTGACCATAATGAGTTTTTCTTCCGCGCATCTGGGGTTGCTGTTTCCGTTGTTGAAACAACCTCGTTCTTATACCACAGACATAATACTTTTGATAAGAATTATAACAAATATCGCAACGACTACGAAAAAGACGTAGAATACATTAAGCAAAAATCAAGACGTCTTATCGCTGAAGAAAAAGCAAAAAACACTACTGACAATACATAAAATAACAGAGAGCATACGAATTTATCCGTATGCTCTCTAGTATTTTATAACATATTTTTTCTTAAAGTTTCGCCGTCGAGCGAAGAAAGATATGCAGGGGGAATATCAAATATTGTTTTGCAACCTTTCTGTCCTTCTTTGTGCATTCTATAAGCAGCACGTGCACATGCAACGAGTACACTTGCAGTAAACTCGGGATTCGAATCAAGTTTCAACGAATATTCAACAACGTGTGTCGATTTACCGCCGTTGGTCTTCCCCGTTCTTATGACAAAACCTCCGTGCGGAATTCCCGAATGGTCTCTTTCGAGTTCTTCTTCGGTTATGAAATTAACGGTAGTATCATAGTCGGCAAAGTATGCGGGCATTTCCTTTATCTCTTTTTCGATTCTTGCTTTATCTGCACCCTCTTCGGCAACTACAAAACATTCTCTCGTATGCTTTTCTCTCGTTGTAAGAACAGGATTTTCGCCGTTTCTTACTCTTTCCAATGCGCTCTCAACAGGGATTGTATATTGCTTTGCGTTCTTTACGCCTTCAATTCTGCGTATAGCGTCGGAATGGCCCTGGCTTACACCCTTGCCCCAGAAAGTATATGTCTCTCCTACAGGCAAAATAACACTGCCGTAAAGACGGTTCAACGAAAACATACCGGGGTCCCAGCCTGCCGATATAACACTGACGTAACCACCGTTCTTTGCGGATTTATCAACGTTTTCAAAATGTGTCGGTATCATCGAATGGTTGTCAAAGCTATCGACAACATTGAAATATTTTGCATACTCGGGGGTCTGTACGGGAAGGTCGGTTGCGCTTCCTCCGCATATTATAAGAACATCTATCTTGTCCTTATAATTCAATATCTCATCTGTATGAAGTACAGGTACACCCTCTGTATTTATCTTAACATTTGACGGATCACGTCTTGTAAAAACTGCTTCAAGAGTCATATCGGCATTATCCTTTATCGATGCCTCTGCTCCCCTTGCAAGATTTCCGTAACCTACTATACCAATTCTTATGCTCATTAAAAACCAAACCTTTCTTTGCCTTTTGTATTACTTTATATACAAATTGTTTTATCATTATTCATATATTTGTTTACCGCCGAATAAAATGTACAAATTCATATCGGAGGAATAATTTATGAAGCCACTTATAGCTATTACACCGCAATACGACAACTATCTCGGTATAAATAAAATCTCTCCATTCTACGCAAAAGCAGTAGAAGAATCGGGCGGTATTCCTTTTATATTGCCGTACACCCGAAATGAGTCCGTTATAGAAGAAACAGTAAGCCAACTCGACGGTATTATCTTTTCCGGCGGAACTAATATCGACCCGCAAAAATACGGAGAAAACGCTCAATCAAACTGCGGAAATATTGAATTTGAAAGAGATATTTTCGAGCTTAAGCTATGCAAAATCGCTACCGATTTAGATAAATCAATTCTCGGTATCTGCCGAGGTTGTCAGCTTCTCACGGTTGCCGCAGACGGAACATTGCATCAGCATATCGAAAACCACGACCAATCTGCAGATAAACACATTACAAGCCATACTGTAAATATTCTTACCGACACGCCGTTACATAAAATTCTTGGTGCTGACATCACCGACGTCAACAGTTTCCATCATCAAACAGTCAAAACGTTGGGAAATTTAAAGATTGCCGCCCAAAGCGATGACGGTACTATCGAAGCCGTATATGCTCCGGGCAAAAAATTCCACCTTGGAATCCAATGGCATCCGGAAAGAATGTATTCAACCAATATTCACGCAAAACTTATCTTCGACAGCTTTATTTCTTCATGTTGCTGAGTTTTGTCAAATCAAGTGCCGGCATCTTAACGTTTATCGCCTTAGGGATAATAGATATATCTGCCGTATCACCATAAATAACTTCGCCGTCTATACCGTATCTGCTGATGTTTTTCACTGTCATTCTCGTACACTGAAAATACGTCAGCAGTTCTTTATATTTATCATTAACTTCACAAGTTTCCGTATTTACATGTTTGCCTAATCTATAGTCACCCACAAGTTTCAAAAACGTAGGTTTACTCATATTGTTTACAACCATAGCGTCAAAGTAACCGTCGTTTAATAAAGCGGTAGGCGCAAACTTGAATCCGCCTCCGCAGTACTTGCCATTGCCAAGACAAGTCATAAGGTACTTACCCTTAAATCCAACCTTTTCTCCGTCTTTTTTTGTAAGTTCTATTTCTAATTCCTTTCCCAATTCTCCGGACAGAACTTTCATAACACCTACTATATAACCCAAACTGCCCGAAGTCAAAAAGTTCTTCTTGACCTTGTCGGTTTCAACAACCACATCGCAGTCAAAGCCTATGTTAACAGAATTTATGCCGTATCTGTCATTTATCTTCAAAACGTCAACTTTGCCCATATATTTTTCAGTCTTGGAAAAATTACGCACAAAATCATTGCCCGAGCCTTTGGGAACAACCGAAAGAAAACACTTCTTTGCCGCCGCTTCTCCCGCTGCCATTATTCCGTTAACAGCTTCGCTGACAGTTCCATCTCCGCCGTATACCGTAAAATGTACTTCTGGATCTTCTATTAAAGTTTCAGTTATAAACCTCTCCATATCGCGAGGTCCTTGTGTTTCATATACCTCAACAGTTTCGGGGATATACAAATGCGCCTTCACCATTCCTGCCGCAGGGTTAAGAATATGTATTTTTCTCATATTTTACCTCTGTTATTTCATAGCCGCATAAAAAGGGCTCTACTTGTCAGTTTAACTGTATTATTTTACCATCTTTTTCGTCAAAAATCAATATATTTTTTAAATTAACTTAATTAAAGGAAGAACCGTAATTGTTTTGTAAACTCTTTAATAAATTTACAAAAAAATTTGTTTATATGTTGACTTTTTTGAAAAGTTGTATTATAGTGTAAAAAGGTAAACATAAATACTCGAAGATACGGTTTGAAAAGTTAAACACTTAGTAGACGAAATAGGGAATTCGGTGTAAACCCGAAACAACCGCCATTACTGTATATGTCGAACTGGGAGCATAAATAACCATTGGGAGTTTTCCCGAGAAGGATTGCTCATTTTGTGATTTTTCACATCGCCATGAGTCAGGAAACCTGCCGTATCTTTTTAGGTTCAACACAACTTGGGTGAGAAGAGTGCAACCGACTTATTGCTATACAGCAGTTTAGGTTTGCATTTTTTATACCCATAGAATTCGAAGTCTTTTTTTGCTGTATTATATATTAAGTCAGTTGTACTCTTTTGACCTTTTGGTGAAAGAGTATTTTTTATTTTGTAATTGTAAAGGAGGGAAAATCGTGACACCTGATGAAAAAAAGTCCTTGGCGGAAGAACTTTTGCGTCAAAAAGAAAAAGAGCTCGGAAGACTGCCTCGCAAGGACGACTTTGATGAAGCTACACGGTCGCGAATTAAAGCCTTCCTAGGACCTTGGCCAAGAGCATTGGAGGCCGCAGGATTAAAGGAACCGCGAGTTATTCTTCCAAAATCCCAAAAAAGAAAAAAAGCAGCAACAAAATCAAAAAAAGAAGCCATTTCAGCGCGACAAAAATTGGAAAGGCGCAGAGCTCGAGCAAAGGAACAAAAAGCTTCTTTAGAAAATGAAATCAAAGAATAACTATCTATTAAAAGGAGAACTTTGTAATGAAAAAAAGATTATTCAGCATTCTGCTTGCATTCGTATTGGTATTCTCAATGATACATTTGACATCGTTTGCTACAGACGAAGACATCGTTTACTTCTCAATCAGCTATGATGGACAATTCATTGAAGGTCAGGACGGCAAAAAAATTTCATATTCCCCTATTTCTGTTTCAGCATTGTCAAATATAAATTTAGCTGACTACGGACTCGAAGAATTCTTCTATGACGGAGATGGGGATAATAAATATGACATAACTTTACTTCATCTATACATCTATATTCACGAACAAATACTTGGTCTAGACTGGAATGACATAATGGTTTCTGGAGGTTCCGGAAGTATTTTCTTTGAATCAGGGCTTTTCGGCTTTGAAGATTGCAATTTGAATTACTACTACAACGGCTCATATCCCGAATTATATCCCGGTTGGGGAACTACTGCTGATTGCCTTTCACTCTCTAACGGAGATTTTTGCGATATTGCAGGTTATAGTAGCTGGTCATTTTGGAGCGACTCTGCAACAGGATTTCTCTACTTTGCAGATGAAGATGATAACATCACACACAACTATAACACCGACGCCAATACCCCCACCGACATTAAGCTTGTAAAAAGCGGAGGCGGTTTTGGAGGTGAATTAAATTTTAACACCATTGCCAATTATGATGTTTACTATGGTACATCATTAGATAATCGTGTTGGAACAGTTACAACTGACGAAAACGGTATAGCAACCCTTCCCACGCTTGATGCAGGAACTTATGTACTTTGGTGCGATGGTGGATACGGTGAAGAAAACCCCATGGATATTGTATCGGCCCCCGCCTATGCAACACTTACCGTAAATCAAGGCGCATCAAATCCCCCTGTCGAAAAAACACCTTTAGAAAAAGCTGTTGAAGGAACACCTTTGAGTATCGGCGTTACCTCGACCAATGACAATGTAGTAATTGTCCCAACATCAAAAAACAATACTGCACTTACTCAAAACGAACTTATCAATATCTTATCTGACGAATCAATTACAATAACCGCAAACAATGGAATAATCGGTACGGGTTGCAAAATCTCCATAAATGAAGAAGAAACTGAACTTGTAGTTATGGGCGATATAGACGGCGACGGCATTGTAAATGTATTTGATGCATTGATTTTGAAAAAAGCATTAACCAATAATACAAATCTTGAATCCATTATTGAGTTTGCCGGTGATGTTGATGGCAACAAAGAATTATCTGAATCAGACATTGATAAAATCCTTTCGCATATAGTTGGAGAATCCTATATCGACTAAAGAAACTATTAACTTATTTTTTGGGAGAACTTTGGTGATGAAAAAGAAACTTCTCTGCTTTTTACTCATTACAGTAATGCTATTTACAACAATTCCGTTGTCAATATTTGCAAACGAAAATGAGCAACAGAAAAAAAGCGTTAGCGATGTATTAAACACCACGTTAGCGCAACTTGCCAATACCGTAACAGCCCCCTCGTTTGGTACAAGTGCAGGTGAGTGGACTGTTCTTTGTCTTGCGCGCGGTGAATACTACGAAAAAGATAACGTTTATTTTAACGATTACTATAATAGAATCGTTGAATACGTAAATACTCAAGCACAAAAAATAAACATGAACGGTGCGTTACACAAATCCAAATCTACAGACAATTCAAGATTAATACTCGCCCTCTCTTCTATTGGTAAAGATGCAACGTCTGTAGGCGATTGGAATTTGATTACTCCATACAATGATTTTAATTGGATAAAAAAACAAGGTATAAACGGTGTTATTTTCGCCTTAATCGCACTAGATGCCAACAATTACCAAACAACCGATTCCACAATTCGTCAGCAATGTATTGATTATCTGTTTGAAAAGCAGCTTGATGATGGTGGTTGGGCTATGTCGGGTAAAACTTTTAATACCGATATTACTGCAATGGCTTTGCAGTCTTTATACCCCTATCGCAACGAACAAGGCGTAACTGAAGTTGCCAATAAAGCTTTTTCTCGTTTATCCGAAGAGCAACTTGAAACCGGTGGATTTCTTTACGGCCCTGATGAAACCTCAGAAAGTGCTTCGCAATTCATTGTAGCTTGTACTACCTGGGGAATAAATCCACATACTGATAGTAGATTTATTAAAAACGGTAAGTCCGCTATAGATAATTTACTTTCGTATTACGCAGAAAATAATGCTATGTTTAAGCATTTTATCGATGGCGATTCCAACGATATGGCAACCGACCAAGCTTGTTACGCACTTATTTCATATAATCGTTTCATAAACGGAAAAACTGCACTATATGATTACACTGACGTAGTTTTTGAAGGTACTGAACAAACCGTTATCGGTCCCCCTAAAGTTACTCTCGGTCTTCCGTCGGCAATAACCGACGACATCGGACGAACATTTAATGCCACAATAAATCTTGACCGCTGGGATAATTCTGCAGAATATAAACTCATCGATTTTGTGATAAATGTTCCAACCGGATTAAGTGTAACCAACATTACCGCTAACAATCGTTTTGTTGGCGGTACGCTGAACTACAATCTCGAAGAAGATACCGGCAAATTACGTGTGGTTTACTTTGATGCAAATAATAATACCAGTCTTACAGTCAGCGGAACTACCTTCCCCATTTCAGCCTTCACGATTACTTTTCGTGTAGACTCTGCAACTGCAGGAGATAGACTTGGAATAAATATTGGCGGAATGTCTTTAAAACGCACGTCAGATGCAACAGCCGAAGAATCAATGACGATTGTTGACTCTACTTCTGCAAACGGAAAGATATCCGTCGTAGCAGGAATTTCATACAGTGCCGTATGTCTTTACACAGGTGATGATATTGACATTATCCCCTCCACAAAAAAGGCAATCGCAATATCACTAACCGGAATAGAAAACACAGTAAAGCTTTTGTATGATGACGGTACAAACAAATATGAATTTAAGTACAGTCAAGAAATTTCAAAAAAGGCAGGAATTTCAACTTACATTGCCTTGGTAGATTCTTCTATTGATATGACAGCATTTGTAAACAAATCCAACTTTACCTTCGAAGAAACAAATACAAACAATCTAACTTTCGGCGACGCAAACGCTGACGGAGTTATCAACGCCCAAGATGCTCTTATAGCTGTAGACACTTGGCTACGCAAGAATGACACGATTTCCGATAACGATATATTAGCGCTAAATGTAAACTGCGATAGTAGAATTAATACTTTTGATGCATTGGGTATCGTCGAAGCCTTCGTGAACGGCAGCGAGTATTCTATAATTACAAAAGCGGCTACGCTTTCTACCAAAAATTAAGCAATAGATTAAGGGGGATATAAAATTCCCCCTTAACTTTTACACAAGGAGAATTATTATGAGCAAACAACTATTGAATAAAAAAACTAAAATGACATTACTTTTAAGTATAAACGCCGTTTTATTACTTCTTTTATTGATAATTATTCTTCTTGTCACAAAAAAAGACATCCGATTTAATGATTCCCCTACGCTTACCATTGAAACACCCCCAAAAATCAGCCTTTCTAAAACAAACGAGTTTTTGGTGGACGTAAATATTTCCTCATTTGGAGATACACTCTACCCCGCTGTCAGTATGAATATTTCTTTTGACCCGTCAAGACTTGAATTTCTTAACGTTGAAGAAGGAAACGTATTTATCAGAAATGATGAAAATGACGTAACTCAAAAACTTCCTCAATGGAGTTTTAATTCTGAACAATGCAACAACACGGGAATAATCAGCATTATGTATCTTGATACAACGGGCGGAAAAAATGCCTTCAGCAAAGACCTTCTTGCTGATGATAACAATGTAGTACTTCGCCTTAAGTTCCGTTTACGCGGAAGCGCACGAAAAGGCGACGTATATGATTTAATCTTTGAGGATGCCGTATTTGCCGCTTCAAATGAATCGGATAGCCTGGCAATCACACGCGATACCTTAAAAGTCAAAAACGGTAAAATCGTAATAGGAGAATAATAATGAAAAAAATATTGAGTTTTATATTTATTTTATCACTTTTACTTTCAATTACGGCATGTAGTGGTAACTATGCAAAAGTTGATTTAAGAAAACCAATTGATATTCCTCAAAACGGTATTATTGAAAAACAACTGTTAGACGAAATCAAAGCAGAAAATGCCATTGCTACTTTTACCAGCAAATCAAACAACTTAAAATACGAATGGATAATATTCGGAAGCGATCTTGAAGAAACTAAAGACATCAATTTATCACTTTCATTAGAAGAAAAAGAGGGTAGCGTTTCAGTCAAATTCAACGAAACTGCCGACTTTGGTTTCCCTTCGCTCTTGTCAATCTACTTAAATAAAAAATGGACTGCAAACAGCGCTTCCGCCTACAATGGTGAAAACGCTGAATATTCAGTTTCAATCACCGGAAGTAAAACAAGTATCCTCAATATTTCCATTAACAAAACTGTTCCAAATCTTGAAATCTTCCCCGACGAAACGCAACAAACTGACGATCTTCTTTGCCCCGAATCCACTTCACCTCCAGAAACCATTCTCTCTCCGAACGAAACCAACAAAGTGGATAATTATCTTTCCGGCACAATTACAGAAGAAAACAACGAATTTCGCCAAGAAGAAACACAACAAACAAGCAATATTCACTCAAATGATACATACATAACAGACAACTATCTTTCTAACACACTTCCTGAAGAAAACCGCGTTTATTCAGACGGCAACATCACTAACCAAGATAAATATAAAACCGATCCCATTCCTGAAGGTAAACCCTTACCGGTTGAACCCGAAAATCAAGAAGTCAACAACAAAAAAGTTCTTACCTGCACAATTTCAATAGAATGTTCAACAATTTTAAACAACCTATCTGTCCTTGATCCCGACAAACTTGAACTCGTTCCGTCAAACGGTGTGATTTTAGCCCCCATAAAAGTATCTTTTTACGAGGGCGAGTCGGTATTTAACGTACTTCAGCGTGTATGCAAAGAAAAAGGTATTCATTTGGAATCTTCTTGGACACCTATCTACAACAGCGCATACATAGAAGGCATTCACAATTTATACGAATTTGACTGCGGTGAGCTTTCAGGTTGGATGTACCGCGTTAACGGCTGGTATCCCAATTACGGCTCTTCAAGATACCAACTTGTAGACGGAGAGATCATCGAATGGCGTTATACATGCGACCTCGGCAAAGACATCGGTTGTGATTGGATGGGATAATTATGCGAGATTCTTTTTCTAATTTTCATCCCTTCAATAACTTTTTATATTTCGCCTTGGTTATTGGCTTTTCTCTTGCGTTATATCATCCATTAGCGCAAGTAATATCCCTTATTTGCGCATGTATTTACGTCATCAGCATAGAAAGCAAAAAAAGCGTGTTGTTTATTTTTAAGTATTGTTTACCCATGGTGATTTTAACGACCTTTATAAATCCCGCCTTTAACCACGAGGGGACAACTATTTTACTTTATTTCAGCAATGGAAATCCATTAACATTTGAAAGCATTTTGTACGGCATATCGGCAGGCTCTATGCTTGTAACGGTATTGCTTTGGTTTTCGTCGTTTAACCGAGTAATGACATCGGATAAGTTTATTTATCTATTCGGTAAGCTTATTCCTGCTTTATCGTTGGTATTAAGTATGTCCTTGCGATTTGTACCGAAATTCAAATCACAAATGGCAACCGTTACGGAAGCACAACGAAGCATTGGCCGTGACGTGTCAAGCGGAAGCCTGTTCAGCAGAACAAAAACGGCGATTCTTATTTTTTCTATTATGATTACTTGGTCACTTGAAAATGCCATTGAAACGGCGGACAGTATGAAAAGCCGCGGATATGGGCTAAAAGGCCGAACCGCTTTTTCAATCTACCACTTCGATGAACGCGATAAATATACATTGGCTTGGCTTTGCTTTTGCGGTCTGTTTTTGCTTATCGGTACGATACTTAACGCCTTTGGGTTTCGATATTTTCCAAATATCCGTTACGCTGCGCTAGATAGGACCACTATTCCATTTTACTGCGTATATTTTGCCCTTTGCATTACCCCTGTCGTATTAAACATAAAGGAGGATAAAAAATGGAAAACTTTAGTTTCAAAGACGTAAACTTTTCATATCCCGAACAAAAAAATAAAGCTCTCCAAAATATCTCCTTTGATATTTCACAGGGAGAATTTGTTATTCTTTGCGGTCCTTCGGGTTGCGGAAAATCCACGTTGCTCCGTCACCTTAAAACCAGCCTTGCACCTCACGGAATTTTGACAGGTGATATTCTGTTTGATGGCAATCTTTTAAGCGAAACCGATGAGCGCACACAATCGCAGAAAATCGGATTTGTGTTGCAATCCCCTGAAAATCAGGTGGTAACCGATAAAGTATGGCACGAATTGGCTTTCGGTCTTGAAAGTCTTGGCTACGATACACCAACAATTCGCCGCCGTGTCGCTGAAGTTGCGGCATTCTTCGGTATTGAGAATTGGTTTTATAAAAACGTTACCGAGCTTTCGGGAGGTCAAAAGCAGCTTTTAAGTCTTGCTTCTGTTATGGCGATGAGCCCTAAAATTTTGGTACTTGATGAGCCCACCGCACAGCTTGATCCTATTGCCGCCGCTGACTTTTTGGATTTGCTTGGTAAAATTAACCGCGAACTTGGCATTACCGTTATTCTGACCGAACACCGCCTTGAAGAAGCGTTCCCCTTTGCAACAAGAGTTATTGTTATGGAAAAGGGTGCGATTGTTTGTGACGATGCTCCTGGAAAGGTTGGACTGCATCTTCGCGATAAGGATTGCGGTATGTTCCTAGCAATGCCTACAGCCATGCGTGTTTGGGCAGGAATTGAAAACACTCTTGCCTGTCCTCTCACTGTGCGTGACGGAAGTGATTTTTTAACCGAGCTAAATAAACAAAAAACTATTTTACCTTTAAATGCAGTTCAAAATACCCCCTATAACCATGAAATCACCTTGCAATGTAATGAAATATGGTTCCGTTATGAAAAAAACTTGCCCGATGTTGTAAAAGGCCTTTCGCTCACCCTGCATAAAGGTGAATTTTATGCAATACTCGGTGGTAACGGTGCGGGTAAAACCACATCGCTTAAAGTTATTTCACGACTTTACTCCGCCTATCGCGGTACACTTCAAACTAACGGCAAAATAGGAATGTTACCGCAAAATCCGCAAGCGCTTTTTGTGAAAAGAACCGTGCGTGAGGATTTATACGAAGCACTGTGCGACATAAGGCTTTCCAAAGAGGAAAAGAAAAAACATGTTGCGCGCATAGTCGCTCTTTGCGGACTCAGTGAATTTCTCGACAGACACCCATATGATATTTCGGGGGGGGAGCAACAACGAACCGCACTTGCCAAAGTGCTTTTGACTGCACCCGATATTCTTTTACTTGATGAACCTACAAAGGGGGTTGATGCAGAATTTAAGGTGACCTTTGCCGATATTATTGATAAACTGACCAAACAGGGTGTTACCGTTCTTATGGTGAGCCACGATGTGCCTTTTTGTTCAGAGTATGCTCACCGTTGTGGAATGTTCTTTGACGGAAACATTGTAGCAGAAGGCTCTCCCCGTGAGTTTTTCTCGGGTAACAGTTTTTATACGACTCCTGCAAACCGTATGGCAAGGCATTTGATTCCCAATGCAGTTACGGTTGATGATA
Organism: Eubacteriales bacterium; assembly: GCA_045652425.1. GTDB lineage: Bacteria > Bacillota > Clostridia > Oscillospirales > CAG-272 > RGIG1995. The sequence continues at coordinate 21,789 of JAZRUG010000015.1, forward strand.
TTATTGTTTGCTGCGGCGGAAAAATCAAAAAGAAGCAAGAGGAATTTAATGAGGTTTCACCTCTGCCCTCGCCTCCGCCGAGAAGCGTAAACTTTAAGCCTCAGCCTCTAAAACTGTGGCGAAAGCTTCTTGCCATAATTTCGGGAATTGTTGCCTTCGGTGTGTTCCTATATGCGACTGGTATTACCAACCTGTCCTCCCTCGTGACTTCTTCAGGGCTAAGCACACAAGGCAAGGAACAGTTATCATTGTATATCGTTTTGTTTGCATCTCTGACGGTATTTTTGTTTGCAATCGGACGGCGAAGTGAACCGCCGCTTGTAGCACAAACACCAAAAGAAAAGCGTAATTTAAGCAACCGTACCATTGCAGCAACCGTTTGTATTTTGCTGTTGATTCCGCTTACAATCTTTGCCGGTATCTTCTATATGGATGATCGGCAGTATAATCTTGTAGCTTTGCTGATCTTACTTGAATGTATGCTGCCCTTTATTCTTGTGTTTGAAGGCAGAAAGCCTAAAGCAAGAGAGCTTGTTACCATAGCCGTACTTTGTGCCATCGGCATTGCAGGTAGAAGTTTGTTCTTTATGCTCCCGCAGTTCAAACCCGTGCTTGCGCTTACAATAATTGCCGGTGTTGCCTTTGGTGGTGAGGCAGGCTTTTTGGTGGGAGCTGTTACAATGCTTACCTCTAATATGCTTTTCTCACAAGGGCCTTGGACACCTTGGCAAATGTTTGCAATGGGAATTATCGGTTTCCTTGCCGGTGTACTTTTCAAAAAGGGCTGGCTTCGAAGAACCCGTGTATCTCTTGCTGTATTCGGCGCATTTACCGCGATTATCATTTACGGCGGTATTATGAATCCTGCCGCCGCATTTATGGTATCGTCAGAAGGCATAACATTAAAAACGTTGTTTGCCTACTACATTACGGGATTTCCTATGGATCTCGTTCATGCTTTTGGAACGGTAATATTTATTATGATTGCCGCCGAGCCTATGCTTGAAAAAATGGATCGAATAAAGGTTAAATACGGCTTGGTCGAATAAATCAAAAAAGCGCAAATTTCTATGAGACTCATATAAATTCGCGCTTTTTTATTTTCTTAAGCTAATTTATTGAAACTGCTACTACTGTCAGCAAATTTCCGTCAACGGTAAAATCTACGTCATATCCTGCAAAGGTCATTTTATATATACGTTTCTCGTCATCCTGATATGATGGGCGCGGATCATCTGCAAGGCAGTCAAGAAGCGGCTGTCTTTTTTCTTCGTCTATCTTTTGGAGTAATTCCCTATCTATCACAACTTCAAGCCTATGACCAGTTTCTTCATCGGCATAACCGCCCTTCGCTTCGGGTTTCGAATCAGCATACGGCAGATACGGTTTTATATCATATATAGGCGTACCGTCAAGCAGGTCTGCGCCGCCTACAATCAACACGTATCCGTTTTCTTTTTCGTGTTCCACAGAAATAAGCTCTACACAAGACAGTCCCAAATTATTAGGTCTGAATGGCGAACGACTTGCAAAAACGCCTACTCTTCTGTTTCCGCCAAGTCTTGGCGGTCTTACCGTCGGCGACCACCCATCTCTATGAGCAAGAGAAAAATCAAATATAAGCCACAAGTGTGAAAAACCTTCTATTCCCCTTAAAGCTTCTTTGCTTCTGTAATCGGGCAAAAATACAATCTTCGCTCTCAAAGATTTTACTCTTCCGCTTTGGCGCGGTATACCAAATTTCTGCGAAAAATCCGTCTTTATATGCGCTATGGGTTTTATAATCATTCCGTTCACACATCTTTCTTCGTAATAGTTTTACAAAGTTAATTTTAGCATAGTTTCTAATATTTTTCAACACGAAACCATCTACTTTTTCCAAGCTTCACAAATTATATAATACATTTTAGTTTTTCGCTTTACATTTGGGAAACAATGTGCTAATATGATTAAAATGAGTATTATGCAAAATTTTTGGGGGCTTTTATTGAAACTTTCAAACGATAAAAACTATATGCTTCACCATACACTGTACAATGTAGCTTACAGTATGATAACTAATTCTATACTCCAAGGATTTATGCTTGAAAACGGATTAAAAGAAGAAAACGTTTTGCTATATTTGGCTGTTGTACAAGCAATACAAATATTTATTATGCTGGGCTTTTCTCCCATAGTCGATAAACTAAAAAAAATAATGTCGATGTATGCATATTCAATATTATTACAAACAACTATGTTCGGTGCTGTAATATTCATTTGTTTATATTCTGACTTGTCGCAAACACTAAAAACAGTAATATTATTCTCTGCCGGCATCTTAACGAATATATATCAAGCAATTTATAATATACTATCCCTAAAAACACCTTATTACTATCTTGATATGAATAAAATCGGCAATATTCAAGGCAAAACAGGTGCATTATGTGGTCTTTTAGGCGCATGTATTTCCGGATTAATCGTATTCTTCACTTCAAAATTTGACTACAACCAAACAATGCTCATATTTTTTGCTATCGGCACGTTTTTCATTATAATATCTTTCCTTATTATAAAACAAATTCGTTCGCACACACCTGTGTCTTCTGCAAAAACGACCAATACTAAAAAAATTAACCTCTTTAAGTATAAACCCTTTTACATACTCATAATACCAAATTTGCTTCGCGGCTTCAACTCTGGTATATTCGTTACGACAATGACGATAGGCTTTTCACTTGGAATAACACAAAAAAGTTCATCGGCTACCCTGGCATTGATATTACAAGCATCGGCAATTTTGGGAAATATCATTTTTTCAAAAACATCTGCCCCTCGAAAAAATGTAATAATAACGTTATTCGGCAGTTTAGGATTGCTTTTCTTTATGCCGCTTATGGTGTCGGGCAACCTTACACTATTCTATTTAATGCACTTTCTGTCAAGCCTATGCATAACGTTGATAGATGCATCAGTTCCGTGTGCCGTCATAGAAATAGTTGATTTCGAGGTTATGGGACAGTTTTCATCATACAGAATGCTCCTGCACACAGCCGGAATAACGCTTTCAACGCTTGTCGCTATGAAGATGTTAGATTTATTTGGCGGTGTCGGAACTATGATAATATCAACTTCGTTCCAATTAATATCGGCTATATCTTACCTCTTGCTTGAAAAAAGCGTTTATAAATCAAGAGCATAATCAAAAAAACACCGCAAACGGTGTTTTTTTTAGTATTTATAATTTTTATCGCAGTTTACGGCAGTATTGTGTGCATAGTTTATCGGTACATTCGGAGCATTTCAAAGCGTCATTTGAATGTTCCCAAAAACGTTCGGGATACATCATAAAAAATAATTCCCATACCATCCATACCGCTATTGACGTAATAAATAATGAACACGAAAAAAATCCGTCAATATATATCATAGGACTAAACATCATCAAATGGTCCCAGTTAAATATACGGCAGGTCGTACAACATTTATTTTTCATAATCAATCGAAATGGACACCAAAAAAGTACACAGATAAGATCACATACGTAAAACAAAACACTTATCATAAAAATCATACTATCATTCAGTATACCAAATCTATAAAAAAAACCTATCGCCAAAATAAGCGCAATCCACAGTATAAACACTTTGTATGCCGACTTCGTCGTACTTACCACATAATTACGCAAACCCTGATAATTTATCTTTTCTTTTATTGGTCTAAATCTGTCAAAAAAATGTTTCTGTGAACCTAAAGGAATATGCTCTTTTATTGGAACAAGCTGACATATCATACCAAACATCCATATTCCCCACAGTATATGCAAAAGCGAAAAAACTCTAAAAAAATTCCAGCCCCGCAACACGTCAAAAACTTTTGGCATCCCAATAAACGCCACAACACAGGCAATTAGTATCGCAACCCTTACAACAAATCTAAATATATACTGCTTTCTGATTTTTGTCGTCTGCACTTTTTCTTTGTTCATAAAAATACCTTTTACGTTTTCTTTGGCGTTTTCGCTCTGCACCTTGGACACGTTACTTCTATTTCACCTTTGTTTTTCGGTACACGTATTATCGCTCCGCAGTACTTGCATTTAAAATAAACATGTGTCTTTCTGTCGCGCCATCTTGACTTTATTAGTCTTATCTCTTTTTTCGCTTTGTCGGATACAACGTAATACCTGTTCAGTTCCATTCTTCTTGCCGTATGATTCTTTGAATACGTACGAAACAAATAATATGCTAATACAACCAGCCCCAAAAGCGACAGTATTTTTAAAAAAGGAAGATACCCCAATATAGTCAACACTAAAGCAGTTAATACCAAAAACTTCCCGAATTCATCATATCCGTATCTGCCTTGCATAAATCTATTATATCTATGTATTATTTCACGAAAAATATTTCTCACTTTTTCACCTTCTTATCGCTTATTATACAACCATTTTACTATTTTCGTATTATCGCTTCAAGTCAATTATTGTAAACTATATTTTAAATATTGTTGCCGCCTCAAATAAAATTTAAGCGCAGATATTGTTTTTTCAACTTCTGCGCTTTTTTTATTCAAAATTCAAACCGATTATACAACGTATTCTGTCCATCTGCTTCAACGTATTTATAGATGACTCTAACGGAACAAGCAAACTTTCTTTCAGTCCATCTCTTACACATCTGCACACTTCTTCTATCTCATATTCAAAACCGTTATCACCGTACGGATAACATTTTTCTTCAAACTTTCCGTTGGAAAAAGTTACGGTATATTTGTCGGCTTTATAAAAACAAGGTATAAATATACTGCCTTTTGTTCCGTAAATATGCGCATCATAAGGCTTTTCAAGTTTTATCGCCGATGAAAGCGAAGCTATCGCATCATTATCATATTTCAACAATATCTGCGTATGATGGTCAACACCGTTTTGTATATCCGAAAAAGCAGAAATGTCTTTAGGCTGCCCCAATATAAGAGATGCAAAATGTAAACAGTATACTCCAACGTCAAGCAGAGAACCTCCAGCCATATTCTTTTCAAACAGTTTCGGATCCTCTTCCTTTTCTATTGTATAACAAAAATCAGCACTAATCCCCTTTATTTCACCGATAATTCCGTTTCTTATATCTTCCTGTAAAGCTATTACTGCAGGTAAACACGCTGTCCACATACCTTCCATAAGAAATACGTCGTTTTCCTTTGCCAGTTTCTTCAGTCTTTCGGCAGATTCACTATCCACACATATAGGTTTTTCGCACAGTATATGTTTCTTTGCCTTTATAAACATTTCGGCGCAGGGCGCGTGGAACGGGTGGGCAGTTGATATATATACTACATCTATATCAGCAGCTAAAGCCATATCCTCGTAGCAAGAATACACTTTCGGTATTCCGTACTTTTCTGCAAATTCAACTGCTCTTTCTTTTGAACGAGATGCGACGCCGACAAGCTCTGCCGTTTCTACTCTTTTTACTGCTTCGGCAAACTTCTGCGCAATAATACCGGGCCCTACTATTCCCCATCTTATCTTTTTCATTCTTTTTTTTACTCCGCCGTTTCTTCTCCTATCATTGCAAAAGAAATAAATTTCGATATTTCGGTATTGTCTACCGTCTTATCTTTGAATAATTCGCTTCCCTGTCCCAGTGCAAACACCCTAACGTCAGTTGCCGTATGCTCCGTCAATGTAAACAAGTCGTTTGTAGGTACGTTCTCTCCCTCGGGCATCTTTACTCCGCCCGTTTCGTGATCAGACGTAACAACAAGAAGCGTATCAGGATTTTTTTCCATAAACAAAAGCACCGAAGCCAACGTCTTGTCAAGATTTACTACGCTTGACTGCTTACCCTGAATATTTTTTTCATGCCCGTAAACATCAGTTCCCGAACTCTCTATAAGCAAGAAAAAACCATTTTCGTTATCTAACAAATCCATTGCAGTTTGAGCTGATTTTGCAAGGTGATCCGACACAGTATCGGTATAACCACCGTTAAATCCCGCAAACAGTCTTTCACTTTCCAAAGATGATTTGGCTGCCGCATCAAATTCTGACAACTCTTTTGCAACGCTGTACTTATTCTCAAATTCAGCCTTCTTATCATCGGCAAGGTTAGCTACAAAGCTATCATATCCCTTACCTATCATAACCTCCGGCGCAAAATTCAATATTCCTTGCGCAAGTTCTCCGTAATTATATCTGTCGTTGCTGTGGGTTACAAAAGCAGAAGGGGTAACACCGAATATTTCGTCATCAGTTACAATCCCAATCTTTTTCCCTGTTTCTCTTGCTATTTCTGCCATTGTTTTTAATATAGTTGAATCGGGAGCCATGGCGATCAACCCATTGTTTGTCTTTTGCCCTGTTGAAAGCGCAGTTGCAGAGGCAGCGGAATCTGTAATTTCGTTATCAGCTGATTTGGTGGTTACAGATCCGGCGTTAACCAATTTATTAAGTATAAGCCCGAAATCAAATACACCCTCGGCATACTTTTCGGTTATTGATATATCATTCGGTCCCATTCCGTCGCCTATCAATACTATAATATTTTTAGGCTTTTGGTATTCGGCGTTTACAATCGACTGTACAAGCTCCTCGGTTATAGTCTTTGCATAATCAATAGAATCCGAGGTGGATTCAGTATCTTCAACACCGTTTGTTTCAGCCTCATTTTGAGTCTCTTCTTTTAACTCGTTTTTCCATTCAGGTTCCGAAAAACCAAAATCTCCCTCAATTTTGCAACTGTACAAAGACAATGCCAATACGAATGTTAATGCAAGTATAAATAATCTTTTCATAACTTCTCCCTGTAATTGTTATCTCTATAAATCAATAGATTATGAAAATATATCATAAACGAGTTTATCCTCTACAGCACGATAATCATCTTCCTCGTCAACAAAAGGTAAAAACTCTACTTTCTTCCCATCCCCCTCGGCAACTATAACAAAATTATAATCTGTCATAGTTCCTTGCAAATATAAAGGTCTTCCTTCTTGGGGAATATCATACTCTTTCCCTTTTTTATAAGTCTCATTTTCGTAATCGTATTCACATTCGTAAACCTTAACCGTTACTCCTTCAATAGGAAGTAACAATAATACTTCTTCGCCTCTCTCTTCTATAAAATTATCGGGCATAATGCTTGCAAACATAGGATAGTCTGACCAGTAATGCTGTCTGTTCAAAAACTCTCCTAAAGTCTCAAATGCAGAATCTCTCTTACCAAGATACGCTACACCTAATATTCCGCCATTCTCTTTTATTTTCTTATGTTGTGCCAACACACTTTCATCTGTTTCCACATACTTTTCAGCTTCGCCAATTTCTCCGGAATTGTTCCCCTTTGTTTTCGAACATGAAAAAACACTTACAGAAAGCAATAATACCAACAATATTAATAAACCTTTTTTCACTGTCATTCTCCTTTTTATTCGGTATACACCAAATTAACATTTTTTATTATTTGATACCGTATTATACCACATTAACAACAACATTTCAATGAATATTTTTTTAATAAATAAGAGAGGATATGAGTTTTACCCCTATCCTCTCGATTGTATTCAAAAAATAATTACTTCATATACTTTTTGCGGTTTTCTTCAAGAATTCTGTCGCGCTCGATTGCTCGAACTCTCTTCATTGCTTCAACCGTCATATCCCACGTACGCTCGGGATTCTTTGCTGCATAGTTATTAGATTCACTACCCATAAAGCCCCATGCCAAAAGTGTTCTTGCCCCCGCATCATAAGCCGCGTGAGTCGCTTGGATTATTTCTTCTTCTCTTCCTCGGGGTGTCTTATATGTCTGAATCCAAATGTTGTGGTCCTTGTTGAATCGACTGCAAACGTCAAGCGTTCTCTTAGTTCCCGCATATACGAATTCATAAGGATCTGCATCTTTATAGTTCAACCAATATGGGTCAGAACCTATATTGTCAAGTGTAGGAATACTGCAAAGTCTATCAATAGTGCTGAGATCCATACCGGTGTGGGGACGGAGCATTACGCAGATTACGTTCTTTATTCCAAGTGATGCGCTGTATTCGGTTACTTCTTTATAATAGTCAACAATTGTATCTGTTCTGAACTCTTCTACGTCAGCATCAGCCAAAAGGGGCATCGGTCTGCCGTATTTTTCTTCAAAAAGTTTCTTACATCTTGGGCAGCAGCAGCCGTAATATCTGTCTTCGGATTCGGGAGAAACCTTCTTCTTTGGAATGTGAGGCTCGTCCCAAATTATAGTCTTTCCGCCTATTTCGGCAACTGTATCAATCCAGTCCTTTATAAACTTACGTAAATCGGGGCTGTTAAGGCACGCATAAGTAGGCATCATATCGCCGTTACTGAAATACATGTGTGAATCGGGGTAATAAGCAAGAAAATGTGATTTGTCTCCGGGAGGGCCCGACAAGCCCCAAGGGTCTACCCAGATATCCAAACCTGCATCCTCGGTTATCGCAAAGATATCCTTCATTCTGTCCTTGTGTCTGTCCCAGTCTGTGTGTGATAACATATGAACAACTATGTCCATATCCGCCTTTGCTATCTCGCGCATATCCTGTCTTACGTGAGAGGGCATACGGTTGCCGTGATAAGCAACACCTGTCAGCAATGATCTTTTTGCCATTTTTCTTACCTCTTTCTTTCTGTAATAGAAATTTTCGGCCGAAGTCCCTCGGTCAATTTTATCGTAACATATTCAAAATCTCTTGTCAATAAATCACGATGATTTTTTGCCTTTTTTTCGTTCGGATTTGTTATTACTTACTGTAACGTCAATGCAAAAGCAATGCCCAAGCCAAACCGTAATAGCTCACTACTGCCACAAGGTCATTTACCGTCGTTATCAGCGGTCCCGATGCAACGGCAGGGTCAACCTTCAAGCGATACAAGCAAAGCGGTATTGCCGCCCCCGTAAAGCCTGATATCATCATCGCAAAACACATCGCTCCCCCGATACACGATGCAGTCGTTAAAGCAAATCCCATTCCGTATCCCATTAACAAGGAAAGATACACCGCTGTAATCACAAAAGATATTGCACCAATAACCATACCGTTCAAAAAAGCAACACGTGTCTCTTTTGCTATTATACTTAACTGTTTCTTAAATCCGTTCTTTTCATCCTGTCCGAGCGCTCTTACCGTTACGGCAAGAGACTGAGTTCCGACGTTACCTGCCATACCCAGTATCAGCGATTGGAAAGATACTATCATCGGCAAAGCGTCAACCACTCCCTCGAATAATCCAACAACGGCAGATACAGCAAGTCCCATAAACATCAGCACTATCAGCCAAGGTACCCTCTTTTTTATACTTTTCAACAGACTCTCGTCGGGTTCTTCCTCTTCGGTCAAAGCCGCTAACTTTGCATAATCTTCACCCAACGCCTCATCTACCATATCTATTATTACGTTTGCTGTAATTACACCGAGAAGTCTTCCGTCAACAGAAGAAACTACGGGTATCAATTCCTCGGAATATCCTCGCAAACGTTCAATATTGTCGGAAATATTATCCCTGTCATATACAAAAGGAAACGTCGTGCTTATAAGCTCTTCGAATTCGTCGTCGCTTCTTGCAACTATAAGAGCCTTCAAATCAACTGCTCCGTAAAATCTCTCTTTTTCATCTACGACAAACACCGTATATATATTATCATTTTCAGCCGCCTGAAAAATCAGCTGCTTCATTGCATCTTTTATTGTGATTCCACGCTTAACGGCTATATAATTCGTGCTCATCTTGCTACCGAACTCCTCTTCTTCATAAGAATCAATAAGCTCGATATCTTCTTTAATATCTTCGTCCTCAATAAGCTCAAGGACCTCATTCCTCGTCTGTTCGTCAAGGTCATCAAGTGCAAAATGTGCGTCGTCGGCATCCATATTCTCAATAATGTCCGCCGCCTCTTCTCTGTCAAACGACGATAAATACTCGCCTGCATAGTCAAGATAAGAAAAAACGTCGGACAGAGTTTCAGTATCAAGTCCTCTGAAAACACGGCCTAACTCATCTTCATCTAACTGCTCAAGAATACACGCAATATCGTTCGTGTGGTATTTTTTCAGCTGTTCTCCCAGTTCCTCATCTGTAATGCTTCCTCGAATAATTTCAAGTATCTCCGCACCGTAGTCTATTTTCTCAACTTCAAATAATTCTCTCTTTTCCAAAATAACACCGCCCTTCTGAATCAATATATTTTGGAGCATACTGCGTTGTATTATGCTCCTTTTTTATTATATTGATTATTGTATATCAAAATAGTTTCGTTTTGTCCATGTTGTCCGCTATGTGCATTGACTTAACCTAAAAAAAAGCGTAATATCAAAATAGGTCGTCAGTATGTAACCTGCGGTATTCCGTGGGACTTACCCCCATCTGTTTCTTAAATATTCGGCTGAAATAAAGAGGATCTTTATACCCAACAGCTACAGATATGCTTGCAACGCTCATCGCTTCTCCCTCTACAAGCATATTGCAAGCAAGGCGTATCCTTTCTTTTATCACATAACCTGCAGGCGAAACGCCGTAACGGCGTTTGAAGATTCGCCGCAAATATGCGTCGCTTATCCCACACAGTTCTAAAAGCTTTTCTACGGTCAAATCAGAGTCTGTCAAGTGTTCTGTCAAATATTTCTCGACAGGCTCAAGTAATTGTCTGTCCCTTACAGATAAATAACTTCCCGAAAGGTTATTTGCCTTATCTAACAACATATATAAACACGATAAAACGCCGTACAATCTCTCTTTTTGCCAATATCGGTACATTTTTTCCGCAACAGATGCTACGTCCTGCGACGAAGACACCGGCAGTTTGTAAATATCTTCTTCGGGATCTTGACAGGAGTCAAAATTTACTACGTAAGAATACCCCGGCGTTACCTCTCTTATATAGTACGAGCTTCCTTTTTTGACAAATAATATCTGCCCCTCGCCAAGTAACCATTTCTTGTCGCCGAAGCAGTACTCGGTTTCGCCTTTTATCTTAATTATAAAACCGTTGGAACGGCGGCTGAGCATCTGTCTTGTTCCGCCTATAGACACATCACGAAACATACTGCTTATATTTAGTCCGATATAAAGCATTTTTTCTAAAAACTCCATATTCACCCCTCCAATATGTTTATTGTAACATTACATATTATTTCCGTCAAGCAGATTTTAAAAAACATTTTTTAATATAAAAGGAGATTTGTATCATGATCAAACAAAAAAAGTACAGCGGTATTACCGTCCCCGTTCTCACCCCCGTTCTTGAAGATGAAACCGTAGACGAAAAAGGCTATCGCCGTCTTATCAGATACCTTCTCGATAACGGTGTACACGGCGTTTTTGCCTGCGGAACCTTAGGTGAAACCATGTCCTTGACTCAAGCTGAAAGAGACCGCGCTATTCGCATTGCGGCTGACGAATGCAAGGGGCGCGCAAAGGTTTTTGCCGGTGTTATGGACACGAGTACAAAAAGAGTTATTGAAAATATTAAAAGAATCGAAGACTGCGGCTGTGATGCGGCGGTAATAACTCCGGTTTTTTATGACAGACACACTTCTCAAGGAGAAATCATCCGCCTTTTCGAAGATACTGCAAAGGCTACGAATATTGACCTTGTTGCATATAACATCCCCTCTTTCGTTGTAGAAAAGATCGAACCTGCAACAGTTTCAGCCCTTGCTGACATTGAGGCTGTTAAGGCTTACAAGGACAGCGCAGCTAATTTTAACGATACCGTTAAGGTATGCAACGCTCTTGCCGACAGAGAGGACTTTTCCATACTCAACGGTACTCCCGTTCAGTATATGCCCTCTGCTCTTCTCGGCTGCGACGGCTGTGTTCCCGGTATGGCTTCCATGTACCCCAAAGTTTTTGTCGAAGCATATAAGGCTTCTTTGACGGGCGACGTTGACCTTATGCAGAAATTCAATAAGCTTGTCTGCCTCGCGGGTTCCGTATACGCTTCTGCAAAGAACGGTACGGCGGCTGTTAAGTATGCGGTTTCTACTATGGGCTTCATCAACGAAAGAATTCTCCGTCCTCAAGACGGCTGTTCGGATGAGGAAAAAGCAAAGATACACAAACAAATGGCTATATGCGAAGAAACATTCAAAGCCGAGGGAGTTGAAAGCATATTATGAAAGTAAATGCAGTTAAATACAAGGAATTTTGCCTTAATGCTCTTATAAAATGCGGCGTAAAAAAAGAAGCGGCTGAAGCTATTGCCGACTGCTGTGTTATGACCGATATGATGGGAATTACCACTCACGGCTCGGTAAATATACCCAAATATATAAATAAAATGAACGCAGGCGGTATAAATAACGATGCAGTTCCTTCGGTTATTACCGAAGGTCCAACCTGGGCAAGACTCAACGGAAACGGCGGCTTCGGTATGTACAACGGTAGATACGCCATCGATCTCGCTATGAAAAAGGCGGATGAAGTCGGAATGTCAATCGTTACGGTCAGCGACAGCGGACATTTCGGCGCTTGTTGCTGTTACAGCGTATATGCCGCTGAAAAAGGCTATCTTGCTATTGCAATGAGTAACACGGTAAAGCTTATGTGCGTTCCGGGCGGTAAAGGCAATATTATCGGTAACGCGCCTATTTCCTATGCACTTCCACGTCAAGACAAACACCCTATATTTATGGATATTGCGCTCAGCGAGGTCGCAAAACTCAAAGTCGTTCAGTATCAAAAAGAGGGCAAAAAAGTCCCTGACGGTTGGGTGGTTGACGAAAACGGACTGCCCACCAACGACCCGCAGGGGAATAATTTCTCTATGTGTCCTATGTCTGCACATAAGGGTTACTGCCTTGCTTTCTTGGTTGAAACCCTTACCACCGTTCTCTCGGGCGGCAGCTTCGATATAAAGAGCTGGCTGTTTGCACCACCGGAAGTACAGTCTAATTTGGGACATACAATGATAGTTATAGACCTCAAAAAAATGATGGATCCTATGCAGTTCGCAAGCCGTCTTGAAGAATATACAAACGAAATAGTCAATGCCCCCAAGGCGCTCGGCTTGGAAAAGATATTCTATCCCGGCGAACCTAACTGGATAAACTATGATAAGGCTTCCGAATCGGGCCTCGATTTGCCCGAAGCAACGGTCGAAGCCGCAAAATTATTAGCCGAAATGTCAGGACTTTCTTTTGAGGAGGTAGTTTTATGAAAATGCTTATAGGCGGTATGGAAGTTGACGCTTCCGACCTTTCCTTTACAAATAATATTAACCCTGCTACGAGCGAGATAATCGATACCGTTCCCACAGCTACGGCTGACGACCTTGAAACAGTTATTTCAAATGCTGTTATCGGTCAAAAAGAGTGGGCGGCTATTCCCTTCCACAAAAGAATGGAGATACTCGAAAAGTTCGTTGTTCTCATTCAGGATAACGAAGAAGCTATCGCAAAAACTATGGCAATTGAAGGCGGTAAGCCCATCGCTCAGGCTATCGGCGAAATAGGCAGAGTCAAAGATGCTTTCAGACTGTATATGGCTGAGGCTCGCACTATGTACGGCAAAACTATCCCCCTTAACTCCGAGCCCCGCGGTATCGGCGACGTATGCTTTACTGTTTTTGAGCCGCTTGGAGTTATTGCCGCTATATGCGCCTTTAACTTCCCCGGCGTTCTCTTCTCACATAAAGCCGCGGCTGCCCTCTGCGCAGGTAACAGCGTAATACTTAAGCCTGCAAGCGATACCCCCGGCGCAACAATGATGATGACAAAATTGCTCCTTGAAGCAGGTGTTCCCGGCAATGCCGCACAGTGCATTACAGGTTCGGGTGCTGTTGTGGGCGACGGATTGGTTTCTGACCCCCGTGTTGCAGGTGTTACGCTTACTGGAAGCACACGCGTTGGTATAAACGTGGCAAAGCAATGCGCTGCTCAGCTTAAACCATACTCTCTTGAGCTTGGCGGTAACGACCCCTTGGTTATTATGGACGATACTTCCGTTGACGAGGCTGTTGAACAGGCTCTCGGCGGCAGAATAGCAAACGCAGGACAGATATGCTGTTCGAGCAAACGCTTTATCGTTCAGAATACCATAAAAGACGAGTTTGCAAAAAAATTGGCTGACAGGCTCTCTCAGATGAAGCTCGGTGATCCCCTTGACCCCGATACTAAAGTCGGCCCCGTTATTAACGAAAAAGCCGCAAAAACTATTATCGACCAAATAAATACTGCTGTTTCCGAGGGCGCTAAGATACTCTACGGCGGACAGCGTGAGGGTTGCTTCGTTACGCCTACGGTACTCGTTGACGTTCCAAAGAACAGCAGTGTTGCAACCGACGAAGAAATCTTCGGTCCCGTGTTCCCCGTTATCGGCTTCGACACTCTCGACGAAGCTATTGAGATAGCTAATAACAGCATATATGGACTGTCCTCGGGTATTCTCACAAAGGATACAAAAATTGGTATGAAATTTGCCCTTGCTGTTGATGCAGGCGGTGTTGTCGTCGGCGCCAACGGTAACTACAGACTTACCCAACAGCCTTTTAACGGTCATAAAATGTCGGGCTTCGGTTCGGAAGGTACTATGTACACACTTCACGAAATGGTTAAAGTTAAAACCATCGTTCTTAAAAATGTGTTTTAATAAATATTCTACACTATAACAAAAAATATCCCGCTTGAAAAAGCGGGATATTTTTTATCGTTATTGGATTAACATTATTAATTTACGCTGCTACGTTAAGAGTCTGAAGAACAGCCTTACCTGCTGCAAGTTCAACCTCGATAGTATATGTATAGCTCTTGCCCTTGTAGTTGCTTGTACAGAGATAACCGTCCGTTGTATTGCCTATGTACGTAGCACTTGTACTTGTTGTAAACAACTGACCTACATTATATGCGTTAACGTTAGTCAAGCCTGTCTTTTCAACCTTATCAAGAACGTTGCCGTTTTGGTCTTTTATTGTAACTCTTACAGCAATAATAGGATAGTTGGACTCAACAATACCTAATTTATACTGAGTAGGCGCTTCAAGCGTCTCTTTTGTAGCCAACTTAGTCAAACCGACATATTGTTTCTCTGTCTCGTTTGTCATAAATTCGTGGGGTCTGAGAATAATACAGCTCGGCTCACTTGTTGCGAGTGTCTTGAACGTGTATTCGTGTTCCCACCACGTTGAATCATATCCGTTTAACAATGTAAACAGTTTATTCTGTTCGGATTCAAGTGTATCCGTCTGCTCTATCATCAAAACATAACTCTTGTCAGGATTAATCTTTCCGTTGCTGTCTCTGACAACTTTTACCGACTGAACCATACGTGTATGACCGCCGCCGGCTGTTCTATACATAAAATCGCCGGGCTGTGCCAGTGCATAAGATTCATACATAGCTTCTGCACCATAAAGCTTCATTACAGAGTTCGTATAGGAAGAAACCCCATAGTACAAATCCTTGAGTCCGAGAAGCTTCATATTGGGATTGCCTCTTGACGAAGCGTGGAGTCTCGATACTTTTTGATAGCCGTGATACATCGCTGCACTGCAGTGGTTACCTACTACGTAGTTCCAGTCTGTAGTACCACTGTAATTTGAATCACCTGCACCAAGTGTATAAACTGTATTTCCTTTAAATGTTTTTTCGCTCGGTTCACCTAACGCTGCTTCAAAGTCTGCTAAAGTTGCTCTTGTGTTCGCATAAAGAACACCTTTATAAATTGTACCTTTTACAAATTTTGTATTTGGAACAAAGCCTGTAGCGCCTTCAAGATTAGAATATTGGAAAGTAGTCGCAGGTGTCCAATAAATGTTGGACTGTTCTTTCATATGATTGATAGGCGTCTGAGGCATGTTACTGAAATCAACGTTAAATGAATCATAATATGACGCGTACAATGTAGAAAGATTTACTGTAGGTTCAGTATAGCTGTATGAAGCAATGGTCTTCATACCTTCGTTTCCAACTTCTGCATTAACTGTCAATGTATATGTTTTTCCGTCAACAAGATACGGAAGCACTTTGCTCATATCAAACTGCGACAAGTTTACAAGGTTCATATTCTGGTCGCCGTATTTATTGCAATATACGGTTTCATTGTAGAACTCGCCGTCATTGCCGTTTCTGCTCAATTTTACGTTAACTGCAATAATCTGCTTGTTCGAAATAAGTTCACCGGAAAGGATACCTGTCTTTATAGCATTTGCTCCGTCCAAACCAACCACAAACGTTGTTGTTTTACTTTGAGTACCCGCAGCAAGTTCGGGAAGCGTTACGGGAATAAATCCACCGCTGTATAAAGAATCATACGTTTTTTCAGTCGACTGGAAGTGAGTATTGTTTTTCATAGTAGGATTGAAAGTCATAAGCTTCAGCGCATCTCCGCTACCGGCATCTTCCATAACCATGTAAATACTTCTTCCTGCGCCTGCTTCGTCGCTCTGACAACAAATCAACACGTCTCCGCGCTTACATGCAGCGTAAGCCGCTTTCATTCCTGCTTCGCCGACAGATGCCACAATTGCATCCGTATATTTGGCTGTAGATGCAACCTTATAACCGCCTACAGCAACAGTTCCCTGTTTTCCGGGAATAAAGCTTGTAAGAGTCGTCAACCAAACCTTATTGGTTCCAACCTTGTTCCATACGTTAACTATCATTCCGGTATAGTCGGATGCAGGGAAAAAGCTTTCTATTTCATAATATTTTTCATCTAACTTATACTTATTAGACTCAACATAAGTTGCCTGATCGCCGGTATAACCAAAATCATTTATACCCTCTATAGGACCGTAATATACGTTTGTTCCGTCCGATCTGGTCTTTATGTACGATTTAAATTCTCCAAGTTCATGTTTTGCGTTGTTAATATACGGCATACCGTAATAAATTGTGCCTGCCGTGTACGTCTTTCCGCCGCTGTGCTTAACGCCGTTCGCAATAACCTCTTCGGTCAAATCAATATTTGTACTCGGTGTCCATGCAAAGTTAGCATTCGCATTCATCTCAGCTACAACAATATCACGGAGTCTTTCTGCATTTTCAGAATCGTAAAGATTGCTTGAAGCTGCAACATATTCATCATACTTATCGAGAATATTGGCTTTTATCCATTGTTTATCTTTTTCAGTTTCCTGATCCATTTCGTCTGCATACGCAGCATTTGCTACTTCAAGTACGGTTCTGCTTATAGCATCAGAATAGCTTGTATATGTCTTTCCGTTATAGTCATACTCTATATATGCAACAGCAACGATATAGTTATCGTAGTCATTTAACTGAATGTCATCATAAACTGCAGCAAACGTGGTTTTTTCGTCATTGTTGTAAACACCAAGTTCATCATATTCTTCTCTGAATTTTGTTCCGAATGCTGTCAATTCTTCTATGCCTTGTACTGTGCTTATATCGGTAATCTTACTTGCACCGTAAACGGAACCGTCCCAAATATAGAAACCGTAATCCTTTACAGTTACATCTTTTTCGGCACTTCTTGACATTTCCGCAACAAATCGAAGTCCGCCTTTTGTATTTTTGGTGCTAATCTGTGCACCTAAAACTGTCGGTGTCGGGTCATCAACAACCTTTACCGTTTTATTCAAACCGGTTATGGTTTTTCCGCAATAAGTACCTGTAACGGTAACATTCTTTCCTGCTTCGCTGCTATCACCGTTAAATATAAATTTACTGTCGTCGGGAGAGTAAGTAATTTGTGCAGTTTTACTGTCGGTATAAGTAACATTAATTACCAAACCGTCTGCTTTGTACGCTTCACCAACAAACATAAGATCGTTTGATGGTGCTGTTTTCACACTTACAGACGAAACCATATCAGCAGGATAATATATCGCATCGGCCAATCTGCTTGTAGGAAATTTAGAGCTTG
Source organism: Eubacteriales bacterium (assembly GCA_045652425.1). Lineage (GTDB taxonomy): Bacteria > Bacillota > Clostridia > Oscillospirales > CAG-272 > RGIG1995. The sequence goes on from JAZRUG010000015.1 coordinate 39,616, forward strand.
TTATTGCCGTATTTCCGATGTAATCTGAAAGGTCAAACGTAACATATGGCTGAATACACGTTGAATCCAAAGTAACACCATTGTATTTTCTGAACGGCGAAGAGTATGTGAATTCACCGCCGTCTATCTTGAAATATACAGTTGAATTCTTATATCCTACTCCGGTACCCGAGTGAGCATAAATAATATTGAAGAAAGTACCTCCGGTAATATGATAATACGTATTACCGCAATGAAGCGTAGATTCCTGTGAATCTCCCCAAACAGCACCGCCAATAGTACCTCCGGCAATAGTAACGTTTATATCTCCCCAATGGGTATGGTTAGCAAGACCTCTGTTACCGCCGTATACTCTATCCCAAGAACCGCCTTTAATAGTCAAATTTACATCTGACGTAAGATTTCCATATCTTCTACCGCCTGCCAAGGAAATAAAGTTGCTTACTGTATCGTTAGTAATTCCCACTCCGTTATTCGTGCAAACAACACCGTCTTCGAAAACAACGTTATAACCGTATGCGCAAATCGTAGAATCATCATAATCGCCCGAATCATACGGATTCAAAACAGATTCTATGGTTATATCATCAAACACGGTATCTCCACCGAGACACAAGTGTGAACCTTCCTCTATGATAAGTCTACCGCCTTGGCCTTTGATAGTGATCTTATTATTACCGTGGGTCGGCATAAAAAAGTCTCTGTCAGAATATCTGTTGGCAGCAACGGTATTCTCAACGCCTATTTTTACGTCCCCTACAAGTACAATCGTACCACCTTTATTATTCAGTTTTTCAACAGCTTGATACAGTACGCTGTTCAGCGAAAAGTTTTCTCCGGTCGAGCTGAAACAAGAGCAATAATATCTACTCGCATTTTCCGCTGTTACCCCGTGTGTACAAGTTTTCGTTGTATCAAGTGCTACTCTTTCTACCGCCTTCAAAGGACTTGTTGGCGAAGAGCCGTCGCCGGTACCGTTATCCGAAATATAAATCGTCTCTCCGGATGCGGCTGATACGGGAGCAACAAACATAGAAGCCATAACAGCTACCAAAAGTATTGCCACCGCAATCATTGAAAAATGCATAAAATTTTTCATAATCTTTCTCCCTAATTAGTTTTTAGTGTATTATCTTTAAAGTATATTGTACACAAAAAATTAAATTTTGTCAATCGAAAATTAATGCATTTATACCAACACCAAATAATTTGGTCATTTTTCATTAATTCTCTTGCATTAAATTAGTTAATATGATAAGATATTTTGTATTGTTTAATAATCGTAACCAGAAGGAGATAAAAAATGAAAAAATTCATAGCGTTTTTGGGGCTTTTGACATTAATATTCTTCATAACAGCATGCGGAAGTAAAGATGTGGGGCTTGCAGAAGAATCATATACCATCGAAATCGAAATTGAAAACTACGGCATTATCACCGCGGCACTTGATGCAAAAACGGCACCTATTACAGTAAAAAACTTCATCGACCTTATAAATGACGGTTTCTATAACGGTGTGTCATTTCACCGTATAATAAACGGATTTATGATGCAGGGCGGAGATCCCAACGGAAACGGAATTAACGATGAGGAAACACCTACCATTAAAGGCGAGTTTGCTTATAACGGCGTTGAAAACAACATCAGCCACACAAAAGGTACGCTCTCCATGGCTCGTTCAGGCAGCTATAACAGCGCTGCTTCGCAATTCTTTATCATGCACGAAGATGATACACGTCTCGACGGTCAATACGCTGCTTTCGGCAGAGTCACCAAAGGAATGGATATTGTTGACAAAATCTGCAAAAACACCCCCGTTACCGATAACAACGGTTCAGTTCTCCCACAAAACAGACCTATAATCAAAGAAATCAGAATAGTTGACTAATTTTTTCAAAAACAGAGGTTTAATTATGCTTGACACAAACAAACTCGAAAAAAAATACGGCAATTACACAGGCAAAGAAATACTTTCATTTTGCGACCACACCATATTAAAACAAGAATCCGTTTGGGCAGACGTTAAGCGTATTTGCGACGAGGGACTTTTGGCTAAAACTGCTTCGGTATGTATTCAGCCTTCTTTTGTAAAACAAGCTGTCGACTACGTTGAGGGTAAACTTCCCATTTGTACGGTAATAGGATTTCCCAATGGATATATGACAACTGCAACAAAAGTTTTTGAAACGGCAGACGCTGTCAAAAACGGAGCTGCTGAAATAGATATGGTAATCAATATCGGTTCACTCAAAGAAGGCAAATACGATACCCTTTCAAGCGAAATAAAAGCAATAAAAGAAGCTTGTAACGGAAAACTGCTCAAGGTTATAATCGAAACCTGCCTTTTAACCGATGATGAGAAAAAAATTATGTGCAATATAGTTGCAAACAGCGGCGCTGAATATATAAAAACTTCTACCGGTTTTGCCGGCGGCGGTGCAACCTTCCACGATGCAGAACTTATGGTAAAAGAAGTCGGCGGTAAAATAAAAGTAAAAGCGGCAGGCGGTATAAAATCCATTGACGATGCAGTAAAATTCCTTGATATCGGAGTTTCAAGACTTGGTACAAGCTCTCTTTATAAAATGTTTTGCTAACACATTAAACTTTTTAAAGAATAGGTTAAGAATATGATAGGACTCGGAACAATAATAAACGTCGCCGCTATTTTAGCAGGCGGACTTATCGGCGCTCTTTTCGGTAAGTTTTTAAAAGAAAGTCTGCAAAGCGCACTTGTTAAATCAACCGGTATCTGTGTTATGTTTATCGGCGTCAGCGGCGCGTTGGAAAAAATAATGACAGTATCCGACGGAAAACTGACAAGCGGCGGAACTCTGATGATGATATCAAGTATGGCCATTGGTACGCTCATTGGAGAAATAATAAATATCGACGGACTTATCGAACGCTTCGGCGAATGGCTAAAGAAAAAAACAGGTAACGCTAAAGACGTTACTTTCGTCGAAGGTTTTGTCAGCGCATCTATAACAGTATGCGTAGGCGCAATGACTGTCGTTGGTTCTATAAACGACGGTTTGTTCGGCGATTACTCAATACTGCTTGTAAAATCTTTGCTCGACTTTATTATTATTATCGTAATGACGTCATCAGTCGGAAAAGGCTGCGTTTTTTCAGCCATTCCTGTAGCAATATTGCAGGGCGGTTTTACCCTTGCCGCAAAAATTATCGAGCCCTACATGACAGATGCGGCCTTACATAATCTCTCTCTTGTCGGTTCAATCCTTATTTTCTGCGTCGGCTTGAATCTTCTCCGCAAAAATTCGGTCAGAGTTGCAAATATGCTTCCCGCAATCGTTATAGCGGTAATTTGGGCATTCTTTTAAAAAATGTTATTTAGAAGGTGTTTTTTATGAAATTGCTTGACAGAATAGCAGTAATCCTTTTTACCATTTGTATTATTTTAGCTTCTGTGCTTATACCCGTAACCATAATAAGCACGAGAGATACATATTACCGCAATCAGCTAAAAAAATGCGGTATATACCCTAATGATAACGAGACAACAGTTATTCGCTATATAGGCGGAGACAGCTCTAAGTCGGCGGCATTCACTTCTGAACAGTTTGATGATATTATTTCTCATATTACAGACTTTTTGGCAAACAAAAAACAAAGCTTTGCTCTGCAAATGAACGAAATTAATTTGAACGGAGAAACAGTTGACAAGGTTGATATTTTCGGCGAAGAGGCTGTAACACACATGGATGACGTAAGACCGGTCTTTTCAGCTGCAAAAACAGTTCTTTTCGTATGTATTTCCTTGTTAATTATATGTGGTGTATATATGTTTACCAGAAAAAATACCGTCAGAAAAATAATTTACAAATATTCGCTCGGTGTTGTTATTGGTTTCTTTGGTGCCTTTGCCCTGTTTTTCGGCGTAGTACTCGTAAAACATCTTATAAATGGAAGCGGCACGTATTTTGATACGCTTTGGTCGGATATGCATCACATATTTTTCCCACTGGCTTCGGACAAATTCCAAGGTTCATTTTTCAATGACACGCTGACATATATACTCACCCTTGACTTCTTTATGAATACTGTATTTACGGTAATTGTCAATATTATCGCTCTAACGGCAGCCTGGCTGTTTTCGGCAAAATTAATTTCAAGAAGATAAAAGACATCAAAAAAAGACCGGTTATAATCGGTCTTTTTCTCTGCACTTTTTTACGCGCTTTTCTGTTTCAAAAGCTTTACAACTGCGCGAATTTCACCGGACGTAAGGAACTTGTCCTTATTTACGTCAGACATAAAAGGCGCAATCTCATCCGCTGTAATAAGTCCGTTCAATCTCTTTGAGAACTTAACTCTCTTTCCCGAGAATATCACAACGTCATGGACAGGTATGTTCTCAACGCCCTCATTTCTCAAAAAGAACTTCATAGACTTAACATTTTCTTTGCTTCTGATAAACGGATCTTCGAAAGAATAAAACTTGTCGTTTACTATACGGTTCCATGTACCGCCCTCGGTTACATCAATAAATCCGGATCCGGGAACCGTGGTAACTATCATAATCCCACCCTTGTTTACAAAAACAAGCCCCAGGTCAGCTATGTACTTTCCGCGTCTTTCGGGGGAGTTTTCTATAAGCAACTTAACACCTCTTATCGTATTAATCCGACTGAAACGTGTGCTTAAGTAGCTAAAAGCAAAGTTTTTCTTATTTCTGCCTTCTCTCAATATTTTTCTTGCAGTTATTCGAGAATAAATTACCCATATCAGCCAAATCATAAAGGCTATATATAGCATTATTCCAACAGTAATAAAAAACTTTCCCATATACTTCCCCTTCCCCAATTTTTATCAAAAACAAACAGCAAAGATATACGTTTTTTTAAGTATTCTTATTCTCCGACAACATCGGAAAGATAGTTTACAACGTCGCCTACAGTAACAAATTTGTGAATTTCTTCGTCCTTGATTTCAATGTCAAACTTTTCCTCGCATGAAAGAACAAGATCTGCAAGTTCGAGAGAGTTGATTCCCAAATCGCCTACGAGCTCACTCTTCATTGTAATTTCATCGGGATTGATCTGAAGTGCTTCTTCCAAAAGTTCTTTTACCTTTTCAAACATAAAATTCTCCATTCCCGGCAGCATAATTATAGTTTTGTTTTTTTAAGAAACATTCTTACCAAGGGTCTGCCGGAATCCTCGGCTGTTTCAATTATTAACATAAAATATGTCGTATTCCCATAACAAAAACACGACTGCTTTCACCAATTATATCAAACGAATATTATTTTGTCAACAAGTTTTATTCGCCTAAAAAAATTTGTTGATTTACACCAAAATAAAGCCCCTATTTTCTTCTACTATAAATATTTACAACAGTTAACGTATATGATATAATTAAATAAATAACATATATATAGGAGGCGTTTGTTATGATAGAGTATATGCCTTACGTTTGGGCTGCGGTAACCGTACTGGCTATAGTAGTCGAATGTATTGTCGGTGATCTTGTAACGATATGGTTTATTCCTACAGGAATTCTGTCTGTCATTCTTTCACTTTTACCTTTTAATATTCCGGTATGGCTTCAAGTATTGATTTTTCTTACCCTCTCAACTGTGCTGGTTATTATGTCAAAAACACTCTGGAAAAAGCTTTTCCAAAAAACTCCCTTGGTAAAAACCAACCTTGATACAGTTGTAGGAAACGAAGCTCTCGTTGTTGAAAAAATAGACAACATCGAAGGCAAGGGCGCAGTTAAAATTTTTGGCAAAGTTTGGTCTGCGCTTTCAGAAGACGGTTCTATTATTGATAAAAACGAACTTGTTACCGTAAAAGAAATTCGCGGCGTAAAGCTCGTTTGCATAAAAAAATAATTTTTTGGAGGTTTTATTTTATGACAGGATTTATTATTGGAGCTGTTATAGTACTGTTCCTTATTATCGTAAGTAATATACACATTGTTCCTCAAGCTTACGGTTTCGTTGTTGAACGTCTCGGTGCCTATAGTTCTACCTGGACTACGGGTATCCATTTCAAGATTCCCTTTATTGACAAAGTTTCAAAAAAGGTTACCCTTATGGAACAGGTTGCGGACTTTCCCCCCCAACCAGTTATCACAATGGATAACGTAAGAATGCAGATAGATACCGTTATTTTCTATCAGATAACCGACTGTAAGCTCTACACCTACGGTGTTACTAACCCCATCGCCGCTATCGAAAATCTTACTGCTACGACGTTGCGTAATATTATAGGTGAGCTTGAACTTGACGCCACACTTACTTCAAGAGATATCATTAACACGAAAATGCGCGCTATTCTTGATGAAGCAACTGACCCTTGGGGTATTAAGGTTAACAGAGTTGAGCTTAAGAATATTATTCCGCCTAAAGAAATTCAAGATGCTATGGAAAAACAGATGAAAGCAGAACGCGAAAGACGTGAGCTTATCTTGCGTGCAGAGGGTGAAAAGAATTCTCAAATTCTTGTTTCCGAAGGTAGAAAGCAATCTATGATCCTTGAAGCAGAAGCTAAAAAACAAGCGGCTATTCTTGAAGCAGAAGCATTGAAAGAAACAAAAATTCTTGAAGCTGCCGGTGAAGCCGAGGCTATTCTTAAAATCCAGGAAGCAAATGCAACGGGTATCAAGCTTCTTAACGAGGCTGCCCCCACTAAAGAAATTGTTGCCTTGAAGGGCCTTGAAGCATTCGTTGAAGCTGCTAACGGTAACGCGACGAAGATTATTATACCAAGTGAAATACAGTCGCTTGCGGGTCTTGCAACATCTGCATCCGAGCTTATGAAATCGGACAAATAATTTACAAAAACATTTTACGGCGAGGGATTTTCCCCCGCCGTTTTTTTGTTTGTATTCACCTTAAGACCTTTTTGAAAAAAGGTCTTAAGAATCCCAAAAACTTTGAATAAACGCATAAACAAGCAGAGTATCTTCGTAGGGGATGGCGCCCTCGACATCCCATTTAAAAGTTTTTGCGGTTTCCAAAGGGGCTTTTTTCAAAAACCCTCTTTGGTGTGGGTTCGGGAGCAACGCTCCTGACTGTCTGTTACTCATAAAACAAAAAAACACTCGGCTATATTTCTATAACCGAGTGCCTTTTATTAAGCCCCACCGGGCCGTGTAAACGGAAATTAAGCAACCCTGCATGTGCAAGGCGGTGCCCTCTTCAATAGTTTGTGCTACCAGCTTCCCTCTATACACGTATAATAGGCACATAGGAGGAGGTCTGCATTCCCCATACCGAAAGTCCGGGCTCCTTTAATAATTTGTGGGTTTAATTACCCGTTTATCACAAACAAAGCAGGAATACTATTATTGTATTCAAACGATAAAATTTAATTACTGTAATTTTTTTGAATAAATTTTAGTTTGCGTCGTAATCGATTTCGTCAAAGAGCATATCTTCAAAAATCTCTGCCACTTTTTCAAATTCATCATCATCATCGATAGTAACAAGAAGTTCTTCTCCGTCTTTGTCCACTTCGAGCTTAAGAACAACGTATTCCTGTTCTTCAGCATCTTTCTTTTCGGGATCATATGGTACAAGCGCTACGTAGGTAGTGCCGTCTATTTCCTGACTTGCAATAAGCTCAAATTCGCTTTCGTTGCCCTCTTCGTCTGTTAATGTAAATATTTCATCACCCATAAATTCTTCTGCCATTGGTTTGTACCTCTCTTATCTATAATATCTTTAAATTTCTTACAATATAATCATAGCCGATTTACACCGAATTGTCAATACGTTTCTTATTTAGTTTTCTTATGTTTTTTCCGCTGTTTCCTTAATTTCAGCGTCTTTTTTCTCTTCACTCGGTTCAACGCTCGGTTCAGTTACCTGAACGCTGTTTTGGGGACTGTTCTTTCTTTCAATATCTTCTCTAATTATACGGTATACCGCCGAGAATAACGGAACGCCCACAAGCATACCGACAACACCGTAGCAACCACCGCCAACCGTTACCGCAACAAGCACCCACAATCCCGGAAGTCCTATAGATGAACCAACTACTTTAGGATAAATTATGTTACCTTCAAGCTGTTGCAAAATAAGTATGAACACTATAAACCAAAGCGCTTTTACGGGAGATACCGTAAGTATCATCAAAGCACCGGTTATTGCACCTATATACGCACCTGCAATAGGTATCAGTGCAGTTACTGCGATCAATGCGCCTATCATAGTTGCAAACGGGAAACCAAATACCAACATTCCCAGAGTACAAAGTACACCTAAAATAACAGCTTCGGTTATCTGCCCTACGAAAAATTTGCTGAATGAATCGTTCAATATTTCTAAAAAGTAGAAAACTTTGCCATATACTTTTTCGGGAAAATAATTTTCAGCAAGTTTTCTGAATTGTCTTTTTAGTCTGTCTTTATCAAGAAGCAAATATATCGAGAAGATAAGACCGAGTACACCTGTTATCACTCCCGAAACAATTCCGACAACGGTTTTTGCAACGGTATTTACAACGTCTCCTACACCGTTTGTTACAAGAGTTACAAACTGGCCTATCTTTGATTCCCAGTCTATTGCCGCCAAATACTCAATAACTTTGTCCGGTATAAAGTCCCAGTTCTGCGCTTTTTCAATAAATTCTTTCATAAGTGCAGGTACCCTTGATGCAAACGACAGCATAATTTGAATGCAAGATATGAGCTGTGGGACTATCAACCAAACTACTGCCGCCAACACAACTATTACCGTCAAAAAGGCAAAAACCATACACAATGGGCGCCTCATTTTTGAAATAGCTTTAGCATTTCTTTTCGGGAAAAAACACTTTTCATAACGCTTCATCAATATGTTGACTATATAAGCAATAATCCCACCTATAATCAGAGGGTTCATTGCGGCAATTACTACACCTAAAAAAGTGATAAAAGGCTGCCAATACAATATAGCCAAAAACAGACCGAATACGCATAAAGCTATTTTTAGCGCTTTTTTCCAATCAAATTTCATTTATTATAACTTCCTTTACATAATCAAATGTCATAACGTTTTGCCTAACAATTATACCGCTGTTTTTACGTTTTTGCAACACAAAATTGTTATGAATTTTTTAATTTTTCAAATAGCGCGTAGCAACCTTTTAACACGTCGGACTCCGTAGCTTCAAAATTCCCCGTATACCAAGGATCAGCAACGTCGCGCGGTTCGTCCGTATAATCAAGTAAAAGAGAAATCTTGTTTTCGGTATCGTCGCCAAATATGCGCTTCATATTACGCAGGTTGTATGAATCCATACCAATTATAAGGTCATATTTTTTGTAATCGGAAGGGGTTATCTGCACCGCCCTCTTTTTTGAAAAGTCAACGTTATATTTTCGCAAAACCTGCCTTGTTCCGTAATGCACAGGATTGCCTATCTCTTCTGTAGAAGTAGCGGCGGATTCAATATAAAACTCTGAAGATAATCCGGCATCGCTTACTATTTTTTTCATTATAAATTCTGCCATAGGACTTCTGCAAATATTGCCATGGCAGACAAATAAAATCTTGGTCATTTTGTTTCACCCCGAAGTAAGTATAACACATACGCTAAATAAGTGCAACAAAAAACAAAACAAATGAAAATAATAAAAAAAGTACTTGACAATATTGCATTGTTTTGCTATAATGTTTTCTCGGTGGAATGCTGTTATAGCTCAGATGGTAGAGCGCATCCTTGGTAAGGATGAGGTCGCCGGTTCAATTCCGGCTAACAGCTCCAAAAAAAGCCTGTTCAAATGAACAGGCTTTTTTCAACCAAATAATGCCGCTTGGGAGTTTATTTTTTATGAGAAAGATTAGACTATTACTTTCGGGAAAAACAAGAATAGAATATTATATTGATGCCGTTGAACGTTTGGGAGCTGAAGCTATCTCTGACTACCCACCCACAATAGATACCCAATATGACGGACTTATACTGTGCGGCGGCAGCGACGTTAATCCAAAATATTATAATGAAGAAATAAACGGTTCAGTTAATATAGACAACGAGCGCGACGAGATTGAATTTGCACTCCTAAAGGCATATATTGACGCAGGAAAGCCCGTTTTTGGTATATGTCGTGGATTTCAGTTAATAAATATTTATTTCGGCGGTACACTTTATCAAGACATCAAAGAAGCTGATCTACATAAACGTATCAACAAAATAGACTCCGTTCACTCAATTACTGCCAATGAAAACAGTATAGTTGGTAGACTTTACGGTCAAAATGTTTCTATCAACAGTGCGCATCACCAAGCACTTAAAGATTTAGGAAAAGGACTTCGCGCAACTGCATATTGGCAAGATAAATACATTGAAGCTATTGAACATACGGAATTACCCATTTTTGCAGTTCAATGGCACCCTGAAAGAACTTGTTTCAGTATGGCGAGAAACGATACATGCGACGGCTCAAAACTGTTTGAATATTTTATTAAATTATGTGAAGAATATAGAGATAATAGGTAAAACACAAAATGCGGTATATGGCTAAAAAACCATATACCGCTTATTTTTATTTCTTTTTAGATGTTTTAATATCTGCTTCGGTAGGCTTCGCTGTTTCTACAAAATGGTTACCGTAGTATGCATTAAGGTACATTTGCTTAATTTCGCTCATAAGGGGATAACGGGGATTAGCACCTGTACACTGGTCATCGAACGCCTGTTCAACCATATCGTCAAGACGCTCAAGGAAGTCCTTTTCGTCGATACCGTAGTCCTTGATAGTCTTTTTAATACCAACGCGTTCCTTAAGTTCGTTAATAGCTTGAATAAGCTTTTCAAGCTTTTCTTCGTCGGTCTTACCGCCGAGATTGAGATAATCGGCAATCTCTGCATAACGAGCAAGTGTGTGAGGATGATCGTACTGCGAGAAAGTACCCATCTTTGCGGGCGCTTCAGCCGCATTAAAACGAAGCACTTCTTCAATCATAAGAGCATTAGCAACGCCGTGAGGTAAATGGTGGAATGCGCCGAGTTTATGAGCCATAGAGTGACATACACCGAGGAATGCATTGGCAAACGCCATACCTGCCATTGTTGCAGCATTAGCCATCTTTTCACGCGCTTCTACGTCGGTTTGACCATTGTCGTATGCACGGGGCAAATATTTGAAAATGTTCTTAAGAGCCTGAAGCGCAAGACCGTCGGTATAGTCTGTCGCAAGCATTGCTGCATAGGCCTCAACTGCATGGGTAACCGCGTCAATACCCGATGCGGCAGTAAGTCCTTTAGGCGCACTCATATGGAAGTCTGTATCAATAATCGCCATATCAGGAAGCAATTCATAGTCGGCAAGAGGATATTTTACCCCTGTCTTTTCGTCTGTTATAACAGCAAACGGTGTAACCTCGGAACCTGTACCCGCAGAGGTAGGAATCGCGATAAAGTATGCCTTTTCACCCATCTTGGGGAAGGTATATACACGCTTACGTATATCAATAAAGCGCATCGCCATATCCATAAAGTCTGCCTCGGGATGCTCGTAGAGCACCCACATAATCTTTGCGGCATCCATTGCTGAACCGCCACCAAGGGCGATAATAGTATCGGGCGCAAACGCCGTCATCTGTTTAGCGCCCTCGGTAGCATTAGCGAGGGTGGGATCTGGCTGAACATTAAAGAACGTAGTATGTGCAATACCCATTTCGTCAAGCTTATCAGTTATCGGTTTTGTGTAGCCATTCTGATAGAGAAACGTATCGGTTACTATAAACGCTTTTTTTGCACCGCGTACACTTCTGAGTTCATCGAGTGCTACAGGCAAACAACCTTTCTTTATGTATACCTTTTCAGGCGCACGGAACCAAAGCATATTTTCCCTTCTTTCAGCTACTGTTTTAATATTTAAGAGGTGCTTTACACCTACGTTTTCAGATACGCTGTTGCCGCCCCATGAGCCGCACCCCAAGGTAAGCGACGGTGCAAGTTTAAAGTTATAGAGGTCTCCTATACCGCCGTGCGATGAGGGGGTATTTACGAGAACACGGCAAGTCTTCATACGGGCTGTGAACTCTGCAAGCTTTTCTTGCTCGGTCATTTCGTTAAGATATACACTTGATGTATGTCCGTATCCGCCGTCAGCCACAAGCTGTTCAGCCTTGTTAAGAGCATCGCCGAAATCCTTCGCCTTGTACATAGCAAGTACGGGACTGAGCTTTTCGTGAGCAAATTCTTCGGAAAGGTCTACACTTTCAACCTCACCTATAAGAATCTTTGTGCCTTCGGGAACGGTTATGTCGGCAAGTTCTGCGATTTTAGAAGCAGGCTGCCCTACTATCTTCGCATTAAGTGCGCCGTCTATTATAATCGTCTTGCGAACCTTTTCGGTTTCTTTGGGATTAAGGAAATAACAGCCGCGTTTAGCAAACTCTTTTTTCACTGCACCGTAAACGCTTTCAAGAACGATAACCGACTGCTCAGAAGCGCATATCATACCGTTATCAAAAGTTTTCGAATGTATAATTGAGTTAACCGCCAAAAGAATATCGGCTGAATCATCTATTATAGCGGGTGTGTTCCCTGCGCCAACACCAAGGGCGGGCTTACCGCTGGAATATGCCGCCTTAACCATACCGGGACCGCCCGTAGCCAATATTATGTCTGCATCTTTCATAACCGTGTTGGTTAACTCCAACGACGGAACGTCTATCCACGCAATAATTTCTTCGGGTGCACCTGCCGCAACAGCTGCTTCAAGAACTAACTTTGCAGCCGCAATAGTGCTGTTCTTCGCTCTAGGGTGAGGACTAATGATGATTGCATTGCGGGTTTTGAGAGCAATAAGACACTTAAAAATTGCGGTTGAGGTAGGATTAGTAGTAGGAATAACCGCTGCGATAACACCTAAAGGTTCTGCTATTTTCTTGACTCCGTAAGCTTTATCTTCTTCAATTACGCCACAAGTCTTGGTGTTTTTATAGGCGTTATAAATATATTCGGAAGCGTAGTTGTTTTTGATAACCTTGTCTTCTACGACTCCCATTCCTGTTTCTTCAACTGCCATTTTAGCGAGGGGAATTCTGGCTTTATTTGCCGCTGACGCTGCTGCAAGAAAAATCTTATCTACCTGTTCCTGGGTAAAAGTAGAAAACTTTTTCTGCGCTTCTCTTGTGCGCGCAATCGCTTCTTCCAGTTTTTCCACGCTATCTACTAAAGTATAGTTCTTTGTTTTCATTTTTATTTCCTCCAAACAAAAACTGTAACCTTATTTTAATAACTTCTTCCCCATTTGACAATTCTTAATTGTGATAATCGATATTATCAATATTGATAAGGGGTGTAGCGAAACAAATCCACGCTCTTAATATTAAGAAAATGGGATAAATAGTATATTTATATGTATGTTATCAATATTATATTTATGGATATTTAAACAGTTTTTCCATTATCTTATGTTTGGGAAAATATTTTCAAGAAACTTGTTTTTTTAAAATAATAGAATCTTTTTCTTGCTATATTGGTATACAAAACACTAAAACTGACAAAAAGTAGTTATTGAAGCAGAAGTATGCGACTATACATCTGCGGGAAATGAATAACTATCCAACAGCAAATATTTCTGTATGTATTTTTAATAAGAAAAGGCGGTTATAAATGCAACAAGTTTGCTTTATAACCGCTGTTTATTTCAAAATATTATATATATTCCAGTAGTCAGGACAAATTTTCAATAACAACTCGTAAAACTCATTTCCATGCCCTTTTACTTTAAGGTGTGCAAGTTCGTGATATACCACAGCTTCAACACACTCAAGTGGCTTTTCCATTAACCATACAGAAATCCATACTCTTTTTTCTTTTGTGTTACAGCTTCCGTAGCGTGTTGTCATATCTCTTACGCGCCACTCGTTAGCATAAAGCCCCGATTGTTTCTGACACTTTGCAAAAATATCGGGTAAAATTTCATTCATAGCATCTCTGTAAAACCCAACTAACGCTTTCCGTCTTGATTCAGGCGTACTGTTTTCACCTATGCATATAACAAGTTCGTTTCCTTTAAAATAATAGCCCCCATTTCTTGCAGTATCGGTATGCAAAACACTTTTTCTGCCCAGCAAAAAGAATTCTTCCCCCTCGTCAAAAGTTCTTTTTTGCTTTTGCTTACTTTGCGCTCTGCCTATCGCCGACTTTATCCATTTTTGTTTTGAAAAAACAAAGCTTTCCACCGCAGAATCTGACAGAAACATAGGGGCAGAAACAACAATTTCTCCGCGTTTATTAATACGGAGATACATATTCTTTATTCTCTTTTTTACTACCTTGACTTCAATACCGTCAAAAGTCAGCTTGTCCATTTTTCTTTCTCCAACTTGACAAAAAATAATAAAATAAATATAATATATACCGTACCAGACCGCGCGTTCGCGTGATATTATGCCGAAAGGTCGTATCGCGAGGAAAGTCCGGGCTTCATAGGGCAGGATAACGGATAACGTCCGCCGGAGGCAACTCCCGGGAGAGTGCAACAGAGATATACCGCCTATACTATTTGCGGATGGCTTCGCCATACCGAGTAAAGATGGTTAGGCTGTTTTTTCAAAACAGCCTATACCGCTAATATTTTGTACGTATAGGTAAGGGTGGAAAGGCGAGGTAAGAGCTCACCTTGCTCTATGGTAACATAGAGGAAATGTAAACCCTATCCGAAGCAACACCGTATAAGAGTATTGCAGAAATGCAAGCGGCTGCCCGTCGTTTACTCTTGGGTGGCGCGGGTTTTTACCCGAAGCTTGTCGGTAACGCCAAGCGAAGATAGATGAACGCGGTTAAGCTTTATGCTTTTCACAGAACCCGGCTTACAAGTCTGATATAACCATTTTAAGACAAAAACCCTTTTTAACCAAAAGGGTTTTTGTTATTTTAGTATAATTTAGTTATGGCTCCGCCCTAAAACCCACCAAAGATGCTTTTTGAAAAAAACTCCTTTGGAACCCGCAAAAACTTTTGTACTTACATTAGTTAGTGCAAACATAAAGTGTAGCACTATCCCCTTTTTAAAAGGTTCTTTGCCTACTTTCTTCCTTAAAGAAAGTAGGTTTCTTAAGGCCTATTACTATCCATATAATTCTGCAAAATAATCTGTGCTGAAAGGGTATCAACAACGCCCTTTCTTTTTTTGCCTCTTGTGTTCGTCTCATTCAAAAACTGATGCGCCGCCATAGTAGTGCATCTTTCATCAAACAGCACAACGGGCAGACCTGTTTTCTCTTTCAGTCTTTCCGCCAGTTTTGCAACCTTTTCGGCTTTCGGTCCCAGTGTTCCATTCATATTAACGGGATATCCCATAACAATTTTTTCCACCGAAAGCTCAACCGCCTTTTCGGCAATCTTGTTTATAAGTCTGTTTATATCACGTTCTTCTATATTTCCGATACCATTCGCAAGAAAACCTAACGCATCGCTTACAGCCACACCCGTTCTTGCTTCACCGTAATCTATTCCGAGAATTTTTCCAGCCATACAAAATCTCTCTTTCAGTTTAATTTCATACACTCGATAACGCCTTCAATAACGCTCTCGCACCAAACGTGTATATCCTCAAACACTTCTTCTTTATTCGTTTCGTTTACAAGTTCATGTCTCGCGCCTTCATAAAGTTTAAACGTAAGATTGTTTATTTCTGCATCAACAAGGCTTTCGTAAACTTCGGTAACCCCCTTGCCCTTTCCGCCTATAGGATCATCGCTACCGCTTATTATAAATATAGGCAGACTTTTAGGCACATCTTCCGCCCACTCGGGATACGACACGTTATCATACAAACGAAGCAAGTCGTTAAAGCCTCTTGAAGTAAAAGTAAAATCGCACAGTTCGTCTTTGTCGTTTTCAATACCTACGTTCGTATCACGCGATATCCATGCTCTTGGCGTTTTCTCCTCAAACTCCATATCAAAAACTTTCATTATCGCTTCTTTTAATGATTCTTGTCTTGACCTGCCGCCCTTAAATCTTGCAGTAAACTCGGTCAAAGCTATTCCCTGCTTCAATGGATATTTTCCGCCGACAGTTCCCGAAATAATAGCGCCGTCAATATCCGTACCGTGGTCAACTATATAATCGCGGAGAACAAGACTTCCCATACTGTGTCCAAACATAATATAGGGCAATCTTCTGTATTTTTCGCGCATTATAAGTCTTAATTCCTCGGTATCCTTGCTGAAAAAGTCATAACCCTTTTTAGCGCCGAAATAGCCTAAATCCTCTTTAGTCTTCGCGCTTTTTCCGTGTCCGCGCATATCAAATCCGCACACAACTATTCCCTTTTCGCAAAGATATTCTGCAAAATGCTCGTATCTTTCCATATATTCACACATCCCGTGAATAATCTGAAAAACAGCCTTTGGCGTTTCATCGGGGGTATAAACGTAATAAACTATTTCCGTCTCCTTGTCGGGAGAAAGAAAACTCTTTTGTTCCTTTGTATAAGCCATTACAAAAACCTTTCGTATAAGAAATATGAATTTCAGAAACCAACATATCTAAATAAAGTTGTTTTTTGATAAACGCTTTTCAACCATTCCCGCAACCATAATTAAGACAGATACCAATACGCCCGCAAAAAGCGGATCAAATGGTAAAATTCCCCACAAGTTAAACACCAGTACTATCAGTGGTCCGAAAACAATCGAAAGCTGTGCATATTTACTTGGAACACGTCCCGATAAAAAGAGTGCAAAACACAGCGGAGCAAAAACAGTCGCACCACGTAATCCCATCGACATAAATGAGAAGTTCAGTATTGTGTCCCCCAACGGTCCCATAGATAAAACACACGCCAACAATAAAACCAAAATCACAAGATTTTTTTCCGTCACTTTTTGGTATAATTTTTCTTTAACAATGTTTTTCATTATCGGTAAGATATCTTTCTTTATAACAATCGCAATTCCCAACGCCAGTCCTGCGCCTGTGCCCACCACTGCAATAAACAACGCTCCGAGTACTATCCCCCCAAACAGAGGTGGCATATATTGTATTATAAAATATGTCAATGCGGTTTTTGAAACAATTCCGGGATGCATCGCTCTCATATAAAGTCCGACTAATATCCCTCCGATCCCTATAGGCGGAATAAACACCGCACTAATAAGAGCGCCGTTAACCGCTTGTTTTTCGCTTTGCGCCATAAATATTGCCTGAGCATAACTTTGCGTGGTAATAACACCAAGTATAAGCGAAAGACACGCGCCTAAATCTTTTCCAATGCCACGCGCAAAAAGACTGTAAAAATTAACATTATCGTAATTCTCAATTTTACTTATACTCTCTAAAAAGGGGGATACCCCTCCGCAAAGGTATAAAACCAAAATGCCTGCTGTTACCATACTGACGTAGAGCAAAAACATTTTTAAAATTCCTACAAATCCGCTTCCTTTTACACCGCCGAAAATAATATACAATATCATAATAATTGCAGAAAAAATCAATGCAAATTCCAAAGATACTTTTGGAAAAATAACCGAAATAATTGCCGTAGCGGCTATTAACTGAGAAATAATATTTATAAAGCTTCCCAGGGAAGAAAACGCTGACGCAAGTACACCGACTTTCGTTCCGTATTCTTTTGTAATAAACCCCATCAAGGTTGTATGTCTGCTCAAGCAGAAAGGTTTTGCATATACCAAAGCCAAAATAAAACAGGCAATTCCTCCGCCTAAAGTAAACCACCACGCGCTCATTCCATATTGGTAGGCAAGCTGTGCTGTGCCAATAGTTGACGACCCTCCGACAAGTGTCCCCATAATTGCGCCTGCCACCAAAAAAGAATTAGCCCCTTTTTTGTTCTTTGCCATTTTTCCCGATAAGACACTTACTGCAATGAGAATAACAATTGTAAGTGCGATACCGATACCTAAGTACGTTTTACTCATTATAGCAAATGCCCCTCCATAAAATTGAAATAATATTGTTTCATATCAAAAAACGACAAATTATCCATGTTTAACAACTAATTGAGATAGTTATGTTATATTCTTTCATTCTGCGCTGATCAATATGCTTACTAACATATATTTAGGGGCGGCACAAATCTCGCGCCGCCCAAAAAATCTTAATTAAGAGTTACTCCCAACCTATCGGCAAAACGTTTTACATCATCTTGTGTCGGAATAACGTCATAAGTACCCTCGCGCGAGACCATAATAGCCGCCGCAAGATTTGCATATTTACAAGCCGCCTTTATATCGCCGTGCTTCAAATAATCGGCAGTCATAGCCGCAGTAAACACGTCGCCCGCGCCCGAGCCATCGATAAACGTCGTATCATAAGATGGTACAACATCGTAGTAGCTTCCGTCGTATATAAAGCAACCCTTTTCGCCCAGCTTCAATACTATATACTTCGCTTGAATCTTTGTTGCAAGAGACATACAGGCATTTAAGCTATTTTCAGGAGTTCTCGGGAGAATACCGGTATAATTAAACACCTCTTCCTCGTTAGGTGAAAATATCTCAACATTTTCAAGTTTTTCCAAAGGCAATTCAAATTTTCTCGGTCCTGCATCTATAAATACGGGAACTCTCCACCTCTGTGCCATTCTCGTCGCGGCAACTATTTCTCTGTCGGGCAGGTCAAACTGCAGATACAATGCATCGGGATAACACAAAAACGCGCCCTCTACTTCATTTCTGCCAAAATTATCATTCGCCCCGGGAAAAACAATTGACCTTGCAGTTCCGTTAGCCTCGTTTATGGTAACTGAAAAACCTGTGGGTTCATCATTGTCCCTTGTCATATATCGGGTATCAACTCTGCATCTGTCATAATAGTTTATGAGCGTTTCGCCGTTTTCGTCATTACCGAGACGCGCGCAAAAAACCGAGCCTACAGAATGAGAAGCAAACGTAACTGCCGCTATTCCCCCTCTTCCTCCGGGAGCATAAGCATAGTCCGTTCCCTTGGTGGTTCTTCCCACCATAGGAATCGAGCCTATATTCATAACCATTTTCATCTCGGCTTTGCCGAGTGTCAATACCGTTCTGTTAAACAACTCTTTATACCCTCTTTAAAGTGTATTTGAATTAATAGTTGAATTCTGCGCCGTTAGCTTTAATAGTAACCTTGTTTTCGCCGCTGTCACTCGCTTCAACTCTACCTACTATCTTTGCTTCAACACCGTACTTTTCCGCTGTCTTTATCATAAATTCAGCATCAGCGGGAGAACAGTACATTTCAAGTCTGTGTCCCATATTAAATACTCTGTACATTTCTGCGGGAGCAATGTCGGAGTTTTCTGCAATAGCCTTAAACAACGGAGGAACGTCAAAAAGATTATCCTTAATGTAGTGGAGTCCGATACCGAAGTTCTTACACTTAACCTGACCGCCGCCTGTGCAATGAACCATACCGTGTACAGCTTCACGCTTTGCATCGAGTATTTCCTTTACAATAGGTGCGTACGTTCTTGTGGGAGAAAGAATAGCATCACCTACAGTAACGTTTGTTCCGGGAAGAATATCGTTAAATTTGTACGTACCGCAATATACCTGCGCATCGGGAATAGTGTTTGAATATGTTTCAGGGTACTTTGCAGCATACTCGTGAGCAAGAAGCAAATGACGTGCCGCAGTAAGTCCGTTTGAACCCATACCTGCGTTGTACTTATCTTCATATACAGCCTGTCCCGAAGATGCAAAGCCGACGATAACGTCGCCCGCCTTTATGTTATCGCAGTTGATAACCTGGTCTCTTCTCATTCTTACGAAGAATGTAGAGTCAACGATAAGTGTCGAAACAAGGTCGCCTACGTCTGCTGTCTCACCGCCGCACATAGTAATATCAACACCGTACTTACGCATCTTTTCAACAAAATCGGTGTAACCTTTTATAACTCCTGCAACTGCCTTACCGTCAACACGGTGAGCGTTTCTGCCTATGGTATTTGACATAATGAAGCCTTCGGTAGCACCTACGCAGAGAAGGTCGTCAAGGTTCATTACCATAGAGTCTTGAGCAATGTCAGTAAATGCTGTGTAATCGCCCGTTTCTTTAAACTTTATGTAAGCAAGAGAAGATTTCGTACCTGCGCCGTCGGCATGCATAGCCGCGCAATAGTTTTCGTCACCCGTAGGATCAGGCATAAGAGTACAGAATGCGCCCTTAAAAACGCCCTTATCCAATGTTTTAACCGCGTTATGAACGTCTGTTTTTTCGGCAGATACGCCTCTTGACAAATATGCTTCACTCATTATATACATCCTCATTTCCGCCGTAAAACTAAACGCAATACGGCATAATAAACTATAATTAGATATATTATAACACATAAACTCCAATCTTGCAAGTAATTTAATTATTTTTTGTTGTAACCTTTTTGCTCAAAAAAATGTCTATATTAGTTGAAAAGTATGAATAAGCTTTTTGGATATTATTTACAAAAAGTACTTTTTTATAAACATTATTTGTGGTATTATTAGATAAACCACACAACCACACCGAAAGGAGCAAGAATTATGACAGGCAAAAGCAAATGTAAAATATTAAAAGATATCCGCCGACAGATTGCTGAAAAGAACGAGATTGAGCTCGTTATAGAAGAATGTAAATACAAAGGCGATTGCCTTGGAACCTGCCCTCGTTGTGAGGCTGAGGTGCGTTATCTTGAAAGAGAACTTGAAAGACGCAGAGCACTCGGTAAAAAAGTTGCAGTTGCAGGACTTGTGGCGACGCTGTCCGTTTCAACAACAAGCTGTAACCTCGTTGACAAAGTAATAGACACATCAACATCCGGTATTTTTCCAACAGAACAATCAGCAGAACTTGACGGCGACATTGCTATTCCCGAAACAATGATAACTATGGGAGATATACTCCCACCGGAAACAACGGAAACCACAGCGAAAACAACTGCACCCGAAACGAAATATACCGGTACATTGTCGTTATTAGCACTCCTTAACACCACTCCTTATCTTAAATATATTCAAAACTATAGCAAAGACGAAATAATGACAGCATGGAAAGGTAACTATCTAGGCTACAAGGATAATATGGATTCATTTGATTTTACACATGAGGGAACACATTATCTTGTAAGCATACAATTTGATGAAAACGGAAAGCCGATACAAATACATATCGACGAGTACATTCTTCCTTTGATGGGAGATCCCGCATGGTAAAAGAAAGTGACATAATTACAGCACCTATTGTTACTTACGCAAGACACCGAATGCAGTCTGACGGACAGGGCGTAACGACACTTGTTTGTTTTCACGGTTGTCCTCTGCGTTGTAAAATGTGCCTAAACCCGTTTTCGTTTTCGCCCGATACCAAGCGTAAAATCATGACACCAAAAGAATTATACGACGAAGTTAAGATAGACGAACTATACTTTCTTGCAACAAACGGCGGAGTTACCTTCGGCGGCGGAGAACCGTTGTTATATCCCGATTTTTTGACGGAATTTCGCAACATTTGCGGTAAGGAATGGCATTTGTGCGCCGAGACGTCATTAAACGTTCCATGGGTGAACGTTGAAAAAAGTATAAGTGCAATTGATTATTACATAATTGACTGCAAAGACACGAACCCCGAAATATACAAAAAATATACCAATAAAGATAACGGCATTATGCTCGACAATCTGAAAAGACTTGTTTCGTTGATTTCTCCCGAAAATATTCTTGTGAGAGTTCCCCTTATAACAAATTATAATACTGAACAAGACAGAGAAAAATCAATAGAATTTTTGTCTTCTATCGGCATTAAAAACTTCGATAAATTCGAATATATTAACCCAAAAAACAGAAAGAATTTGTTTAAAGAATAAAACCTCTATGCACTTATTACAACATCGCACAAACCAAGGAAAATTACAGAAACTTCACCTCTATGTATGCACGTACAGTCAAGATAGGAAGATTCCAAAGAGGTCTCCTCTTTGGTCGTTTTAGGGGTAGGGGTATATAGGGGCGGGGGAATCGAAACCCCTGCCCCTATACGTCTTCTTTGGTTACTTTCTTTACGGAAAGAAAGTAACGAAGAGAAATCTAAAAGAGTGTATTTTTTTATAGATACATTTGTTTAGAAGATACAAATATATATCACAGAGATATTGTTTTTAAAAGAGTTCTAATTTCTGTTTTTTTCATACTTTCTTGGTGCCAAGAAAGTATTGCAAAGAAGGCACAAAGGGAGGAGGAGTTCCGATTCTCCCCCTCCCTTTGAACCCTCCCTCTTAAAACGGCCAAAGGTTTTCCACCTTTGGAATCTTCCTTGGTCTGTGCAGACTTTTTGTAAATGCACAGAGGTAAGGTTTTATTTGTAGATAGTATTTTGAAAAATACTATCAAAGGCACTACCTTTTTGGAATCTTCCTCGGTTTGTGCGGATTTGTTTGTTTCTTCCAAAAAAATTATGTACAACATAAGTATATATCAATGATTTTTGTGAAAAAAGTAAAAATATGCCTAAAATACAAATGGGTGTTGCAAAAAAATATGTTAATAGTGTATAATATTAATAGTTATTAGCCAATTGAGTTGATGTAACAAAAATTGAAAAGGAGATTTATACCGATGAAAAATTTTGCAAAAATCTTGGTTTTGGCTTTTTCAGTTGTAATCATTGCCGGACTGTTAATAGCAAGCTCGTTTGCGGCAGAGGTTACTGACACCGTTACACTTCAGCCGGGAAGTGATAGAGTTATATTTATTAAAGATGCTCCCAGAGATGAAAACTATGTAGTAACAGGTGAACTTGAAGGTGACGGAACAGGATTAGATCCTGATAATCCCTTGAGACCGGACGAATGGCATGAAGATTTTGATCCTGCTGCTCAATATCCCAAATGGCATCTTTTGACAGCGTTCTACCAAGCAACCGAGCTTTTGCGGGAAGAAGGCGGAACAATTGTTGTCTGCGGTCCCGTATATTTTGGTGTCGGCGAAAGCTATGGCTCAGGCGGTTCTGAAAGGGACGTGTTTACAGCCACTTTTAGAGATAACGTTATTAAGATTACTTCTGTTTACAACGGTGTTGACTATCGTGAAACAGCAGGTGCAAAAATTATAATAGATAGTCCCGCAATGTTATCGGTACGAGGTTCTTCCATTTGGGAAAATATTGATATTGCAACGGCGGCTGCTGATCGTGCAATTACATTTGATGAACATCGCACATTGATAGGAGACGGGGTAAATTGTTATCCTACCACTCAAGAATTTTATACTCCTGCATCAAGCTACGTGAGTCTTTCTGCCGGACACAGATATTCGGGAAGTGATGGCGAAAATCCTACCCTTACCGTATTGTCAGGTACATATAACTATATTACCGGTGGTGTGTGGGGAGCGGTTTCGTCAGCCATAATGGAAAATGCAAACGTAAATCTTACACTTGGTGGAACTACAAAGGTTCTTGGTGTAGTTTCGGGTACGGTTCGCCAAAAAGCAGGTTTCTCCGGCAATGTAAACATTACAATTAACGGCGGTACTTACGAGTGTGATATTTGTGGTGTTGGTAAGACAGGTATGCTTAATACCGATGGAATTGTTAATATTACAATTAACGGTGGCGATTTTAAGAACGCAGGGTCTATCAGCAACGTGGCGATTGATGCAACTAATAATATGCCCGCATCATGTACGGTTGATTTTTCCGATTGGACAGGCAAAATGATCGATCTTGCATTTGCAAACAAGAGTGTTGTCGGTATCGATGATATTAAGTATCCTACAGGAGTAACAGCAGATAATTTGGTTGAGTTGATTGAGAACTATAATCCATCATATTCCGAAGAAAATCTTGACTATATAGAAAGTGTTTTAGAGGGAACGGGGTTGAGTCTTGATTATACTGTCAAAAATAATCCTGTAATAACAGTGCCTCTTTCGGCTGACGGTAAGGCTATGACTGTGGAAGAACTTGGGGAATTGATTGATGACGATGAAGTTACGATTGGTGTGGCTAATGGCGTTGTCGGTACAGGTTGTAGACTTGTAATAGGCGAATATATTTTGGAAATTGCAGTTAAGGGTGATTTGGACGGCGACGGAATAGTAACGGTATATGATGCTGCTATGGTTAAAAAGGCTGTTGCGAATAATGGTTTCGTCGGAAATGGTGTTCGTGAGTTTGCGGGAGATTTTGATGGAACAAACGGAACGAATGTGGAGGACGTAGATGCAATTCTTGCCTATGTTCTAGGATAAACAATTGTTTCTTGAAAATAAAAGTAAAAGCTTTCTTTTTCGGTAAAACGGAGAGGAAAGCTTTTTGTTGCTTGTTTGTGTTGAAGTGGTGGGGGGACGAGTTGTTTTTTTAATGGTGACAAGACATTGATGTGCATTTGTATATTTGCACCAAAACGATATGTATAATATTAACATATAATGGTTGACGAGAGATAAAAAAAGTAAAAAAATATCTTCAAAATGCAAAATAGATATTGCAAAAATCTAATCTATAGTGTATAATACCAATAGTTATAAAAACAATATATTTGTTGTAACAAAAATCGAAAAGGAGATTTATAACGATGAAAAAATTTGCAAAACTTTTGGTTGTAGCTCTTTCAGTTGCAATCATCGCATCCTTGTTTGCAGTAAGCTCTTCTGCTGCTGAAATTGTTGACCCCAACACTCTTCAGCCCGCAAGTGACAGAGTTATCTTTATCAAGGACGCTCCCAGAGACGAAAACAATCAGGTTGTAGGTAAACTTGAAGGCGACGGAACAGGTTCTGACGCTGATAACCCCTTGCAGCCTATCGACCACGAACAGTTCAGCCCTGATGCTCAGTATCCCAAATGGCATCTTCAGACAGCTTTCTATCAGGCAACAGAACTTTTGAAGGAAGACGGTGGTACAATCGTTGTTTGCGGTCCCGTATTCTTCGGCGTTGGCGAAAGCTACGGTTCCGGTGGTTCTACAAGAGACGTATTTACAGCTAAATTCGGCGACAAGACAATCAAGATTACTTCTGTTTATAACGGTGTTGACTACCGTGAAACAGCAGGCGCTAAGATTATTCTTGAATCTCCCGCAGAAATCGGTATGTACGGTCAGTCAATTTGGGAAAACATTGATATTGCTACAGCTAGCACATATCGTGTAATTTCTTTCTCTAACTATGCTACACTTATTGGTGAAGGCGTTAAGTGCTATCCTACCGACGAAGCATTTGAAGGCGTTGCAGCAAACTACGTAAGCCTTTCCGCTGGTCACAGATATTCCGGTGGTGTTGACCTCACAACAAACCTCGTTGTTAAGTCCGGTAGCTACAACGTAATTGCAGCAGGTGAATGGGGCGTTAACGCAAGCCGTACCTACAAAGAAGCTGATAACCCTGAATCAGGCATTAAGTCAACAAACAACCTTGACGGTAACACAGTTGCTAACTTGGTAATTGAAGGTACAACAACAGTTTATGGTGAAATCAACGGCACCAACAGACAGGGCGCTGAATTCTCCGGTCAGACTAACGTTACTATTAACGGTGGTAAGTTCGAATGTGATATCAACATGGTTGGTAAGACAGGTATGGTGAATACAGACGGTAAGGTTAATTTGAAGATCAACGGCGGTGATTTTGCCGGCGCATGGTCTATCAATACTGCAACAGCAGGTCATACAAACAATCCTCCCGCAGTATCTGTACTTGACTTCTCCGGTTGGACAGGTGAACTTTCTGATCTTGCTAACGCTTACGGTGTTGTATCAGAACCTTTCTCTGAAATGAAGTTCCCTGCAGGCGTAACAGGCGATCAGGTATTGGCAGCAGCTACAACAGCTACAGAAGCTCCCGCAGCAACTGATGCTCCCGTAGCAACTGATGCTCCTGCAGCAACAGATGCTCCCGTAGCAACAGAAGCTCCCGCAACAGAAGCACCTGCAACTGACGCTCCCGCGGCTAACGAAACAGAAGCTCCCGATGCAACAACTCCCGACGCTGATGACGAAGGCGGCTCCAACATGACAATTATCATTATTGCTATCGTAGCAGTAGTAGTAATTGCAGGCGTAGTAGTTGGTATCGTTCTTGCAAAGAAAAAGAAATAAGTTTAACTGAAATATATTAAACTATATAGAAAAGAACAACCTCGATTATTTCGGGGTTGTTTTTACGTTGTAGCATATTTCAAAATACTATCTATAAATAAAACATTACCTCTATGTATTTTAAAAAGTATGCAAATACCGAAGAAAATTCCAAAGACATCACCTCTGTGTAGGC
>JAZRUG010000016.1:0-1535 GCA_045652425.1 Eubacteriales bacterium
ATTGATTTCCTTTTTCCCATAACCAAAAAACAACAATAAAAAAAAGAACAAAGCTAATACACCTCATTATCATAAAAGAAAATTCACCTATAGAACAATCCTTTATATGCTTATCTATCAATGCATTTTTTTTAAAATCCAGTTCCATATCAATAGCAGAAGTTAAATTGCGTTTTCACAATCAGTACAATTAAGTTTCTTTTACATACAATTCCCGTAAAATAATTTAATGAGAGTATTTACAACCAGTTATTACTCAATATTTTGCGAGTAATAAGTCAGAAATATGGTCATAACCTTCAAGGGTGCATTCTAAAAGGTGAAGATTTAACGTTTTTATTGTTTCTTAACGCTCAAAGCGTATCAATAAAGGGTGTTTCTTCTCTTTTCAGTGCTATTTGCAGTTTGATGTTTCCATCATTCCACGTTTTCGGCACAAAGGTACGACAATTTCCAAGAACGGCAACAGTACACTCTTATCAATCTATTATTTTGGAGGGAGTGAAATCTGCCGCTTGCCAAATTTCTCTCAGTCTAAAATAATAAGCCTCTGAAAGATTTGAGAACATTTTGAATGATAGGTTTTCAAGTAATGACCTATTATTTATGCTGTTCTTTGTTTCTACTATTTCGTCAGTCGTTTATCTCCGTTGCCGGATGCGGTTCAAGCCAAGCCGATGAATAGGAAAAGGTTTTGGGGCTGTTTACTCTCCAACGGAGGAAGAAAACTCGTGCAAATGAGAGCAGAGCCAAGTTTACTTGAGCTATGCCGAGTGCAGCCGAGTTTCTGTAAACAGTTCCAAACGGTTTACCGCTTGACCTTTTCTTATTCCAAATGAGGATTGGCTACCTTTGCATCCGACAAAAGGGAATAAAAGATTGACGGTGGTAAACTTTATAAAGTATATGATTTTGACTCTCACAAACGTTAAGAACTACTCTATCGGGTAGTGGATAAGTCAAAATGACTAACGACCTTTGCAGCAGAAACAAAAAAACAGATATTAAATATGCAGAAGCCTGTCATAAAATACGCAACTCTATCATGGGCTGTAGTCGGAATATCAGAAGAAGCTTCCGGCTTCTCCCTTGACTCTTTGCAAAAGGAGAGTGAAACATTTGAAGAATCAGTTGAGAAATATGTTATCTTCTATATGGCTTTTTGGAATATCGCTTTCGTAAACAAAGATGAAGAGCAGAAACCCATGTGCGAGGATAAAGCAGTAAAAGGCAAACAGAAGATTGAACAATACATCAAGGAGCATCCGCCTGTTGCTACTCTACCTAAATTCTACATCACTTTTCTAAATCAGCCTAAGATTGGTTGCGATGCCGATGGCTTCAGTGATGTTTTCTGCATGTAACTTGTAAAAGAGATTCTTCTTGTGATATTTGACGGTATTGACATCAATGAAGAGTTTTTCGGCTATTTCCGTATTAGAGAATCCCTTAACGGAAAGTTGCAATATATCTTTCTCTCGTTCTGCCAATGTTATATTGGGTTGTTCTCTCCAGCGTTTCCCCTCAAAGGAATA
>JAZRUG010000017.1:0-112706 GCA_045652425.1 Eubacteriales bacterium
ACTTCTACAACCACCAACGTATCCAACTAAAAACAAAACTGACACCATTTGAAAAACGATGTCAGTTCATTGCTTAAAATTTAATTCAATCTACCATATAGGTCCTTTTTGTGCTGTCTGCATAAATTGGTGCAGTCCACATCAAATTAGCCCATTTTTTATATTACTCAAAACCAACATAATCAACTAATAATTACGACCTCATCCGTCTCGGCAGCAAAATAATAAGATAAATGAGGTCTGTACACTGCCTCGACACCTTCTCCCACCGGAGAAGGTCTTTGTTTGTACAAACTTTTAAAAATATTAGTTATAAAAAATATAACTTTTTTCAATTTAGAGTAAAATTATACATTGTACCTTCTCCGGTGGGAGAAGGTGTCGTACCGCCAATAAATAATAGTTTTTTATTAATCTTTATGCGGTGCGACGGATGAGGTCGTCAATATTAGTGCGGCACATCTATTTTATGCTCTTTACGTTTGAAGGATTAATACCTATGTATTTTTTGAACGTTACCGAAAAGTAGGCAAGACTCTTGAATCCACATTCAAATGCGATGTCATTTACAGCAACGTCAGATTCACACAGCCTGTTGTAAGCATATTTTATTTTTTGCATATTGATGTAAATAGCGGGAGTATATCCCGTAACCTCTTTAAACTTTCTGCAAAAATAAAACTTACTATAGCCTATATGCGCCGCAATATCGTCTATTGTGATGTCAGAATTAAAATTCTTATTTATATAGTTTATACTTCGCTCAATGCTTACAAGACAGTTGTTGGGACTTGTATCCTTCTCTTGTGCAGACGAATGGTTTTCGAACAAACCAACACAAAGACGAAGCAGCTCTATATTGGCTTTTGTCTGATAGAAGGACGGACGGTTCATAATAATGTTTTTTATCGTGTAAATTAAGCTAAATAAGCATTCGTCATTGATTTTCTCTTGAATACGTTTCTTTTCAAGAGAAAGACCGTTTTTCTCCAGATGATTTTTATCAATAATCAAGCAATCGTAAGTAACCTCTTCGCTAATAGCTATTATGTTGTGCAAAACGTTCGGATTGATAACGATAATATCCCCGACTTCAGCAATAAAAACATCTTTGTCAAGATGGATTTTTAATTTTCCCTTTGTTATAAAAAGCACCTCAAGGTCTAAATGCTTGTTTACCAAGAAAATCATATCTTTTCTTTTCGTTGTGTCAAAATAATAATCAAAAGGAATGTCGCTATTCTCATAGTTGCGGATTTCAACCCCGCCGAAATTTGATATCGTAATTGATTTATTCATTTGTTTACCAATCTTTGAGAAAACAAAAAAGGATTCTCTTTTCTGAATTTTTATCGTTAATTTATTATATCACTAAACATAAAAAAACGCAAGGCAAAGCCTTGCAAAATGAATTTTTCACTATAATCACACAAAAAATCCTCGGAAAGTTCCGAGGATTTTCTTATATAATGACTTCTATTATTTCGTGCCAAACAATCTGTCTCCCGCATCACCAAGACCGGGGAGAATATAACCGTTTTCGTTGAGGCATCTGTCAAGGGTAGAAACGTAGATATCAACGTCGGGGTGTGCTTCCGCTACCTTTGATACGCCTTCGGGCGCACCGATTATTGCCATAAACTTAATGTGCTTACAGCCTTTGTCTTTCAACAACTGTATAGCATCACACGCGCTTCCGCCGGTTGCGAGCATAGGGTCAACCACCATAACAAGCTTTTCTTCAATTCCGGCAGGCAGTTTGCAATAATAAGTCTCGGGCTTCAAAGTCTCTTCGTTTCTGTACATACCGATATGTCCGACTCTGGCAGACGGGAAAAGTACGTGCACGCCGTTAACCATACCAAGTCCCGCGCGAAGAATAGGAACAATAACGATTGAATTATCAGCTACAACCATCTGTTTGCACGTTTCGAGGGGAGTTTTTACCTCGATTTCAGTTGTAAGAACGCCGTCTTTCAAACTTTCATAGGTCATAAGTGTAGTGATTTCTTCCACCAACTCACGAAACTCTTTCATACTTGTACGCTCATCGCGCAAAATCGCAATTTTATGACGAATCAGCGGATGGTCAAAAATAACTACGTTTTCGTAATTTTTCATAGATTTTCTCCTATATTACTTTGTTGGAGTTAATTTTTTTTGAATTTGTTCAAAAGAATGTTTACGCAAATTCCGAGAATCAAAGCGCAAGCAATTGCTGTAAGAGTAACCTTACCGATACTCATTGCCATACCGCCGATACCGGAAATCAAAATTACCGAAACAGTAAAGAGGTTTGCATTATCTTCCAAATCAACCTTCTGAATCATCTTCAAACCGGAAACCGCGATAAAGCCGTAGAGAGTAATACAAACACCGCCCATTACGCAACCGGGGATAGAATCAAGAAATGCAACGAAAGGAGATACGAACGAAATCAATATAGCAAGAATAGCAGTAGTTGTAATTGTAGCAACCGAAGCATTTCTGGTAATAGCAACACAACCTACCGATTCACCGTATGTAGTATTGGGGCAACCACCGAAGAACGCGCCTACGAAAGAACCTACGCCGTCGCCGAGAAGTGTGCGGTGAAGTCCGGGTTCTTCAAGAAGGTCTTCTCCGATAATGCTGGAAAGATTTTTGTGGTCAGCAATATGCTCTGCAAATACAACGAATGCTACGGGAACGTAAGCAACAGCCACCGTCAAGAGATAACTTAAATCAAAATCCTTTACGCCTTTAAATGCTTCGATAAATGTAAATTTAGGAACATCAATAAAGGTTTTGAGTGTAACTCCGTCTGCAACGAGATTAGTAAAGGGAGTAAAGTCAATTACCTTTATTGCATCAATACCTGCAGCGTAACCGATAACCGTGAAAATCAAAGCCACGATATAGCCTGCAACAACACCGATGATAAAGGGTATAAGCTTTGTCATCTTGCTTCCGTAGGTTGCGCAAAGAGTAACTACTACAAGTGTAACCAATGCACAAACAAGAGATACCCAAATGTTACCTGTCATAATAAATGCGCCGTTACCGTCTTTAGGACCGTAAGAGAATACGTCATTAATAGCAGCAGAAGCCAACGAAAGACCGATAAGAGCTACTGTAGGGCCGATAACTGCAGCAGGCATAAGCTTGTTGATCCAAGCAACACCTACGAATTTTACAACCAAAGCGATTACAACGTAAACGAGACAAGCGAAAGCCGCACCGATTAAAAGTCCGAGATATCCGGCACTCATAGATACGCTTCCTGCGAAAGCCGCGCTCATAGAACCGATAAATGCGAATGATGAGCCAAGGAATACGGGGCTGCGGAATTTTGTGAAAAGCTGATAAACAAGCGTTCCTACACCCGCGCCGAAAAGTGCCGCGGAAATCGACATACCGTTTCCGACAATTGCGGGAACAGCGATTGTTGCCGCCATAATTGCGAGAAGCTGCTGGATAGCAAATACAATAAGCTGATTAAACTTCGGCTTATCGTGAATGCCGTAAACAAGATTGTTTGCCATTTTCTTTACTCTCCTGTAATTTGTTATTAAATTTTTGATAATGCTTTCGCATTACCTCTTATCATTCTATCACATTTTCACAAAAAGTCAACTTCTGTCGAACAAAAAATTAACGAATAGTATTTTGTCCACTTCTTTCATCGAAATCTTATGCATTACCGCATAGACCACGCGATTGTTTTTTCACTAATTTTTCAGACTGTTTTTTTATTTGGCTGAAATCGTACCACTCCAGACAACGCAGGTCGATTTTTTGTTTAGTCAGCGCATCAAGCAGTTCATCACCTTTTGGCGATTCATTGGATTCGATACCGAAAATACAGTCGCTTAATTCGATAATCTTGTAGCAAAGGTTGTAATTATCTGCGTGATAATACGCAAACTTGCTATTGGCAATATCAAGTATCATTATCGGGCAACTGCTCTTTTTCGTTGCTTTATTATAAATAAACGGTTGCAGAAAAATAATGTTGCCGCTTTGATTAACAAAGAAATTACGGTAAAAATTTATTTTATCGGCAACGTTCAAAACCAATTCGGGCTTCTCTTTGTTTTTTAATATCGCCAAAAAGCCCATATACCGACCCATACTTACCTCTGCAATTGAATAAATGCAGCACAACGTATCACTTTTAGGTATATGATGAAAATTATCAAACACGTAAGGGATAGTGTTTCGGTTATCCCAATGCGGAAGACTTGAAAAATCAAAATCCCAATCCGTTTTACGATATTCTTCGTTCATACTTCTCACCTCAAAGTCAATTATATCACTATAATATATAATTACAATACTTCCACCACAAGTAAAAATAAAAAGGCATTTTCTCAAATGCCTTTTTATTTTTACTCTACTTCAACCACGCCGTCTGCCTTGACAGTGATTTTCATTCCGTCTTTAACGTAGTTTAAAAATTCATCGCCAAGTGAATCAATTACAGGCATAGTTACTTTATCAACCCAAACATCAGCAAGAATTGCACCTGCAGCCGCCAGCGAGTCAATATGATTAGCAAAGAGCATACAAGCGGGATTTTTCTCCATTGAACAAGCGCAATAAAGCACAAGACCGCCAGTTGTTGAGCCAATGGTCTGAGGCAAACAAAGCGCTTTGTTTATAAGCGACTTGCCATAAAGCTCCTTATTACTCTGATCTCCGCACTTTACTTCCTTATCACCAAACTGCAACG
Source organism: Eubacteriales bacterium (assembly GCA_045652425.1). GTDB lineage: Bacteria > Bacillota > Clostridia > Oscillospirales > CAG-272 > RGIG1995. Next base: position 4,715 of record JAZRUG010000017.1, read on the forward strand.
CCATCTGAAACGAAGCCAAGGTGTTAAAACCTTCCTTTGTTACTACCGCCTCGGCAGTTACTTCACCGGGAGTTACAACTCTACCTTTAAACTGTTTCATTAGTTTTTACCTCCTGTAATGATTTCGAGAATTTCCGCATCGGTATAATATCTCGCGCTCGTATAAGTGCGAAGCTTATTTGAGGAGGTAATAACCGGCATCTTTTTGCAAAGAGGATTGTTCATATACATAAGCGGACAGATATAAGAGGTAATAACACCGGTTGCTTTGAGTCTTTCCGCATATTCTGTCTTTTCAAACGCTTCAAGCACGCCGGGGGAGGCAGTAAATACAGTGTTAATAGTAACCTTCTTTTTGCCGTTATTTTTAAGCTGTGCTTCGAGCTTGAGAGTCCAATCCTTGAGCTGTTCCAAAGAGAGATGAGGACAACCAACAAAACAAAGTTTAGGTTTTGCATCGGGATTTTTCCAGATAACAGGATAGTTATTCTTTACTCTTTCAAGCTCGGCATCATCAATAATATATTCCTTTGCGCCCTCTGCAATAAGACTTTCTCCAAGTTCTACTGCTTCGGGAGTGAGGTTTGCGATATGGTAAAGACCTACTGCACCGTTGGATGCTGTTGCCGCACCGAAGTCCTTGAGGTAAGCACAAGCGGAATCGTTCAGCTCGTTGCCGATCCACTGATCAAGTCCTACAATGTATGGAACGTCCTCCATAACTTTCATACCGATAGCAGAGCCGAGAAGCTGCGCTTCAGGTTTCTTTGTGGTTTGTACCCTTACAACCCAAGTTGCTTTTCTGCCTTCATCGGTCAAAAGTCCAAAGTAAGGAACAAAACCAACAATAGAACCCATAATATCAATAATACCTGAATTACGGTTACATCTTGCACCAAGCACCGAGTTAGCATAAACAACCGCACTTGATTCTGCCCAAGAAAGAACTTCGCCCTTTTTCGGCGTATTGCCTACCTCGTCCATATAGCAGGTGCAGGTAAAGGCGTGTTTATCCATAAGACCAAGCTTGCCGAGTTGTTCTTCATAGAAATCCTGTTTTGTGTACATAAACTTATTGAACACAAGATTCTGTAAAAAGTTTGCAGGAACGTTTTTATCAAGCGGACGGGGGTCAACTGAAAATTTTTGCTCTGATGTAACATCAGCATCAAGAAGCTGCTGCATCAAATCATATACGGGGGACATAACCTTGAGACCAAAGGAAGTTACAAGGTGGTTGTATTTTGATGTAATAGGTACAAGCTTTTCAGCTTCAAAAGCATCGCCGTACATAACTAAAGTTTTCATAACCTTTGCAAGTGTTTCACCCTTTTCGCCGTCAAGGATGGCTTGCTGTTCTTTTGTTAATATCATTTTTTCTTCTCCTTACAGTTTCATACAGGTTCTCCAAGCGCCCCAAATAACGCTACGGAGATTTCCTACCTTTTCGGCATCACCAATAACGTGAATATGTCTGCCTTTTGAAACAATAGGCGCAGAATTATAACCTACAGACAGAATAACAGAATCAGAATTCACGGTAAAGGTTTTACCATCTTTGTCCTTTAGAGTAACACTTCCATTGTTTATCTCACAAAGTGAAGTTTCAAGATGTACCGGAACATTGTTAGTCTTAAAGAAATCACGCAAATAACTCGTATTGGCAAGACAAATACCGGGAGTAGTAATCAGGTCATCCTGCATTTCCACAATAACGGGTTTTTTACCATTTAAATAGAGGTCGTATGCAATTTCACATCCCGTAAGTCCACCGCCGACAACTACAACGTTCTCACCAACGGTCTTGTTGCCAAGCAAATAGTCTACTGCTTCTATAGCGGTTTCCGCGCCCTTTACAGGAATACTTTTAGCCTTAGCTCCGGTAGCTACAATAACTTCATCGGCATCAAGTGATTTTACATCCTTGATTTCGGTATTTAAATTTACATTGATAGGATACTTGGCAAGTTCACGGATATACCACGCGATAAGTGCCCTATCCTTTTCCTTAAAGGAAGGAGCTGACGCTGCAATAAATACGCCGCCGAGCTTATCGCTCTTTTCATAAAGAGTTACTTCGTGTCCACGCTTTGCGCAAACGAGAGCAGCTTCCATACCGCCAATACCGCCACCGATAATAGCAATCTTTTTAGATTTCTTTGCAGGTTCTATATAATATTTCTTCGACTGCATTGTTTCGGGATTTAGCGCACAACGTGCAAGTCCCATTGTATCGGTAAGGTCTTGTGTATTGGCGTGTCCTTTTGAAGACGAGAAGTTAAAGCAACCGCTATGACAGCAAATACAAGGCTTGATATCCTCAAGTCTATCTTCAATCAATTTTGTAATCCATTCGGGGTCAACAAGGAATTGACGAGCAACACCGACAGCGTCAATTTTACCGTCAGCAACAGCTTTCGCACCAACTTCAGCATCCATTCTGCCGGCGCACACAACAGGAATATCTACAAATTTCTTAATATGTGCTACATCGTCGAGGTTGCAGTTTTCGGGCATATACATAGGCGGATGCGCCCAATATCAAGAGTCGTAAGTTCCGTTATCGGCGTTAAGCATATCATAACCCGCATCCTGCAAAAATTTAGCTGCCTTTTCGGATTCTTGCATATTGCGCCCTACCTCGATATATTCTTCACCGGGCATAGCGCCTTCGCAGAAACCTTTCATCTTGGATTCTACAGAATAACGAAGTGATACAGGATAATCCTCACCGCAAGCTTCTTTAATTGCCTTTACAACTTCTGCTGCAAAACGATAACGGTTTTCAAAGCTTCCGCCGTATTCATCTGTACGCTTATTGAAAAATTCAATTGCAAATTGGTCAAGCAAATATCCTTCGTGAACAGCGTGAACCTCAACGCCATCAACACCGGCTTCTTTACAAAGCTTTGCGGTTTTAGCAAAAGCTTCAATGATTTCGTGAATTTGGCTCTTTGTCATTTCGGGGCATTCGATATCGTGCGCCCAACGAGATTTTTGCGGAGAGGGAGATGCAAGTTCGTGTGAAGTATCGATAATCGGCTTTACAATTGCGCGAGTAATTTTGTTTTTATGTAAAGGAGCTACAAGTTCGGTAATTGCCCAAGAACGCCCCATACCTGCAGTAAGCTGAATAAAGAGTTTTGCGCCCGTCTTATGAATCTCGTCCATAAAGACTTTGAGATCCTCAAACATTTTCGGGTTCTGCCAAAGCCACTTTCCCCAAAAAGTATCGCGTAAGGGTGCAATACCGGGAATGATAAGACCTACATTATTGTTAGCTCTTTCAAGGAAAAGCTTTGCCGCCTCTTTGTCAAAGTGACAACCGGTAAGTTCAAACCAACCGAACAGTGAGGTTCCTCCCATAGGACACATTACGATTCTGTTTTTAATTTCAACGTTACCAATTTTCCAAGGCGTAAATAACGCCTCGTATTTTTCGTCCATTTTGCTCATAAAAGACCTTCCTTTCAATATTTCACATTTTAATTATTTTTTCAAAGTATCTTCTTGGCCACGATATACCACAAACTTGCAGAAGAGAAACTCTAATACGAAATTTGCCAACATTGTTACAATTAAGATAATAAAATCATTTACACCAAAACTTTCGGCCATATTACCAAGGTACGTAGATAACGGTGTGAATACCAAATAAAAGCCAAACACCTTTGCCATAGCGATCGGCACATTAGCCGCAGACTTGAAGGTGTATCGGCGATTAAGAGTAAAGTTCCAAAGAATTGAAAGTACAAGGGAAATCAGATAAGGCACCCAATAATCCTTGATGAATATTTCAAGAAGTGCAAACGATCCAATTTGAATAACTCCGGCAGAAGCAGAAAAGAGCGTAAATTTTATTGCCTGCCACACTTGTTTCTTATTTTCTTTCATTGCAATTTCCTCATTTCTCATTATTCTCGGAAACGGTCTCTAAGCTATCGCTTATAATGGAAAGACTACGATAGAAAGCAATTCTTTCAGCTTCGGTAAGCCCCACACTGATTTCATTAAAAACATCGTCAATTACATCGGCTGTCTTCTTGTCAACAGTAAGACCTTTTATTTCAGAAGTTTCGTTTCACTAATTAATGCCTCAACAATTATAGAGTATATCACAAGCTTGTTGAGATGTCAACAAGCATCAAAAAACGGCAGCGAAAAAAGGCATCCAGATGGATGCCTTTTCGTTTTTGCGTGTCGCGCCGATTTAGATATCGGTATTGAAGCTATTTGATAAATTACATTATACGTTTAATTATTTTAGTTTTCCTAACTTGGACGTATTGGCAATAACGATCAGCGTGGTTTCTGCATCAAGAACCTGCTCGGGATTGATGTTCACGTTAACATTTTCGTCTTTCTTTATAGCAACGATATTTAAGCCGTATTTTTTACGTAGATTCAACTCAACAAGGTTTTTGCCGCACCACTCGTCTTTAACGTCGATTTCAATCATTGACACGTCTTTTGACAGAGATATCATATCGATAAAACCGGAGCTTAACAAGTTTTTGGCAAGGCGGATACCCGATTCATTTTCAGGGAATACCACCTGATCAGCTCCTACTCGAAGCAAAATCTTTTGGTGCATCTCGTTAGCGCACTTTGCAATAACGGTTCTGACACCTGCTTCTTTGCAAAGCGTTACCGCCATTACGCTTGCATCAAGATTGCTTGCCATACAAACTATTACCGTATCAATATTTCCTATACCAAGACGCGAAATCACCTCCGCATCGGTTACATCCGCACACTTGCATACGGGGAGATATGCCGCCGCATCGTTGACAATTTTTTGCTCTGTATCAACCGCAATGACCTCCATGCCATTTTCCACAAGTTCTCTTGCTATTGCTATTCCGTATCTTCCAAGTCCAAATACTGCATATGTTTTTTTGGTTTTCATAGTCTTCTCCTTTATCCTATACTGATATTTTCCGTCGGCTCGGAAATTACGTTCTGACTTTCATTTTTACTGCCGAGAGCCACCGCCAAGGATATGGGGCCGACTCTGCCAAAATACATAGTTACGATGATAATCAACTTTCCAAAGGTGTTAAGCGATGTTGTCAAATTTCTCGAAAGACCGACAGTTGCCGTTGCGCTGACAGTTTCATAGACTGCATCAAGTGCAGAAACATTGCTCGTTGCCATCAAAAATATTGTAGATGCAGAGCAGATTGTAAGGAACATTACAACAACCGCAACCGCTTTTTTTATTGATTCTTCGGAAATACGGCGACCATAAAGTGTTGCATCATTCTTGTTTCTTATCGTAGCAAGTGCCGCGCAAACGAGAACGGCTATCGTAACCGTTTTCATACCACCTGCCGTTCCCACGGGCGAGCCACCAATTAACATCAAAATAATAGACACAGCTGCAGATGCATTTGTCAGATTTTCTTGTGAGATTGAGGCAAATCCTGCTGTTCTCGTTGTGACAGATTGAAAGAAAGACACTTGAATCTTATCAAACAGGGACATTTCCCCGATGGTCAAAGGATTGGCATATTCAAAAACAAATATGAGAATTGCGCCTGCGAAAATAAGACCTGCCGTAATTGTAATGGCAATCTTGCTATGCAAGGTCAGATGCCTGAATATCTTTCGATTCTTTGGCGAACGGCTCTTGGTAACGCGAAGCACATCCCACCATACGATATATCCAAGTCCTCCGAGAATAATAATCGCGGAAGTAACAATGTTGATAAGTGGATTTGTTGCATAATCGCAAAGACTGTTTTCGGAAATTATATCAATACCGGCATTGCAAAATGCGGATACCGAATTGAACACCGATATCCAAATTCCCTTTGCTCCGAATTCGGGAACAAACACGAACATATACAGAACCGCGCCGACACCTTCAATTATAAGTGTACCAAGCAATACGTTCTTGACAAACTTTGCAAGCCCTTCCATCGTATTAAGATTGAAAGCATCTTGAATGAGCAACCTATCGCCTATCCCCATTTTTCTGTTGATCAAGAGCATCAGTCCGGACATAATTGTAATAAGTCCAAGACCGCCTATCTGTATTAAAAGCAATATTACAACTTGTCCGAACAAGCTCCACGTGGACACCGTTGGAAGCGTAACAAGTCCGGTTACGCAGGTGGAAGTAGTCGCCGTAAACAACGCATCAAGATACGGCACAGCTTCTCCGCTTGTAGAACTTATCGGCAATGCTAATAATGCACTTCCTATAAGAATGGTTGCGAGGAAACTAAGCAATATTATCTGTGTAGTTGATAGTGTAAATTTCTTTTTTCTGACCATAAGTATTTCCTCAAAAAAGCATAAGGAACCAACATTCTCTGCAGTCAGCTGGTTCCTTTAATATTGTGCACTACAATAATTATATCATAACTCATACTGTTTGTCAATATTTTCAGCAATAAAGCCATATTTCCACTCAGAACGAGGAATTTATTTGCACGTCGCACCGATTTAGATATCCTGATTTTAATTTATTTTTCAATAGGAAGATATAAAAATGACTTTTCAAGACAAACAGTATTAGTGGCTAATTCTGTATCAGTCTGCAAGTAGTATTCGCCCCGTTTATTTGTATGAGCAACATAGGTGTTATTATCGGTGGCCGCTATATCAATTTGCAGTTGTTCACCTTTTTTTAATAAAAAAGCGTATTCATCGAAACAAAAATTCAGTTCAACCACATCGTTTTTTATATAATTTCCGTGTTGGAAACAAAGTGAAGTTATATCATGCCGTAGAACATAGGTATAATTACTGCTTTTAAGGCTTATACGAATATAAAATGACGAATCCTCACAATTTGAAGAAACCATCAATTTAGCCCGCATCTTTCCTTTTACAAATATATCCTTGTCAAACGGTTTCGTGAGTACTCGTATAAAATCTTGGCCAAAATCGCTTTCCTTAGAAAAAGTGCCTTCAACTGAAAAACAAGGAGGGGCAACTGGATTGTATTGGAAGGATACCACTCCCTCGCCCAACGATGTACTAATTTGCTTAGTTCCCTTAGCGTAAAAATCACTTTCCCACCTGTTTTCGAAGGCGCGATAATAAGTAATAACTCCTTTTTTAAAGGGTAACAAAGCCCCTTTTCTAATATTATCAAACCAATCAATTGGATACGTATTTCCAAATTGCTCACTACGTTTTCCATTGAGAAAATGCAGACCTTCTTCCTTGCTGAATCCATCTCCATGGTTGTACGGGGAGACCAACATGGCACATTTCTTTTTGGCCGATTCTGACATACTGTTCCACATACTAAACATACCGCCAACATAAAAATCATTGTATCCGGTAGTAAGCAAGATAGGAATATTTGCCTCAATAACAGCTGTTCTTGCATCATTTCCGCCAAAACGAGTGTTCCAAAATTCATCAGACGGAAACTGTGCCGCAAGCATCTGCTCAAAATCTTCTGCTCTATCGTTCAGAACTCTTTCTGATAAATCCTTCAATGGTCTTTCAGAAAAAGACATCATATTAAAGCTTTTTTTAACCCACACTTATTTTTATACAAGCCAAAATGCCAATTGGCATGACCTTTGCGCATTTGCCCATTTCGGTACCAAAGATTATACCTTTCGGAATCCTGCACCTCAAAAACAGCACCTTTAATATCACCCTCAAAGGGTGCCGTAGCATAATGAAGAGAAGCGGTGTAACTTCCTCCAAGCAAATAAAGCTCACCATTATAAAAGGGTTGCTTTCGAATCCATTCTCTAATCGCCAAGCCATCCTCTCGTTCGTAAATATATGGTACAAAAGCACCCGTGCTTTTTCCTTGACCACGGCAATGTTGGTAAACAACTGCATACCCTCTGTCAAGCCAGCCCATAAACGATGTTAAACATTTTTGTTTAACATCATCATCCGATATCTCGACCGTAGATTGTACATATGGGGTTCGAAAAATAACGGTTGGGAAGGTAGCCTCTTTTTGAGGTAATAACACTATTGTAAAGAAATTTGCACCGTCAAATTCTATATATTCAACATGCGCAAAATGTTTCATCTGATTCACCTCTAAATATTTTTGTCGAGTTGATTATATCATATAAATGCAGATATTTCCACATAATATTACATTTATATTTAGTTCAAGTCCTACCCAATATCTAAATCGGTTCGCATTGTTGGCAAGTTGCACCGATTTAGATATCGGTGTGAAGCAATTCGATAAATTGGAATTTGATTATTTGGTTAATTCGCATTTGTAGCGGACAACAGTTTCTGCACCATAGGTTTCAGAGAACTCTACAATACTAAAACCATTGTTGCGATAAAACCCAACGGCATCATTATCTGTTTCAGCACATACAGATAGTAAGCCGTAATTATTTACTACTTGATTTATCATATAAGAGCCAACACCTTTTCCACGAGCAGATACCTCTACTGCAATACCTATAATTTCAATTTTCTTCTCCTCTATAAAAGAAACAACCATAACTCCTATAATCTTACCTTGATTTAAACAAGCAAAGATTTTTACGGAGTTATCATTCAAGAATAGGTCTATTTTTTTATCAAACTTTTCTTCGGTAGGCATAAACATACAGTGCTTGTAAATTTCGTATGTTCGGCAAACCTCGTCCTTATTGGTTAGTTCTATCAATTTATGTTCCATTACACACCTACAAATTGGAATTTACTTAACTGCTTTTATGGTATAAGTCGCACCCCAATTTTTCAGCACCTCTACGGAAGAAAAACCTGCTTCAAGAAGTGCTTCTGTTTCGTGTTTTACAGTAAGAGGAGTGTCGTAATGGTAAAACGCATCATCTGAAATTCCTTGCTCTGTTTTCAATTCACTCAAGTTTTGTCGGTGCATCTGTTCTTCTTCATCAGTCAAAGAGAAGTAGTCCGTCAGTACAAAATATCCACCGTCTTTTAATGCTCTATGCAGTTTGGCATATAAAGGGACTTTTTCGGCCTTTGTGAAATGGTGCAAACTCTCCACCGATACCGCACTATCAAACAAGGACATACCAAAATGTACATCAAAATAGGAACCGCAAATCAAAGTAATGTCTTTATCGGCAAATTTCTTTTTCAGAGCCGACAACATTCCTTGTGACAAATCGACACCCGTTATCTTTGCGGACGGATTTAGCGGATAGTATTCTTCTAACTCCAATCCTGTGCCACATCCCAAATCAAGTATATGGCAGTTTTCGGTAGTCGGCAACTGCTTCGCTGTAAAGGGATAGAACTCGTCTGCCGCTTCAATATTGGTCATCATATGTTCATCGTATCCATCTAATCTATTTTCAAAAAAATCAGCCATCTTTTCAAGCATATCTAATCTCCGTCAAATTCTTATTTATCTAACTGATTATACCATAAAATTTTAAACTTTTCCACCTTATATTGTGCTGTTACTTAGTTCAAGTCCTCCCCGAAAGCCGTTTTCGGTGTAGGATATCTATAAATTTCAACCGCAAAAATTTGCACAGAAAAAGTCCGAAGCCATTGTGGTTTCGGACTTTTCTGCGCCGATATCTAAATCGGTTCGCATTGTTGGTTGCGGGGGTGGGACTTGAACCTCACGACCTCCGGGTTATGAGCTGATTAAAGAAACTCTGACTTAAAATCTATTGACTAACCAGCATATATAACATCATCACAGAGCCGACCCAAAAGCCGACGTCCCACCGCAAAAACAACAATAATAAATTTTTTCTCTACATCATTTATTTGCAAAATCCTAGACAAATCAGGTGCTTCTATATGGTTGTTTATAATATACTTTAGACAATATCATAAACAATCGAACTTTTTTCAGAAATATTGTATCAAAATGCAGTTAAGTACATACAAATTCCTAATACTTATGTTTTTTCTCAAAAATGAACTAATTTTTTTAATATTGCTCTAAAAAGGCAAGGAAAAACGGTAGAGACTTGTTGCCACTACCGTTTTAATTATTTTAATCTTTTAATAACTTTTTTAATATCCTCATAACCAATAGTTAAAACACAGTTGCCATTTTCAACATCAGTTATTGTATGTTGTTCTAAAAGCATACTCAAAATCTTTTCCATTATTGATATATGGTTTTTTTCTCCCTCGCTCTTCAACAAAAATGATGATAGGAATAAAAAGGCATACACCATGTTAACATCTTTGCATTTTAGAACTCTTTGTAAATACTCTAATACTTCAAAACCAAACTTTTCAGTTGAGTAGTATCTATAGTTTCGAAGATAATATTCTTCGAAATCTCTATCCAACCATAGATTACGCCTACTAATTAGTTCATGAACATTAGACATTATTTTATGATAATTCTCTTCTTTCGAGGTTAATATTTCATTATCTTCTTGTGTTGAATTATTCGAAACAAAACTTTTAAATGCTTCATAACATTTCGCATAATTATTTTGATTATAGGCTACTGCGTTTAATGGTTTTTGTTCATTACTACTCACAATAATGTCAACCGTATTTTTATTAAAGCGAATATATAGGATGTACCGCATGCTCATGAAATTACTACTTAAACGCGAAAGCTCGGGAGACTGATTGCAAATTTGAGCCAAAGATACTATTAATAATTGTAAATTTAAAGCTGCATTACTTGTTCCGTATTTTTTACATAATTCAGTATACTCGGTAATTTGTCTTAAAATTTCATTCATTAAATTAATTATGAAATCGTTTTTTTCAACCACCTTTGTAAATCCTGCAATTTTCTCTCTAGAAACATCAATGTTTAGATAATTTGAAGGAAAATCAAATAAGAAAAATTTATTAAAACTCCTTAGCTTTGGGTTTTCAATCCCTAACAACATTTCCCATACATCGTTAATATCCGTATCATAAAGTTTTATCCCAGAGTTCAAAACTGAATACTGAGCATTCTTTCCAGTTACGTCAATAATTAAACCATACGGATATTTTTCAATATAATCATCAGTTCTAATTGTTTTTTCTACACTAACTTTCTCAACAATATTCCCCGAATCTAAAAAAGGAACAAATAGCAAATCATTCTTAGGTAATGTCTGTCTTACATACTTGGAATTTAATAATATTTGCTTTTTTGTAATTTCATTCCTAATACAAATATTACAAGAAATATCTGTCATAGTATTGCATATATAGTCAATAATTTTTTCCGGTTGAATATCATGACTTATTTTCTTATCTATGTATAAAGTTATTTCCGTTCCTATATCCAATGTATCATCTTTTTCAATAAAGAAACAACCATCGTAATTAGGTATGTGAAGTTTTAAACCTTCCTTATCATCTAAGTAATACCTTGTTTTTACATCAATTTCTCTGCATATCATAAATGCCGACAAGAAACCAATACCAAAGTTGCTAATCGGCTTGTATTCTATGTCCAATTCTCGATATTCATCACCAGAATAAAAACTTCTACCTATACTAGTGAAGTAACGCTCAATTTTAAACCTATCCATACCTGTTCCAAAATCTTTAATTCTAAAAAATTTGCGTCCTTGTGATTGTCCAAGCGTTATATATATAGTTTTATCAAAGTCACTATCAGTAGAAGCTCTCACCGCTATTGCATCAATAGAATTTTGAATTAACTCTCTAGCAAACACCTCTTTTTTTGCATAAATATTATCTCCAGTCAAAAGAGGAATAAGTGTTGGTATATAAGCTTCAAAATTATAGTTATCAATAGCATTGGGACTATTATCCTTTTCGATTTTAGGTGTTAAATAATATAACTTTAGTCCAACAGTCTTAAAATAATCCTCAAACTTGCTAATAATCAATTCAAATTCTTTAACAAATAAAACTGCTAATTTATGTGCAGTAGCAGAATTACACCGAAGATCAATAAATGCACTTCTGCGGTCAGCGTCAGAATGAATCATTATTTTCTGAACAGGAATATTTTGATGAAACTCTGTTTCATCAAGTTTTATATTTACTTTGTATTTAATGTATTTATTATAGAAACTACCTGCATAATATCTCAACATCAAATATATGTCTGTTATAAAAATCCCAATCATACTAAATGACAAGTAGTACTTTGTTTTTTTGCTTTGAAGATTACCAAAAATTTCATCACATTTTTCTTTTAATTTATTCAGATCACTTTGCTCAAATATCTTTAAATATTGCTTTTTATCAAAGCCTACATCCGGAATGTTATTAAATAATAAATCATTTAAAATATTATAATATGAAGCATCAATATTTTCTTTACCCAAAATTTGTTTTATTTTAAGTACCCTATAATTCATAGCGTATAGTAAGAAAAATACACACAAGCTATTTGTTTCAAATATTTTGTGTATCTCTTCAAAACCAACAAATACACTTTCTAACCACTTAAGCATATTGTTATAATCGTCTGCTACAATGTTAATTTTTTCAATTGCATCAGAATATAAAGAAAACAATTCTGGACTATTTAATTTCAATATATTAAGAAGCTTGACACTTGCAAAATTATCTCTGCTTTTAGGCGGAATTTGTCTAGTAATTATAGGTTCTGATTGATCATTGTTACATACAAATTTTCGTTGTACCAACTCTACATCACTGTCTTTATCATAAAAATCAATAATGTTAAATGTATGCTTTGCAACCCGTTTAGTACCTACGGAACCACCAGCTATAACGTTAATAACACTTTTGGGATCCTCATAATAGGAATCTGTAATCAATGGTCTTTCTAAATCAAAATGTTTATGTCCGTGTAGTACAGTCTTTACGTGAGCTTGTTGTAATTGTTGAATTATGTTTGTATAATTTCGTATAAGACTGGAGTCACCATATTTATTATGAACCTCTGGAAATAAATAAAAATGATGATGGAAAAACGCAATTATATTGTAGTCATCATATTTTTTTAATTCTCTCTTAACCTTTAACAGTTGATTAGGAGTTATCTCACCAAAATCAACAAAAGATTTGTTTTTCATCTGTGTGTCTACAAAACCTAATAATTTTTTCTTTTCAATACCAAATGTATTAAACTGCGAATCGTCAATTCTTTCTATATCTTTAAGAATCTTGGAATCAAACAACGATTCTTTTTTTAAACCACACGAATTAAAACCAACAAAAGCAATCCTGTTTTCATCGTATGTTTTTAAAAGAGAGAAATCATCAGCATCATAAAAATCAGGAATTAAACCATAAAATCCATTTAAAAAAGCACTATATTTAGTCCAACGTTTAGATTCATCATCTGCTCTAATAATATCGTGATTACCCGGAACAAACAAAAAATCACTTTTTGTTATATTTGTAGAAGCTTTTAACTCTTCAAAAATAATATTAAAAAAGTTTATAGCTTCAGATACTATACTATCACTTTCACCGCATGTACCTTCGAATATATCGCCAGTAACAATAACAGCTTGTATCCCATTAATATTTTCGTTTTCTATATCAGAAATAATTCTGTATGCAATATTTTTTGATTCCATATATGTGTCACCAATATGAATATCAGACAAATGAAGTACCCTAAATAGTTTCATAAAAATGCCCTCCACTTTTTGTGTTAAGCAAATTATACCATAATATGACATAAAACGCAATATAACATTAACTATTTAGTACAATACCTTTATAAAAAATATACAGCCAAACTCGATTGCATTTGAAGTAGTTATTTTGTGTTTAAGATATATACTTCAACAAAACACTTAAAAAATTATGTTTTTTAATATATACTAAAAAAGGTAGTACCCACAAGTACTACCTTTTTATCATTACTTACCTAGCACAATACTATCAAGCTTAGTTGCCGCTTCCATGTCCATCTCCGGCAATACGTGGGTATAAGTGTTAAGCGTTACACTAACATCAGCATGTCCTAGTCTTTGCTGAACTACCCTTGGGTTAACACCGGCTTGAATTAATGCTGTTGCGTTGCTGTGACGGAGATCGTGCAAACGTATATCAGGCAAGTTGTTTGCTTGTATGAATCTCTTCCACTTCCTTGTCATAGCGTCCGGAGTCATAGGAGAGCCGTCTTTCTGTCTTATTACAAAGTTTAAGTCTTGGTATCCTGTTCCGTATTCCTCTCTATCATGGCAATACTGTTCTTTAGCCATATTCAGCACAGACACAACCTCATCACCTATCTGAACGTCTCTGATACCAGCTTCGCTCTTAGGTGCTTTAATAATAAAGCCGTCCTCACCTCTAACCATATTACTTCTTACCTTTATGATATTATTATCTAAGTCTATAATATATATTTACAGCAATAAGTTTTACGCTAAAACCGTCGAGCCGACCATGAACAACAGAAAAGCCGTCCAAAAAGAACAGTCTAAATCCTGACTATTCCTGATGAACGGCATGGAATTCCAATGAATGATGAAGCATTGGCTTTGCCAATATAAAGCACAAGCTTCGCTTTTGTAAAGCGAAGCTTGCTGTTTTTTAAAAATGTGCCGGACTAAACTACAAAATAACAGTAATCAAGAATTACATTTCCACTTTCGTCAGGCGTAGTATACCGAGGGCACACACAGTTTTCAAATGAGTATACTGCACCTTGTTCGTCACGCCACAATCTCATACCTTTTTCTTCGATATTTTGTTTGCAGGCACTTGTATTGTGCACTTCACTTTCCTTACCTCTGATCCAACAGGTTCCTAAACTCAAATCTTTAAAATCTATGTAAATAAATCCATCCGGTACAGGTGTATTTTCGGGAGTAAACATACCAATGTAATATTCAAAGGGCTGCCCTTCTGCCCGTTTTTCAACACCAACATATCCTCCGCCATTCTCCCAAACAGAAAGGATTTTATCCGTTCCTCCCATAACCTGCTCCAGAAGATCAAACCAACCGTTTTGCCACCATTCGCCCCAGTGACCAAAACTGTTGTACTTTTTTCCGATAAATCTCATCGAGGGTATGTTCTCTTTAAATACCTTAACAATATCAGCCATACTAAACACTCCTTAACATTCGTTTTTTCAAAAAACGGCCGTATCTTTTGACTATCATGTTAATTGTATCACGGCAATCATCATTTTTCAATATATTTCAACGAAAAGTTGAGATATAACATCTTTACTGCGATAAATATTATCAAGCCGACCATAGATATCACAAAAGCCGACCAAAAAGAACAGTCTAAATCATAACTATTCCTAATGAACGGCTATACGAAAAACTTGTGGGACTTGTTTGCCCTTCCGAAAATATAGTCGAGTCCGTTTCGCAAGGTAAAACCTTGCTCTGCCCTCTCCTTATTTTCGTTAATCGCCTCTAAAAAACAGTCCACAGGACTGTTTTTTATTTCGGCTCACCCACTCCCTCCGGATAACCCGTCGGCGTGAGGTAAAGTAAAAATGAAATCGTGGCATTACCACGATGATATCCTCACTATGCTCGGATGAAATCTTCGGTGTTCCACCTCAGATGAAATTAAATCCGCCTTTCTTATCCCCGCGTCAGCGGGATTTCATCGCGAAGCGATTTCAACCATCGCAGATGGATTTATTCCGTCGAAAGCGGATTTAGTTGAAAAAAGAAAAGCAAGTCATTCGACTTGCTTTCTTTTTTCTGGTTGCGGGGGTGGGACTTGAACCTCACGACCTCCGGGTTATGAGCCCGACGAGCTACCAACTGCTCTACCCCGCGATATTAAGTTTAGTACAACTTTGGTGCCGGTGACCGGGGTCGAACCGGTACGGGAGTTGAATTCCCACGGGATTTTAAGTCCCGGGCGTCTGCCAATTCCGCCACACCGGCATTTTTGGCTGCCCGTATATTATACTACAACTCATTTTCTTTGTCAATACTTTTTCGTAATTATTATTTTTTTAATACCTGCTAACCCTTTTGTTTCCGCTCTACTCAATTATACGCAATATATTTGGTATTTATTCCTTCTTTGTAAAAAATTTATATAAAATAACCGACAGACTATTCGTGAATCGCCCCTACTCCGAAAATTTGTGTAAACAATCCCCTCCGCCATTTCTCTTAAAAAGCAAAGAACCGTCTTCAAAAAAGACAGTTCTTTGTTTTTACTAATGTTTTTACTAAAAAACCTTATGCGAGATATGCTATTACCTCTACCTCAACCAATGCACCTTTCGGTAACTCCTTTACCGCAAAGCAGCTACGCGCGGGGGCAGACGTTATATATTTTGCATATACTTCATTAAATGCCGCAAAGTCTGCAATATCCGCCAAAAAGCAAGTCGTCTTTACCACGTTATCAAATGTAGCTCCCCCTGCTTCAAGAACTGCCGCAAGGTTCTTCATAACCTGCTCTGCCTGTTCTTTGATACCAACAGCATCTATATTGCCTGTTTCAGCATTAATCGGAAGCGTTCCCGACGTATAAATAATATTGTTCACCATAATCGCCTGAGAATAAGGTCCTATCGCCTTCGGCGCTTTATCTGTAGAAATCTTGTTAATCATAAAGAAATACCCCCTTCTTTTTCTTCATTATATCATACTTTTCCCGAAAATAAATAGATTTTGAAAAATCGCTCGTTTTTCTGTATTGATTTTTATTAATACTCGCTATAGGTTTTTTCAATTTGCGAAGGGTTGACATATATGATATAATGTAAAGACTAATGATTTACAAGAAGGAAAAGGGACGAATATATGACCATTCAACAATGCAACTATGTTCTGACTATTGCAAAAGCAGGCTCTTTTAACGAAGCGGCAAAACAGCTTTTCATCGCGCAATCCACCTTGTCTTTAAGCATAAAATCGCTTGAAAACGAACTTGGAATAAAAATATTCGAGCGTTCCGGAAACGGTGTTTTTCTTACCGACGACGGCTCGGAATTTGTCAAATATGCTCGGCAGATTGTTGAAAACAGTAATTTTGTTCAAGAAAGATATAAATCTCCAAACGTTCACCAGAAGTTATTTATCGTAACACAGCATTACGACTTTATCGCCGATATTTTCGGCAAGATGTTAGGCGAAATGCCCGATTGTGATTACAACTTCGCGCTGAAAGAAATTCAAACTCACGACGTCATATCGGAGATTGAAAAATCCCACAGCGACATTGGGGTTATCGCCATAAAAGGAAGCGATTCCGATATATTAAAACGATACATAAACAAAAAGGGCGTAACGTTTACCCCCGTCTTAAAGGCAGCTCCTCATATTTATATGAGAAAAGAACACCCATTGGCAAACAGAGAAAAGCTTACAAGAGCTGACCTGCGCGATTACCCATATATCGCCTACGAGCAGGGTGAACACAATACCCCGTTCTTCACAGAAGAATTAACGCAAGGTATCCCCGGAAACAAGCTCGTAACCATAAGCGACAGAGCGACTCTTATGAACGTGCTTATGATTTCCGACTCCTACACTATCGGTACGGGAATTATGCCCTCGGCGCTTAACAAAGGAT
The DNA here is from genome assembly GCA_045652425.1 of Eubacteriales bacterium. Taxonomy (GTDB): domain Bacteria; phylum Bacillota; class Clostridia; order Oscillospirales; family CAG-272; genus RGIG1995. The sequence goes on from JAZRUG010000017.1 coordinate 22,082, forward strand.
ATATCGTCAGCGTCCCCCTTGAAAGCGATGATTTTTATATGATAGGATACCTTTTAAACGAAAACAAAAAGACCTCACCTTTGGTTGAAAAGTTTATAAAAATGCTTTGCGAAATGGAAGAAAGTATAGAAAAATGACTCATATAGTTATGGTTATACTTGAGGTTATCGGCACAATAGCTTTTGCCGTAACAGGCGCGTTTCTGTCGGTAAAAAGACACCTCGACATTTTCGGTGTCGTATTTATCGGCTGTATCACGGCTGTGGGTGGCGGTATAACAAGAGATATAATAATCGGTAAGTTTCCGCCTACGATATTTTCACATACACCAATATTGCTGATAGCCGCAATAACCTCTGTAATAGTATTTTTGATTTCCTATCTTCACGCAGATAAGTTTGAACAGATACGCGAGAAAACGGAAAAGATAAACAACGTTTTTGATGCAATTGGTCTTTCAGCCTTTGCTGTAACAGGTACGGAAGCGGTATATCACAGCGAATACGGCGGATATTTTGTACTTGCTGTACTTATGGGTATGCTGACAGGGGTGGGCGGCGGAATATTCCGTGACATACTTGTAACAGAAACTCCCTACGTTTTGAAAAAGCACGTATATGCATTGGCGGCATTGATAGGCAGTATAATATACTACGTATTGCGTGGTTTTGTCGGCATCACGCTTTCTTCAATAATCGCAATGGTTCTCATATTTTCCATTCGTATGTTGGCAACCAAATATCATTGGAAACTACCCAAGGTAAAACTTGATAATTAGGAATAAATAAAGCACTAACAAAAAGTCTGTACACACAGAAAGCCCTTTCCTGTGGGTAGCGAAGCGGCGTGAGCGTAATGAATGACAGTCCGGTGGACTGTCAGAACGCGAGCGTGACCGAACCGCAGTAGAGGGTGGATGCCGTTTAAAAAAGGCGATATTTTCTACATTGAGATTTTAATCAGTAGAAAATATCGCCTTTTTAGGCAGACGGGATGAGAGTTCAGCTTTAAGTTTTTGAGCCTTTATCCGTTGAATATTACTTTAAGTTTAGTTTACAAAGATAATTGTTTTCTTATTACATAGGAATAAAGGCTGTTCTAATCGTTTACCGAGCTCTCATCCCGTCACGCTTCGCGTGCCACCCTTCCCACAGGAAAGGGCTAAACAATATACCTGCATATTTGTGTATTTGTGCACTCTTATTTTACTTTTATAAGAAGCAATTTACCGCATTTTACCGATACTTCGGCAACAACTCCTTTTAATACTTCGTTGCTTATACCGTATTGATATGAAGTTTTTATTTCGGCATTATCAAGAGGATATTTTGCGTTCTTTATGGTTATACCTTTGGCTTCGCCCGTTATGTTAAGCAAAGAAAAGAATGAAAAATTATCGTCAATATATTTAGGCGTTTCTGAAACAAGCTCCATTTCCGAGTAATCGTCAACTATTACTGCCTTTTTTTCCGCACTGTCCAACAAGTCAAGAATATACAGATTTCCAAGAGTATGGTCAAGCCTTTGCCCTATCGCTCCGACTATCAGAAATTCATCAAATCCGCGCCTTATCCCCTCTTTGACAGCAAATACCGTATCGGTATCGTCTTTTTCGCAGGGTAAGACTATGGTTTCAGCCTCTGTATTCGGTCTTATATATGAGTCAAAATCTCCTACTATAAGATTTGTTTCTATACCAAGATCTTTCTGATGTCTTAATCCGCAATCGCAAAATATATTAAAGTCATCATTTTTCAAATATTTTCTTACTGCGGCATAGTCCCCTATTTCCGCGCCGCCGACAATTACACACCTACTCATTCATTTATCTCCTTTAAACAAAATGCGTGATTCATAGGACCCGAGCCTTTGCCTATATCAAGCATATCGGCAAGGGCTTTTGATATATATTCTTTCGCCTTTTTTACCGACTGTTCAAGCGAAAGTCCTTTCGCAAGATTTGAAGCTATAGCACTTGATAAAGTACAGCCTGTACCGTGTGTATTCGGATTGTTTATCCGTTTTCCCTTAAACCAGGTAAATTCGCCCTTTGAATATAACAGATCATTTGCATCGTTTATACTATGTCCCCCTTTTAGCAAAACAGAACAGCCGTATGAATCACTTATGTATTTTGCCGCTTTTTTCATACCTTCTTCATCATTAACTGTCACCCCGGTCAACACTTCGGCTTCGGGAATGTTTGGAGTTACAAGTGTTGCTATAGGCAATAAGTCTGACGTTAAAGCAGAAATTGCCTCGTTTTTCATAAGCTTTGAACCGCTTGTTGCAACCATTACGGGATCTACAACAATATTCTTTGCCCCATAATGCTTTAATTTCTCTGCGATAACTTTAATAAGCGTACTTGAAGATACCATACCTATTTTCACGGAATCTGGAAATATATCCTCAAATACTGCATCAAGCTGGTCTGCAAAAAACACGGGGCTGACTTCCATAATACTCCGTACGCCTGTAGTGTTTTGAGCTGTCAACGCAGTTATTACACTCATAGCGTATACACCGTTCACAGTCATAGTTTTCAAATCCGCCTGAATTCCCGCGCCTCCGCTGCAATCGCTTCCGGCAACGGTCAATGCTGTTTTCATTTTCATTAATAAATCTCCTTTCATTTTCAGCATCGTTTTATTAAGCGGCATAAAGTGGTGCTCCCATTATGCCGCATTCTGTAACATTGTCAAAGTAAAGTTCAATTATTTTTTTAGTTTTCAAAAGATTTTTTTAGTTCAATCACCGCTTTTTGCGGATCAGATGCTTTCATCACAGCCGAGACAACGCATATTCCGGATATACCTATTCCTTTAAAAATATTTATGTTATTCTTGTTTAATCCGCCAATAGCATTAACCGGAATATCTACCGAATTACAAATATCCCGTAAAGTTTCAACCGGTGTAAGAACCGTTACCACTTTCGTGGTGGTCGGGTAAATAGCCCCTACCCCAAGGTAATCAGCCCCCCGTTTTTGAGCATCAATTGCCTGTTCAACTGTTTTTGTAGTTGCGCCGATTATTGCTTTTTCTCCCAAAATACCTCTTGCAATGTCAATCGGCATATCGGTTTGACCGAGATGAACGCCTTCAGCCCCCACCGCCAACGCAACGTCTACCCTATCGTCAATAAGCAACGGAACGTTATATTTCTGAGTCAAGGTATGTACTTTTTTAGCAAGGTCGATATATTCCCTTGTCGTTCTGTTTTTTTCGCGAAGCTGTACAAGTGTAACACCGCCTTTTAATGCCTCTTCTATTCGATATAAAAACTCATTCTCACCGAAGTCGTTACTATCTGTAATAAAATAAAGAGTTGAATCAAATTTTTTCATATTTCCTTAATCTCCATATCCAAATATTTTTCTAATTCACTATCAGTCAAAACCGAAAGTTTATCCATAAGAGCAACAAAAAAGCTTCCGTTGCCTCTTTCCGTTTCTGCCAACTGACCGCATATTCCCAAAACGGTACAAGCGGTTACGGCTGCGTTTATCCCGTTATTCTCGGACATAAACACAGCGCATAAAACCCCAAGCATACAGCCGGTTCCCGTTATCTTTGACAACTGAGGACTACCGTTTTTTATAAGTATTACTTGTTTACCGTCAGAAATAACGTCCGTTTTTCCGCTTGCAAGAATAACGGTATTATACTTCTTCGCAAGAGATGCCGCCGCCCGACTTATTTCAGCTATCCCTAAAGACTTATCCGCATCCACTCCTGCCGAGCAATAGCTATCATCAAACAAGGCGTTTATTTCTGAATAGTTACCTTTTATAAGAGAGGGCTTTGCAACATCTACAAGCTTTTTCGCATACGCTCTGCGGTGTACGGAACAAGCGATACCTACTGCATCTATAACACAATGAATATTATGACTTTTAGCTGCTTCCGCCGATATCAACATAGATTCCATTCTAACATCTGTTATGTTTCCAAGGTTCAGCAAAAGAGCATTGGCTGTTGAAGTTATCTCTGCAACCTCCTTTGGATGTTCAGCCATCATAGGCCGTCCCCCTACAGCAAGTACTGCATTTGCGCATTGGTTTATTGAAATAGGGTTAGTTATACAGTGAATAAGAGGGGAGTTTTGTTTAACCCTGTTTCTGATTCTGTTTATTGTTTCAGCCGTCATTTCTCCTTAGCCTTTCCTGTCTTTTTTATTATGTAATATACAACGGCGCTTGCCCCGAAAACAACAAGCGAAGCATAAGAAACATAGGTGAGAATGGGATTATTAAGCTTAAACATATCATTTACTACGCTGATAACCACAAAGCATACTCCGCCAAACGCGGCGATTGTAACCGCATTCGAAAAAACACTGCTTTTATCCGCATAGCATCTTGCAACAAGAAGCGTTTGAATTTTTGTAAGCATTCCGTTATCGGCAAGCTTACGCAAGAATACATAGGCAATACTTCCACCGATAAGCGTTCCGCAAACGAATGATGGAATGTAGAATAACCAGGTTAGTCCCTCTTTTCCCATAATATACGCCATAACCGGATATGAACATAAAGCGCCGATAAATCCGGTACCTATAACTTCTCCGATGACTGCAAACAATATCTTTCCTTTTGACAGTCTATATAAAACACCTGAAAGGAACGCGCCAAACACAGCTCCGGTTAAAGCTAAAGGCGGAATTGCCATCGTCATCATTCTGATGATACCAATAAGCGTCGCGCATAAAAGCGAATACCAGGGGCCTAAAAAGACCGAAACTACAATATTGATAAAATGTGCCATTGGGCACATACCTTCCACGCGCAAGAACGGAGATATTACCACACCTATTGCAACGAACATGGAAAGCACCGTCATTTTGAGTAAAACCTTTTGTTTTTTCATAAATATCAACCCTTTTCTTTTATTTTTTCAAGACTAAAGTCTTATATCCGGTCGGAAATAAATTTTTCCCTCTCACCTCGAAACACGAGTTCCCATCGCAAAAAATACAAGACACAAGGCGCTCCCCTTCTATCCGTCTTCAAAGATTATCATTCTTTACATCCTCGAAGATAATTCCCCACCAACTCCTTTAACAAAATTTTGCACAAAAAAAACGGAAGCTACCTGTTTTGGTAACTTCCGTTAAAAATACTTGTATCTCAGGCATCCCTACGTTGGCATTATCCAAATCAGGTTATCGGTCGAAGGTCATACCTTCCTCTCAGCCTGTAATACAAGCTCCCGTCTGTTCAATTGTCGTGTTTATTATAAACCGCTTATCGCAAAAATGCAATAGGTTTTATATAATTTTTCCGTTTTTTACTACATTTGTTACGTTAAACTCTTTATCTGCAAACACAAAATCTGCATTTTTTCCTACAGATATACTGCCTAAAGAGTCTTGCATTCCGATATGCTTTGCAGGTGAAGACGAAAGCATTTTCGCCGCAGTTACAACGTCAACACCGTAATCAACACAAAGCACTCGAAGGGCTCTGTCCATAGTGCAAATACTTCCCGCATACGACGTCATATCGGGCAGCTTTGCCACTCCGTCGTCAACAATAACGTAACTGCCGTTGGTCTTGCTTCCAAGCATACCGTTCTTTTCTTCGGTACAAGCAAGTCTTGTCGCATCGGTTATACCAAGCACCTTATCGGCGCCTTTTATCTTCAACGCCAATTTTAAGCAGTGTTCGGGTATATGTCTTCCGTCACAAATCAGCTCAACGGTTACGGAATCGTCAAGATACGCAGCCTCAACTATTCCCGCAGTAACAATCTGTTCCCTCTTCTTATATGCCGTACAAGCATTATAAAAATGGGTAACGTGGGAAAATCCCGCCTTAAATCCTGCTTCTGCCTCATATCCCGTTGAATCGGTATGTGCTGCAGCGCATATTATGCCTTTTTCACACATAAGTTTGGCAAATTTTGCGCTATTCGGTATCTCGGGTGCCGCATCCCAACGGATTATATCGCCGTTTGCAGCTTCAAGAAGTTCATTTACCTCATCAAAATCAATATCACGAATAATATCGCCTTTTTGCGCTCCCTTGCTCTTGCCGTTTGCATTAGAAAAGTACGGACCCTCTAAATGTAACCCCTGGGCTATATCGGCATAGGCGCTTTTTTGTTTGAACTCGTGATAGGCGTTTATAAAGCCTATAAGCTCTTCTTTTGATGCGGTCATAGCCGTCGGAACAAGGGTAGTTGTACCTTTTTTCAGATGCGCTTTAACCGCCGTTTCAAAAGCGTCGGACGTTCCGTCCATAAAATCCGCGCCGCCTCCGCCGTGAATGTGCGCGTCAATAAAACCGGGGAATATATAATCTCCCGCCGCGTCAATAATATCAGCGCCGTCGGCAAAAATATTCTTTCCGATATTCGCTATCTTGCCGCCCTCGACAAGAATATCTGTATTATCAGATATTCCGTCGGGCAAAACAACGCTTCCGTTTTTAATAAGAAGCTTATTATTCATTACTTGTTATATACTCTGATTTCGGGAATAGGGTTCTTTGTTGCTTCCGCGATAGTATAAATCGTTGCATCGGGGTGATTGCGAAAGAGTGAGCAAGGAACCTTTGCTGTTATATCGCCGTGAAGAATTTTACGGAGAGCGCCTGCGTTCCAGTCACGAGGCATAATCATAATAATCTTCTTTGCCATAAACATTTCTTTCATACCAACGGTAATGCAGTATTCGGGAATAGCGTTAAGGTCAGCGCCACAGTTCATATATGCGTTTATAGTTCTTGTTTCGCGGCTAATCTTAAGAACACGGGTAGGTCTGTTTGCAAATTCTTCGTTTGTACAAGCTTCTCCGGGTTCGGGCGGCTCGTTGAAAGCATAGTGGCCGTTGATACCAACACCGCCGAATACCATGTCAAGCTTGCCGTACTTGTTTATTATTTCCATAACCTCTTCGGGCTTACTCGGGTCGGGGAAATATCTGTTCTCGGGAAGAACGTTGAGTTCTTCGTCAACTATATCGTAGAAAATTCTGTTCATACCGCCTCTGAAAGACAACGGATCGTCCATATCAACGTATGTTTTATCATCTTTGAGATACTCGTCCATATTGATAAATACGCAGTTCTTCAAAGAAATTCTGTGCTTGTTTACGAGATATGAAAGTCTGAAGTAAGGGCCGAGAGGACCGTAAGGTACTACCATAACGGTAGGCTCACCCTTCTTGTTATTTTCTTCAATAACCGCAAGTACTTCCATAGCGACTTTCCAATAGATATCAACCTCAGCGGTGCTTACGTCAAGCTTAATGCTTGAACCCTTACCCAAATCTTCGGGTTTAATAAGATTATAGTGTTCCATAATGTATTCCTTTCGTTTTTATGTTATTTATTTTCAATATAATATTTTATTCTATCGTTTACTTTCTTTCTGAACGTCATCATCTTTTCGGGTGTTTCGGGAGTATTAAAGAAATTGGGAACACCCATATTGTCATCAATAAGCTTTTTACACTCTTCTCTGCCGCCAAGACTTTCAAGCAACTGCAATGCTCTCATATCAATAAGTCCATCGGTAAATATCTTTTGATGAATAGACTGTAAAGGTTTTCTGTCTATACCGGGATATACACTGTAAGTCGTTCCTGCATTTGGGAAACCACAACACGGATCAATTGCCGGATTATAAAGACCGTGTGCGAGTCTGCCGTAGTAATAGTTGTAGCCCCAATGCAAAAAGCCCTTTGCATTATAATAATAAAGCATATATCCAAGCGCTCTGTTTCTTTCTCTCGGTTGCTGAATAAGTCTGTTTGACAGACCGTCATAGCACTCTCCGCCCGTGTAATAAATCCAGAGGTCATCGCACTTATCTACAAAATCCATAGCCTTGTGAATTCGCGCAATAGGCGTTTTTACAAGTCCGCTTTCGTAGTATTTATAATCGGACAATGCATCGCCGACAGTATAACCTTCAAGCAAATCCCTAATCTTCGAGCTTGATTTTTCATAAGTTTCAAGATGTGTTTCGTTAGGTTCATCGGAAATGTGGAAGAGAGTGGTTTTGTCAAGCCCCTCGCCCTTAAGAAAATCCAACACTTGCGGAATATAGCTTCTTAAAAATTCAACGTAACCTTCTCCCGAAGCATCTGTTTCCCAGCCGAATATTTTCTTTGTTTCTCCATCAACCTCAGCAACTACTTTGGGTGCGTGTGCCGCCCCCCACTGTGTAAAGAAATGTGAGTGTTCAAAGAATTTGATTCCCGCTTCTCTTGCTACGTCAATATATCTCTTCATTAAAGAGAAATCGAAAGTATATTTGTCATTTTCTTTCTTTACTTTAACAAGCTGAACCGTCATTCTCTCCTCACCGATAGCAGTATCAAGTGCCGGTGTAAATGCAGGCATAAGTACCATATTCATACCGTTTTTTACTGCCGTACGAAGAAAATCTTTCATTACTTCAAAGTAGTCATCGGAAAAAAGTTCAAGATTATAGTAATCTGCAAGACAGTCGTTGTGGAACCAGTTTGTATAATAAAGTGTCTGTTCGGGAAGGTCGGCATCAATAACGTCGAGAACTATTTCATTTTCCCCAACCTTTTCATTTCCCCAGTTGTATAACTCTATTTTTATTGTCTGCTTTCCCGTAGGCATTTCTTTGCCGTTTTCATTAACAGTAAACCAAACCTGTCTCCAACTGTCGTTGTATGCCCCAAGGCTTATTTTTTCGTCAGGTTCAACACAACGGTAACCGATACCGCCGTGAATGGTCTGTCTTTGCACTTCGGCATTAGTGTTTTTAGGCATAAGTATATCGGGATACATACCGATAGGCAGCTTTGGACTTATCTTTGAAAATGAATGCATAACGGGTACGCACGCAACGTGATAAGTGCTTATATCCAGATTAGAAGTAATTTTAATAGTAAAATGCTGTTCGTCAGTAATTTTTTCATCAAAAAGCTTGTATGCCATCTGGAAAGAAAAAGGCTCATTCTTACAAATAGAATACTCCTTTAATTCCGTAGCATCAGAGCCGTTTTCGGGTGTAATAAGAGTCAATGCATCGTACAGTTTAGTAAGAATCATATTACTTCTCCTTTTGTTACTAAATAATACTTTACTACAATTATACAACACTCAAACAAAAAATAAAATCCACAATATCGACATAACTTTGGACAATATTGGTGTTTTTTGTTGACATACCACCGTTTTTATTGTACAATACAGAAACCATCTACAGAGGAGAACAGAAAATATGTCAGTTGTTAAATTCACGACAGAGAAAAAATACGATGGATATTTAAACGTTAATTCATGCGGGAAACAGTGGCTTGTTGACCGCGATTACAATACCGTCCGCGAGAACGGCAGAGTGGATTTTTCTATACATTACGTTTCAAAGGGCAAGGGGTATTGCGAGCATAACGGAAAAAATTATACTATCCCTGAAGGAAGCCTTGTATTATATTTTCCGTCTGTTCGCCACCACTATTATTTCAAAAAAGAAGACGAAACTGAAATGATGTGGTCTCACTTCAGCGGACAGGCTGTCGATTTACTTGACGGCATAAAAAGCAACGAGCCTTTAGTTATTACAATAAAAGACAGAAAGCAGTTTGAATCTGCATTTGAAAAAATGATTTCCGCCCACTATAATAAACAAGAAAACGGAAACGAGTTATGTAACGGATATATGCTTGTTATTTTGGCTCTTATCAACCAAAGTACAATTGACAACAAAAAAGCAAAAAAAGCACATGGCAACGAACAACTTGAAAAGGTTCTTAGCAATATGCATATATATTTTGATGAACCTATTGACATAAAAAAATACGCAAATATGTGCCACCTCTCCGAAGATAGATTTATCCGTATGTTTAAAGCGAATACAGGTCTTCCGCCGTATAGATATCAGCTCAAAGTAAGAATAGAAAGGGCGATAGAAATGCTTGAAAACCGTTCCATCAGCGTATCGGAGTGTGCCGAAGTGGTGGGCTTTAGCGACGTTGCATATTTCAGCCGAATATTCAAAAAGTTTACCGGTCACCCGCCGTCATATTATAAAAAATAGGCAAAGCTCTTTTGTTTTATTTTTGGCTGCTTCTATCGTGTCTGATACGAAATTTGCCTGCTGCCGATTTTTCGTTTTTTATATCATTGTTCCTTCAAATTCAGTATCTCTGTTTTGTAGCCCATGATATCTTAATTATACCATAGGAGAGTTTTTTCATTGTCCGTTTTTAACTGTTAGTTTCAACCATACAAGATTTTTCTTTACAAAAAAACAGCCTATATTCATCATATAGGCTGTTTTCAGTTAAATTAAAGTATCAATATACTCAAGAAGCTCTGCAAATCCGCCCGATTTGTAGCAAGAAATATCTTTATTCTCGCTGTTTATCAAGCAATCGGTAATAAGAAAAACTTTCATTCCGATTTTTTCCGCCGTCATATCTTCTGAAACGTCGTTTCCTACCATAAGACATTCTTCGGGAAGAATTCCCAAATTTTCGGCAATCTCCTTATAGTATCTTACGTCGGGTTTGCAAAAACAACATTTGTCGTAAGACGTATAGTATTCAAAATCATCAGCGTTAAGTCCCGCCCACTTCATTCGGCTTAAATTAGCTTCATCCGGAAATATAGGCTTCGTCGCAACAACAGCACGAAGTCCCTTTTTCTTTATCGCATTCACCGTCTTATCAGCATTGGGATTGTATCCGCATACTTCTTGTAACGCTTGAAATTCATTTAAGTAAAATTCTCTTAAAACGCCGATTTTATCGTGCGTTTTTTCGGGAAAATAATTATTAAAATATTCCCAAAAGACCTCTTCATTTAATCTGCTTCCATCGCTTTGTTCAACGGCATTGACACCGCCCCATATAACCTTTACAAGTTTTTTGGGATCGTCATAACCGTATGGATAGAGTTTGGTCGCAAGAAGTTTGAAATATTCCCTGAAAAACCTCTCTTGATCCATCGGCAAAAGCGTTCCGTCAAGATCAAACAGTACTGCTTTTATTTTCATTTATTATTTTTGCCTCAATTATTATCGTATTTTTTGCAAATTTTCTCAAGATTATTGCTGATAAGAGCAAGACTGCGGTAAAAAACTACTCTGTCTTCTTCCGACAACCCATTTCCCGCCTCATCAAGCACGGCATCTATCTTTTGAGACAAATCCTCTGCAATTACCCTTCCCTTTTCGGTCAACTGCATATTTGCTCTGTACCGCTTCTTTGTGCCGTCAGGATATTCAACGTATCCTTCATTCTCAAGCTGAACTATCGAACGGGAAATTGCCGCCTTATCCTCATCGCATATTTCGCATAACTCGGTCGCCGTCATATTTCCATACGTATACAAATAGTAAAGACAAGAAACGTGAGGACTTTTCAAGTTGTATTCAGCCATTTCCTCAGTCTTGATTCTTTGAATACTTCTTCTCGTTTTCGTCATCAAAACCGTAAACAGTTTAAACCTTTCCTTCATTTTATCCACCGTTTCTTATTATTTATTCTGCAACAAAAATATAAGGATATACTTCCTGACCGCCGTCAACAAAATATATTTCTACAGAAGGATGAACTTCTTTGATATACGTTTCAAGAGCCGCGCACTCGTCAGGAGTAGACTCTTTACCCATAAATGCCGTAATCATAAATTTTCCGTCAGCACTCAAAAGCATTGATACAAGCAATTTTGCCGCTTCAAGACGGTCGGGTTCCGATACTACTATCTGTTTTTCTATAATACCGATAGTGTCGCCCTTCTTTATGTGAACTCCGTTCATATCTGCATCGCGTATAGAGGGAGATATGTAACCCGCTGTAACCCTCTTCATCGCCTTCATCATTTCTTCAATAATAGCATCTACGTTATCATTGCAAAGATCTGCCGATGATACAGCAACGTAACCTGTTCCGATATTCTTACTCGGAATAACGTGTACCTCTGCCTTATCGTATATTTCAGCAGCCTGTGTCGCCGCCATTATAATGTTACCGTTATTGGGGAACACAAATATATGCTCTGCCGATACCTTTGCAAATGCATCAAGAAAATCATTAGTTGAAGGATTCTGCGTTTGTCCTCCCTGAACTATCTCGTCTGTTCCAAGCTCTTTGAAAAGCGCTTCAACACCGGGACCGTTCGTTACGGCAACAATACCGTATTTTTTGTCGGGAGCTTTTTTCTCGGGTTCAACCTTTACCTCAACCTCATTATTTCCTTGAGATTCGGTATGCTGTAACGACATATTTTCAATCTTTATTGTGATAAATTCGCCAAAACCGCGGCAATATTCAAGCACCTTTTCGGGTGTCATCGTATGAACGTGCAATTTTACTATACTTTCGGTTTTAAAGCAAACTACCGAATTACCTATCTCGCACAAAAAGGCTTTAAGAGGTTCTATATCAAACTTTTCAACGTCTGTTTTAGCGTTCATAAGCTGAATAAGAAGCTCTGTACAGTAACCGTATTCCATAACGCTATCGGGACCAAACTCCGTGTTTATGGGAGCAGAAACGGTTTCAGCAGTTATTTTAGCAAATTCCATCGTTGAATCAGAGTTAACCTGTTCACCGTTAAGAACTCTGTTAAAACCGTCCATTATGTAGAAAAGTCCCGCGCCGCCGCTGTCGACAACCCCCGCTTCTTTTAGAACTGCCAATGCTTCGGGAGTTCTTTCAAGAGAAGCGTACATTTCTTTTACCAAATCGCCAAAAAGTGATCTCACCGTACTTTGTGGCGTAATTCTGTTTACCGCATACTCTACGGATTCACGCGCAACTGTAAGGATTGTTCCCTCTGATGGATGCATAACGGAAGCATAAGCCTGTTCAACACCTTTTTTTAGTGCCTCACCCATCGTTACAACGTCAGCTTTTTTGGACTTATCTAATCCCTTTGAAAGTCCCGAGAAAAACTGCGAAAGAATAACACCTGAGTTACCACGCGCTCCAAGAAGCATACCGTGTGATATAGCTTTCATTACAGCAGCAATATCATCAGAATCCATATTCTCGACAGCGGCAATACCGCTTTCGATAGTCATTCTCATATTATCGCCCGTATCTCCGTCAGGAACGGGGAAAACGTTAAGCTTGTTAACCTCATCAGACTTGGAACGCAATCTTGCAGCTCCGCCCAAAGCCATCTTCTTAAGAAGTGCGCCGCCTATAGATTTAAGCTCTTTAGAAACTCCGCTCTTCTTTGAAGAGGTCTTCTTTTTCTTATCTTTTACCATAAAAACTGTCCCTTTTCATTCACTCAAATAAACACTTAAACTGATAAAAACGTTATCTTTCTTTACCTACAAAGAAAAATGCAAGTACGCCGGGGCCCGTGTGAGCGCCGATAACAGGACCTACGTCCGTTATTATCTCAACGTCAACGCCGTGTTTGTTTTTTATAATGGATGCAAGATATTCTGCATCAGCCAAACAATCGCCGTGAGAAATAAACAAAGTTCCCTCTTTTGTGTTAAGAGCCAACTCGTCATATTTCTGAGCCAAAGCCTCAACAGAGGTTCTTCTGCCTCTTACCTTTGTCATATTAATAAGGTGTCCCTCATCGTCCATGTGAAGAACGGGCTTGATACCAAGTACGTTACCTACAAAAGCAACTGTGGGACTGATTCTTCCGCCCCTCTTCAAATACATAAGGTCGTCAACAGTAAACCAATGGCAAAGATTTGGTCTCAAACCTTCTGCAAACTTTGCCGTCTCTTCGATAGTTGCGCCTTCATTTTTCTTTTTAACAGTAAGATAAAGCAAAAGACCAAAGCCAGCCGATGCCGAAAGGCTGTCTACTGTAATAATCTTTCTGTCGGGGTATTTTTCCTGAAGCTGCACCCCTGCAAGTCTTGCAGAATTATACGTTGTGCTGAGTCCCGAAGAAAAACCGAGATAAAGCACGTCTTTTCCGGCCTTAAGATATTCTTCAAAGCATTGAGAGAATATTTCTACGTTTACTGCGGCTGTTTTCGCAATACCGCCCTCACGCATTTTTGCGTAAAACTCGGTGGCTGTTAAATCAAAGTTAGAATATTCCTTTTCCTCTCCCTCAAATCTCAAGGTAAGACTACAAAAAGGAACGCCCCATTTTTCAAGTATTTCCGGCTTAATATCACAAGCCGAATCAGTAATTATAATATATTCGCTCATTTGTTTTACTCCTATTTTCGATATTACGTTTTTAACAACTGTAAAAAAATAACAATACATCTTATATTATATCACCCAACTGTTGTTTTGTCAACAATATAAAATATATAGTAATGTTTATTGTATATAAGTCCGTGACTTAATGATTAGATACATATAATCTAATAAAAAAGGCTAAAGGGATCCTTCGACTTCGGCAATATAAATTGCCTTCGCTCAGGATGACAGTCTTTATTATTTATACAAACAAACAATGAATATGTCATTCTGAGTGAAGCGACCAAAGGTCGCGGAATCGAAGAATCCCTTTATCACTATACAAAAATGTTAATCTTTTATTACCCCAATAGCACGTCTGTTACAAGCATCACGCAAAAGCCTACGAGCAAGGCATAAGTTGCGCCGCGTTCGCTTCCGTGTGCGTGTGTCTCGGGTATCATTTCATCACTGATTACATAGAGCATAGTACCACCGGCAAATGCAAGAGCAAAGGGCAATATCGCTGATGCAATACTTACCGCAAAATATCCTACGAGAGTTCCCACAACCTCAACAAGTCCGGTTATCATAGCGCATACAAACGTCTTCTTCGGCGTTACTCCCGCCGCCAGCATAGGTCCAATAATAACCATACCCTCGGGGATATTCTGCAATGCTATACCACCTGCAATAATAAGTGCTTGCGACACGTCACCCGAACCAAAACCAACACCTGCGGCAATACCCTCGGGTAAATTATGTATAGCTATTGCAAGTACGAACAGCAATACTTTACTCAAGTTTTCGTTCTTATGCGGCTCAATATCCGCCCCCACCATCTTATGCAAATGTGGTACGAGCTTATCTATAACGTTAAGACACAAAGCCCCCGCAAATATTCCCGCAACCGTAATCAAAATCCCGTATTCCCCGCCGTATTCAACTGACGGTAAAATAAGTCCCAATACCGCCGCCGCAAGCATTACTCCTGCCGCAAAAGACAGAATTATGTCGGAAAACTTATGACTTATCTTTTTAAATGCAAAACCGATTATTGAGCCTATCATTGTCGCTCCCCCAACACCGAGAGCCGTCAACAATACCATTTCCATAAAATAATCCTCGTATTAATCTACTTTAATTCACTATATAACGCACAGATAAAAACAAGGCTCCCTTGTGTAAAGGGAGCTCCCGACGGAGTCGGGTGAGGGATTGTTTTTAACGTACAAACCATTATTTAACAACCCTTCCGCCTCGTTCCTCGGCACCTCCCCTTACACAGGGGAGGCTTCTTTTTTAAGTTTTTTTACGCTTCGCTGAAATTAGACTTATCTACACCGCAGATGGGGCATACGAAATCTTCCGTAACCTCTTCCCACTTCGTTCCTGCAGCAACGCCCTGGCTTCCTTCGCCAACAGCTTCATCATATTCATATCCGCAAATATTACATACATATTTTTTCATTATGTTTTTCCTCCATATTAGATAATCAATTAAAGTTCAGTCTTCCAAAGACCGTGAAGATTACAGTAAGCATATACTGCAACTGCCTTTTCGTCAGCAAGAGCAAAAGTTACTTTAGGTTCTTCTCCGGGATTCAAGCACTTTCTTTGACCACCCTTATCTGTCTGGAGATACACCCAAGTAATGCTGTGCTCTTCGGTCATAGGATGTGCAACCGAGCCTATCTCAACTGTTACAAGATTACCCTCAACCTTTGCAACAGGTATATGCTTTTCATGACTTGCCTCAACCACACCGGGTTCAAGCTTCGTCATCTTCTGTCCGCAACACATCATAGGAACACCTGCATCTTTAATAAGTCCCACTATATTGCCGCAATGTTCGCAAATGTAAAATTTGTTATCACACATATTATTATCCTCCAAAATGTTATTTATATAAATTATTCAATGGGTTCAAAGTCTGCCGCCCCATGTTTACACAAAGGACATACTATATCTTCGGGAAGCTCTTCCCCTTCATATACGTATCCGCATATTCTGCATACGTATCCTTTTTTGCCTTCAGTCTTGGGCTTCGGCTTAACGTTATTCTGATAATAAGTGTAGGTCATCGTTTCCTTATCGGAAATAACTCTTGACTCGTTTACCGAGCATATAAACATTCCGTGTGTATCAAGGTCTATATACTGTTCAACCTTGAGCGACATAAATGAATTAATATATCTAGGCAAGAATACCAATCCGTTATCTGAACGGAGAGGCGTACAATCTGCAAACTTATCCACGTTTCTTCCGCTTGCAAATCCGAATTTTTCAAACACCGAGAAGGGCGCGTCTACTGTCAGACAGTTTATATTCATTTTGCCCGTCTGCTTTATAACGTGATGTGAATAATTCTCTTTGTTAATCGTAACTGCAATTCTGTTGGGTACGCTGGTTACCTGTGTTACTGTATTTACGATAAGTCCGTTATCCTTCTTGCCGTCGTTTGACGTTACAACGTAAAGACCGTATCCAATATTAAAGAGGGCTGTCAAATCACTCTTGTTTGCCGTTTCGGATCTCTGCGCCAAATAATCCTTGCAAAGCTCGTTAACTAACCTATTAAGCTGTTCGGTACTTTCTTCGTTAAGAGCAGACAGTATTTTTACAGTTGTATCGGTGTAGGTAATATTCTTGCACTTTTCAAGTAAGCCTTTCATTACCTTTGCCGCCATAGGCGCCCAGCTTCCGTTTTCAATAAGGGCAACGGTTCTGTTACTGAAGTTTCTTTCAACCAAGTGATTGATAAACTCGCGCATAAAGGGGAA
The DNA here is from genome assembly GCA_045652425.1 of Eubacteriales bacterium. GTDB lineage: Bacteria > Bacillota > Clostridia > Oscillospirales > CAG-272 > RGIG1995. Next base: position 38,968 of record JAZRUG010000017.1, read on the forward strand.
TATTTCCGCATTATAGGTCGTCGTCGCAAGTACGATCTTGCTGTATCTGAACGCGTCCTCGACCGCCTCTGCCATATCGCATCTTGCAAGGTCGTTTACAACAACCTTTGGACAACCGTTTGCCTTCAATGCATCTGCAAGTTTGAGAACCGCTCTTTTTGTATTGCCGTAAACGGAGGTATAACAAATAACGATTCCCTCTTCCTCGGGCTGATAGCTTGACCAAGTATTGTAAAGGTTAATGTAATAACCGAGATTTTCTTTAAGAACGGGACCGTGCAAAGGACAGATAATTTGAATATCAAGCCCTGCCGCTTTCTTGAGAAGCGCCTGAACCTGCGCACCGTACTTTCCTACGATACCGATATAGTAACGTCTTGCTTCACAAGCCCAATCCTCTTCAACGTCAAGGGCGCCAAACTTTCCGAATCCGTCAGCCGAGAACAACACTTTATCGGTTGAATCGTAAGTTACTATAACCTCGGGCCAATGCACCATCGGTGCTGTTACAAAAGTAAGATTATGTTTACCAAGAGAAAGTTGACTTCCCTCACCCACCACTATCTGTCTTTCGGCAAAATCGGTACCGAAAAAGTTTTTCATCATTTTGAATGCTTTATCGGAAGATACGATTTTTGCATCGGGGTAAATCTTGATGAAATTCATAATATTTGCCGAGTGGTCAGGCTCCATATGCTGAATTATAAGATAATCCGGCTTTCTGTCGCCCAAAGTATTCTGCAAATTATCAAGCCATTCATGAGTAAAGTTCGCATCAACAGTATCCATTACAGCTATTTTTTCATCAACAATAACGTAAGAGTTATACGCCATTCCGTTAGGCACATCGTACTGCCCTTCGAACAAATCAATCTTGTGGTCATTTACACCAACGTATTTTATATCTTTGGTAATCATCATAGTATTCACCTCAAAATAATATTATCATTTGTTTATTTATTCGTCAATCATATTTTCTAAATTAATCAAGAATTCTACCATCTGTTGTTATAGTAACAACTTGCCAAGGAATAAACTTTCCGCTTTCTTTCAGCGCTCTTCTTACCGCGTTTTCAAGTCCTCCGCAGCAAGGCACTTCCATACGAACGATCTTCAAGCTTTTTATATCGTTGTTACGTATAATCGCCGTCAACTTTTCGGCATAATCGCCTTCATCAAGCTTTGGACAGCCAATGAGTGTAATGTGATTTTTTATAAAATCATTATGAAAACTTCCGTAGGCATAAGCGGTACAGTCGGCGGCAATAAGTAAGTTTGCTCCTTCAAAATAAGGTGCATTTACGGGAACAAGCTTTATCTGGCACGGCCATTGCATCAGCCTGCTTGCCGTAGACGGATTTGAATAAGACGCCGGAACGGTATCCCTTTTTATATTTTTTATTCGCATTCCGGGACAACCGCTGTGCAAACTTGCTTCGCTTTTCTTCATTTTTTCTTTTTTTACAGCCTCTTCATCATACTCGGGTGCTTCCCTTTCCTCAAAAGATATAGCATCTACCGGACAAACAGGTAAGCAATCTCCCAAACCGTCGCAATAATTTTCCTTGGTCAGTTCAGCTTTACCGTTTATCATTTCAATAGCGCCCTCATGACAAGCAACAGCGCAAGCTCCGCAACCGTTACATTTTTCTTTATCGATTTTTATTATTTTTCTTATCATAGCGCCTCCTGATTTGCTGTATTTTTTAAAAACATTTTTTATCATTACAGTCCTTAGATTCGCCGTTACAGTAACAAACCTCATTTGGACATTGATTCGTTTCGAAGAAACCTACTATATTGTTTACGGTTGTGTCTGCGATATTTTCCAACGCATCTTCGGTAAGAAAAGCCTGATGCGACGTTACGATAACGTTCGGCATGGAAATAAGCCTTGCCAAAGTGTCATCTTCAAGTATGTGCCCCGACTTATCCTCGAAAAACAAATCGGATTCTTCTTCATATACGTCAAGACAAGCGGCTCCAACCTTACGCGCCTTTATTCCGTTCAACAACGCCTCGGCATCTACCAACGCGCCCCTTGACGTATTTATAATTACAACGCCTTTTTTACATTGTTCAATTGCCTTTTCATCAATAACGTGATACGTCTCGTCGGTTAACGGACAGTGCAAACTGATTATATCGCTGTTTTTTAATACGTAATCAAGAGTACAATATCTAACCGTGTCTCCGTTATCAAGTTCTTTTGAAGGAAATTTGTCATAAGCCAAAACTTTCATACCGAAGCCAAGACATATATCAATGAATATCCTTCCGATTTTTCCTGTTCCTATAACCCCGACCGTTTTACCGTGCAAGTCGAAGCCGGTCAATCCGTTCAAACTGAAATTGAAATCCCTTGAACGTATATACGCCTTGTGTATACGGCGTACGCTCGTAAGAAGCATTGCTATCGCGTGTTCTGCTACGGCGTATGGAGAATACGCGGGAACACGCAACACGTGAACTTTTCCATACGCGTGCTTTATATCAACGTTATTAAAACCCGCGCATCTTAAAGCAACTACAGATACTCCGAATTCTGCCAAGCGATCGATTACCTGCGCATTTACTGTATCGTTTACAAACACGCACACGCCGTCGTATCCCTTTGCTAAATCAACAGTATCTTGAGTTAACCTCGTTTCAAAAAATTTAATTTCTATATTTAAGTTGTTTGCATATTTTTCAAAATAAGGTCTGTCGTAAGGTTTAGTATCAAAAAATGCTATTTTCATTACACTCCCCCTTGCTTTTCTGAAATCATTATAGTATAATCTCTTTGTAATTTCTGTTGAATTTTCAACAAAACGGAGAAAAATATGGAAAAATATTTAGAAATTTTAAAAAAGTGTCCGCTTTTTTTCGAAATAGAGAAAAACAACCTCTTTAAAATGCTGAATTGTCTAGGTGCAAAAATCGAAGAATTTGACAAAAAATATACTATTTTTGCTGAAGGCTCGTCAGCTAAATATATAGGTATAGTTTTGTCAGGGTCAGCCCAAATAATTCAAATGGACTATTACGGAAACAGAAATATTTTGGGGACAATAGAACCTTCTCAGATTTTTGCTGCAGAATTTGCTTGTACCGAGTCAAGCTCTTTGCCTGTGTCGGTAATCGCAAACGAGCCGTGCGAAGTTATGCTCATTAACTGTAGCCACATTTTACATACCTGCTCCAATAATTGCGGGTTCCACCAGCAGCTTATATTCAACCTTATGAAAGACCTTGCTTTGAAAAACATTATCTTTCATCAAAAAATCGAAATAACTTCAAAAAGAACAACAAGAGATAAGCTTTTAACATATCTTATATTTAAATCAAAAGAAATGGGAAAAAGAAGTTTTGATATTCCCTTTGACCGACAAGAACTTGCCGACTATCTTGAAGTTGACAGAAGCGGTCTTTCTGCTGAAATAAGCAAATTAAGAAACGAGGGTATACTCGAGAGCAACAAAAAACATTTCGTTCTGCTATAGGACTAGGCCAAATTAATAAAGCAAAATAAACGACCTCATCCGTCTCGGCAACGAAGAAATATATTTAATAAAGCTTGTACCCTGCCTCGACACCTTCTCCCACCGGAGAAGGTCTTTGTTTGTACAAGAATTTAAAAATGTTAGTTATTACTGTTCTTTAATTTAGAGTAAAATTAAACATTGTACCTTCTCCGGTGGGAGAAGGTGTCGTACCGCCAATAAATAATAGTTTTTTATTAATCTTTATGCGGTGCGACGGATGAGGTCGTTAATAATAATTAATTTTTTTATTATGGAATTGACTGTTTGTTTATTGATTTTGAGAAAACAAAAATGGGACTAAGTTAATAATAAACCGCCCCATCTTTTTTATTCACTTCTTAGTTTCTTCGATAAACAAATCGATTTTGTCATATATAGTTTGAAGACTCTTTCTCCAGAAATCAGAAGACGTCAAATCTATTCCCATAATAAGAGCGCATTCCTCTATACTCATCATTGACGTTGCTTTAAGCAACTCACGATATTTTTGAACAAAGCTATCTCCCATCTCTAAATATTTTGCATACAGTCCTCGTCCGAAAAGACCACCAAACGTATATGGGAAATTATAGTAAGAACGTTGAGAAGAATAATAATGCGACTTATCACACCATACGTAAGGGTAAAGATAATCGTTGTCAAGCGCGTCGCCATAAACCTCTTTTTGAGTGTCTGTCATAAGTTTGTTTATCTCCGAAGCATAAACAAATCTTTCCTTTCGCATTTTTATAAGTTCGTCTTCAGTCTTATACCTTACGTACATATCGGGCAGTATCATAAGGCTGTCGGTTATCTGCTTGTCAAGCAAAGCGATTTTTTCTTCGCCCTCCGCCTTATCTATAGCACCGTTTACAAGCAATATTTCGTTAAAAGTAGATGCTGTTTCCGCAAGAGGCAATCCGTAAGCTCTGTTTAAAGGTCTGTTATTTTTTACCTGCTGACCGTGAAAAGCGTGTCCAAGCTCGTGTGCAAGTGTGTTTATTGCACCGAAATTACCGTTGAAATTAGTGAGAATTCTCGATTCGCCAAACCAAGTAAGGTTATAACAAAATGCGCCGCCTGACTTACCCGCCCTTGAATAAAAGTCTATCCACTCTTCCTTAAACGCTCTGTCCATCATTTCAGACATATCCGAAGAAAAGTCCTTAAAATGTTCTACCAGATATTTGTGAGCGCTCTCGGGCGTATATTCCTTTTTAGTCGCATTGCCAATAGGCGCATAAATGTCATACCAAGGCAATCCCTTTTCGTAACCTAAAAGACTTGCCTTTGCTTTCAAATACTCTCTGAATTTCGGGAAAGATTCTTTTACGGCACTCCACATAGCCTCAAGAGTATCTTTCTTCAAACGCCAACTTGTCAACGTCATATCAAGTGGAGATTCATAACCGCGTAATTCCGTCTCGGTTAAAACCTGTGCTTTAATATTGTTTACAGAATATGCAAGTGCATCGCTTATTCTGGGATAATTTGCAATTTGCGCTTCATATACTTCTTTTCTTATATCTGCATCCGAGCTTTTAGCCAATGCCTGAAGCGCATTCATAGACTTTTTTTCGCCCCTGAAATCAACCTCTGTATGAGACATAAGATACGAATACTGTTCAGTCCAAGCAAGTCCGCCCGAAGCCGCCATTTGTGAAAAAACGTATTCGCCGTCGGAGCTCATATTATGCTCCAAACTTTCTTTTATCTCTTTGAAATAAAATGCGTATTCATTCAACAAATCGTCGGATTTTATTACCTCTGCAATATTATTTATATTGCCAACATAGTTTTTGAACAAAACGTCTTCCTTTGCATTTGCCGTAAGAAGCTTTTGTATTCTCGTGCGATAAGGGTCTCCCTCCTTGTCCGAGCTGTTTGCGGAACGGCGAAGCCTGAAATATACGTAAAGACGGTTTGAAACGTTGAGTATCTCTTCCTTTAATTCCATTATTGCGCGAAGAGTATCTTTCGGAAAATCGAGTGTCGCCGAATTAACCCTATTTCTGTATTCCTCATTTAAAGACTCCAGTTTTGCCAAATCGATTTCTATATTTGGATCATCTATACCTTTGTAAAACACGTCAAGAGACCATCTGTCGTACATAACAATAAAACCTCTTTCTTCAGATTTTTTATAAATATCATCAAAATGAATATAACATATATTCCCCGTATTTTCAAGAAGGTATCGTTTTTTTATATAAATAAAACGTACTGCGTAAAACTTGTAAAAAAAAAAGGGCGGTTTCAAACCGCCCAATATAAAAACTTTGCCAAATTACTGATTATAAGTCAATCTGTAATATATATCGCTGTGCCATACAGTACCCGCTTTTGCAGATATATTTTTTGCAATATTAAAATATATCTTATTATCAAGGCATCTTGCAAATCTAATGCAAAGATGCGTATCTATTTGCGTATCGGGAATTGTTCCATCAACAACTTTGTATCCGCCTTCAACGGCAAATCCGCTATTCTTTCCGTAAACCTTAACCGCTGTAGATAGAGTGTCATAACAAAAGCCCTCGCTGAATTTTCCGTCAAGACTTTCGCCGTAAGAAGTCGTATCAAAACTTTTAAGCAGTTTTCCGCCCTCTCTGTCGTAAAATTCCACCGTATCGGTAAGAATCTCCTCCGTATTTGCCGGATTTATTCTCTGAACTGTCAGCATAGGCGTATATGCCGCAACAAAGGGTTTGGAATCGTTTATCCACTCAATATACTGCGAAAGATTTAAAGTATTACCCGAAACGGTATATTTTTGCTTATGTAAAACAAGTTTTTCCGTCGGTGTGTTACATCTGTATAGATGTGAATTTTCAACAAATTCAAAACTTTCAAAGCTACCGAAATACGCTTTGTCAAGTGCAGTTTCAACTCCGTTTAATTTCAAAGAAACGTTGGTCATAACTTCATCGCCGTGAAAACCGCCGCAGAAATCCCCCGCGCCCTTTTCACAGAATGCAAAGCCAACCTCTCCTCCCTGCAAAGCACGGAATTTTATTGTAAAAACCTCTCCCTCAAGTTTACCGATATATGCCTCTCTTATACGGTAAAACTCACAGTTTGCCGCGTCATTCGGTCCTCCCGAATATTCAAGTTCAGGCTTTATTGGATTTTTCACGTAGACAAATCTATATTCCGCATAATCCTCTTCCCCTGCGGGTAAGTATAAACAAAAATCTGAATATTCATTTTCATTATTAGGTGAAAATATTTTTATATATGTCTTTTTTTCCATGTTTCTTTTGTCCTTCGACAGCGCTTATTTTGTTATTGTTTTTATTTTAGTATATAAAAATACGTTTGTCAATAAAAGCTCACAAACAAATAATTCAATAAGAAAAAGTAAATGATACAAGTTCCCTCTAAACTTATATTAAACTATTGCAATTACATAGGAAAAAGAAGTATAATAAAAAAAAGACCTTCATTAAGAAAGGTACAAAGCACTATGAATCAATATTTAAAAAATCTAACAAAATGCGAATTCGTTATAACCAACGACTGCACGGGTAAATGCAAACATTGTTCCGAGGGCGACCACGGTATATGCGGCGAAAGAATTGACCCCCATATTGCCGCCGACGCTGTAAGAAAGGTTGCATCTGAATACCATATAGAAACGGTTATGGCTTTTGGCGGCGAACCTCTTTTGTATATAGACTCTGTAACTGCAATAATGACCGCCGCACGTGAAACGAACGTTCCGAAAAGGCAGATAATAACCAACGGATATTTTTCAAAAGATAAATATCATATTTGTGAAACGATAAAACGCCTTGCCGACTGCGGTGTAAACGATATTCTCTTGTCCGTAGATGCCTTTCACCAGGAAACGATACCGCTTGAAACAGTAAAAATATTCGCAAAAACGGTTAAAACTTACGGCATACCTATAAGACTCCAACCTGCCTGGCTTGTTTCCGCCGACAACAATAACCCCTACAACATAAAAACACGCGAAATCCTTGACAGCTTCAAAGATATGGAACTTTACGAAAATGAAGGAAATATAATTTTCCCCGAAGGTAACGCAAAAAAATATCTGGCAGAATATTTTACCTTGAAAATCCCCGAAAATCCATATATAGAAAACCCTTATGACGTCCGTTGCATATCTTTTGACCACCAAGGCAACGTGCTTGACGGAAATATATACACCGATGATATTATGTGTATTATACGCAAATATACCCCTAAAATCTTATAACTACAAATTCATAAGAAGGGTAATTTCTTCTGACTGCTTACCAACAAGACACTCAAACTCTTCTGCAGTTGCAACGGGATTATCGGTTTTATAACGTACTGTAATAATGTCTCCTTCAGAAATTCCTACATAATTTGCGTCATCCTTCGCGTGTTTAAAAGAAAGCACCGCGCAAGAAGTTGGCCAAAGAATATCACGCAATTCTTTTCCTACTGCAAAAGAATCCTTATTTACTGTAAGAGGTGCTTCTATAACTGTCGGCTCTTTGCCCTTGCTGATAGAACAAATCTTTGTTTTTATAACTGTGTCTGAAAAATCTTCAAGACCTGACACCTCTACCATATCGAGTGTTCATAACCAACTTGAAGGTTGGAAATGAGCACTCGATTTCTTTTTGTCCGTAAAATAAGCATTTCCTTTGATGTTTTGAGTAGGCTTCGGCCTACTCTTTTTTATATGGCGCTTGGCAAATATTCTACCGCCACACCTTGTCTTGTATTGAGTTTAACAGGTCTTGGCTTTGGTACTTCGGGTAGAGCGATACATCCTATGAACTTGTAGTGGATTTTGAAGTGTTGTGTACGATTCTTGCCCACGCCCTCAATATGACAAACCTCTATGCGTTCAATTAATTCTTTGAGTAGTGGTGCTGTCAGCTTGTCCATCTCCATAAACTTGCGAACGGCGGATATGAAGTTATCCTTATTTTGCTTAATACTGTCGATAGATAACAAACGTTCGTGGGCATCTTCATTCTTGGCTTTCAGTTCCATTCGTTCCTCTCCGTACTTTTGAGATTGAATCATAAACCATTCGTCTGTAACTTCACCGTTTATGTTCTTCTCATAAAGTTTTTCAAAGAATACCTCAACCTTTTTCATACGAGATTTTGATTTTTGAATTACCGACTCCAAGTGCTTTTGCTCTTTGATGGCATCCTCGTTGCTTTTCTCGGCTAACATCTCGGCAAAGGTGTCCTTATCGTCATAGAGAAACTGAGCTAACCACCGAAGTTCCATCATCACAATTTGCTCCAAAGCATCCGCACGGATATAATGGGTGGATTTGCAGGTCCCACGATTGCCTTTGTAGTTACCGCAACTAAAGAACGGTATATCTGTTTTGTCGTGCTTTACGTTAAACCACAGTTTGCTACCGCAGTCAGCACAGTAAACTAAATCGCAAAACATATTCTTTTCAGCGTTAGTGGGTTTTGGTGCTCGACGTTTCGTTTTAGCAACTAACTCTTGCACTCGCTCAAAGGTTTCTCGGTCAATGATTGGCTCGTGAACGTTTTTGAAGATAACCCAATTCTCTTTGGGATTATCAATGCGTTGCTTATGCTTAAAACTTTTTGAGTAAGTTTTGAAGTTGATAATATCACCGCAATATTCTTGCTGAGATAATATCTTCGCCACCGTAGTCTTGCACCATTTATAAGGGTTCTCTTGTGTCTTTTTACCGCCACGCCCAAGCCCTTGACTTTGCCAATATGCCATCGGTACCAAGACCTTGTTTTCTTGCAAAATGCGAGCAATCGTTTCGTTGCCTTTGCCCTCCAAACACATACGAAAGATATCTCTCACAACTTGTGCAACATTGTTGTCAATGTTCCATTTCTTTTTGTTCATAGGATCTTTCATATATCCGTAAGGCGGTTGAGATAACGGTTCTCCCGCATTTCCACGAAGTCTGTGGGATGAACGAACCTTTCGGGAAATATCCCTTGCATACATCTCGTTCATAACATTGCGGAATGGCGTAAGTTCGTTTTCACCATCTGCACTATCCACACAGTCGTTGACTGCAATGAAACGGATATCTCTGTCTGGGAAATAGGTGTCAGTGTAAAATCCAACTTGCAGATAATCTCGACCAATTCGGGACATATCTTTTACAATTACAACCGACACATAACCCATATCAATATCCTCAAGTAACTTTTGAAAGCCTGGTCGATTGAAGTTTGTGCCGGTATATCCGTCATCTACATAATTACGTGTGTTACTGAACCTGTGCTCTTTGGCATATTTCTGCAAGAGCTTCTTTTGGTTGATGATGGAGTTGCTATCGTTGTCGGTTCCGTCATCACGAGAGAGTCTGCAGTATAGGGCGGTAATTCCTATTTGCTCTTTCTTTTTTGATTTCGACTGCATTAGTCCTCCTTTCCGGCAGTCGAACACGCTTTTCCAACTGCCATTATATCAAATCCGCATTTTCTGTTCAAATGTGCAAATTGTTCTTTTAACGCTTTGCCAAAGCGCTGGGTGATACTTTGGTGTTCTTTGATTTTGGCAGTTTGAAAAGATGAGCTAATAATATATTTGACACCATTGATTTCATATTCGTGGTTCCGATCTACAAGTCCCACAATAAATTTGTCCATTAGATTCCTCCTTCTATTTATGGGGTATTAGGGGTGAACCCCCCTAACAAGGTGCGTTTGTGGATATCCACGCACGATGCTTGCGAAGACAAGGACGTGCAAAAAATGGATATCCAAACGTGATGCTTGCGAGACTAATGACATTATGATGTAATGCCATCCCCTAAAGAAACATTGCCGTTCTACCTAAATGCAGTTCCTGCCTCGGATTTTCACCGTGACGTTGTTTCGCTCGCTATGAACAAGATCAAAGGTTATCGCAAAATCGTATCTCATTTAGACGGTCATTCAATTTTCACCCCCCTCACATAACGTCAAAAACCGAGGAAAATATGCATAGTTTTTTAAAAAATATTTTACCCCTCATGTGGTAGGCATCGAAAAAGGCTAAAACTAAACACAAAACTGAAATTATTGCAAAAAATAAAAGCCGCCACACAACATCTAAAAAGGATGCCGTATGACGACGCAGATCATAAAAGGAGTTATTTAGTTTTTTGCTGTTTACATTTGCTATAAAAAATGTTATAATATTTTTAACGTATATCAACACAATGGAGATAATGTTATGAATTTTGCAGAAAAAGTAAAATATGTTAGAACAGAATTAAAGTTGTCTCAAGAAGATTTGGCGCGAGAATTGGGTGTGAGCTTTGCAACTATCAATCGATGGGAGAATGGTAGCTATAATCCAAGTCGGTTAGCAAAAAAGGCTTTTGAAGACTTTTGTAGCAATCAAAATATCAAATTTGAGGTAGCAATATGAGAATAGTACAAGATTTTACCGACAATGAGCTTAAGGCCGTTCTAAATGATTTTTATTCCTATTTTAAAACAGGTTTCGAATTCGAAGAGTTCTTAAAACCTTTTTTAGAGTCTATCGGTCTTTCTGAAGTTGTTGTTACCAAAAAAACAGGTGATGGCGGTATAGATTTAGAAGCGGTAAAGGAAGGCCTTTCTGAAATCAATAATGTAGATAGCGTGAAATATCGAATTCAGGCAAAAAGGAATTCACCTTCAAGAACTATTCCTCCTGAGAAAATCGATGCATTAAGAGGTAACCTTTGTTTCAATGAAAAAGGATTATTTATCACCACTGCTAAGGTATCTGACAAAGCAAAAGAGCAAGCTATTTCTAAGGATCCATCCAAACCGGTCTTTGTTATCGACGGAATTGATTTAGTCAGAATTTGCATCGACAGACAAATTGGATTTGCCTATAAACCTATATTCAGTAAAAGTGCGCTCGACTTGTTTACAAACAAAAATAAATCTCCTGAAATCAATACAAATCTTTCATCCGAGTTAAGTTGTGTTGAAAAAACAATTACAACTAACGATGTTCGTGTATACATAATTTCACTTCCAAGAATTATCGTAGACAAAATTGAAAATAATAACGAAAAGCATCCTATGAAACTCATTGTAAACAGTGACGATTCTTATGATGTGACATTTTGTCCAAGTAGAAACTATCTTTCTCAAGTTACGAGTATATTCCGAAAATACGGATTATTACAAGAAGACGGAACTATAGTCGAGAAAAAAGCAAAATGGGCAATTGATGCACAACAAAATATTTATTTAACGATATTGTGAGGATACTATGAATTATATTGGTTCTAAATATTCTTTAATAGATTTTTTGGAAGAGTCTATTAATAAAACCTTAAAATTGTGCGGCGAAGATAGAAAATCGTCTGAAATGGTGTTTGCCGATTTGTTTGCAGGAACTGGCGTGGTTAGTGGTTCGTTTAAAAAACAAGGGTATTCTATAATAGCAAACGACATTCAATACTATAGTTACGTTATAACAAAACACATGATTGAAAATAACGGAAACTTGGATAAAAAACATTGCAATGAACTTATAGATGAATTAAACCGTTTGGACGGGATAGAAGGTTTCATTTATGAAAACTATTCTTATGAAGGAACTGCAGAACAAGAATTTAGAAGAATGTATTTTTCGGAATACAATGCTAAGAAATGCGATGCAATAAGAACTACTATAGAAGAATGGCTTGTTAACGGTAAAATAACTGAAAATGAATACTATTTCCTACTAGGTTCCTTGATTAATAGCATTGACAAATGCGCCAATACTGCTTCAGTGTATGGGGCTTTTTTGAAAAAATTAAAGAAATCCGCATTGAAAGAAATGGAATTATCACCACTTCCAATTATGCAAGGTTCTGTTGAATGCAGAGTTTATAATGAAGATATAAGTGAGTTAATCAAAAACGTTTCCGGCGATATTCTTTATCTAGATCCCCCATACAATGCCCGTCAGTATTGCTCTAATTATCATATGCTCGAAACGATAGCCAGATATGATAATCCTAAAATCAAAGGCAAAACAGGATTAAGAAATTATGAAGATCAAAAAAGCGTGTTTTGTATGAAAAACAAGGTTGAAGCTGCATTTGCCGAATTAATTAAAAACGCAAAATTCAAATACATATTTTTAAGTTATAACAACGAGGGATTAATGTCTTTCGATACTATTGAAAAAATAATGAAAAAATATGGCAAATATAAAGTCTATATGCAACAATATCGCCGTTTTAAAGCGGATAATGCTAGAGACTGCAAATCTGATTCAACGATTGAATATTTACACTGCTTAATAAAGGAGTAACTCATGGAAGAAATGAACATCAAAGAAGAATTGAATTTAGACGGAATCGACACAGAAATCGAAGAAAATATAGTAGAATCTAGCGAAATTTCTATGCAAAGTTTGGAAAACACTATTGTTGTTCCGATGGACTTATCTGTAGAAATGGTTACGGCGTGGTATAAGTCAAAAAAACTATCATTAGATCCTGTGTTTCAAAGGAGATATGTGTGGAACGATGTACTAAAATCTGCCTTTATAGAATCACTTATTTTAAATGTTCCTATTCCTTCGTTAATGCTTGCTAACGATACAGAGAATAACAGATTTATAGTTATTGATGGAAAGCAAAGACTTAATGCTATTATAAGCTTTATTGCGCCTGAAAACGAAGGCAAAGGGTTTAGACTTAAAGGATTAAATGTTTTAAAAGAACTAAACGGTTACACTTATAAAAAATTGCTTTCTGATAGCACAAAAACTCAGTATTTGAGCAAAATTGAGAATGCTTTAATTAAAACCAGTGTTCTAAAAAATTATAATACCGATATTCTATACTTTATATTTAATAGGTTAAATGGTGGTGGGGTCCCTCTTTCGCCTCACGAACTAAGACAGTCATTATATGCAGGACAATTTATCAACTTTATTAACGAATACTCTGCAGAATCTAAAGGTATAAGACGAATGCTTAATCTAAAGAACCCTGACAAACGTATGCGCGATGCCGAATTGTTAGTGCGTTATTATGCATTCAAATATTATGGAGCAGAGTATAACGGAAATATAAACGAGTTTTTTAATAAAACTTGTGAAAAATTAAATCTCGAATGGCAAACAAAAGCAGAAACCGTTAAAAAAGATGCGCAAGAATTTGAGTTTGCGGTGGAATTTATTTATTCGCACTTTGGCGACGATGCTTTTAAAGTGTTCTTTGTAAAAGAGACGGGAGAAGAATATTTCGGCCCATTCAATAGACCGATGTTTGATTTACTAACTAGTATCTTTTCCGACTCTTCAAAAAGAGAGTTTGTTGAAAAGAAAAACATCAACTTGAAAGAGTTTGTAATCAATTTATTTAAAACAAACAAGGATTTTGCAGATGCTTTCTTGCCAACAACCCACTCTAAGGAAAAGAATAATACTAGAATAACTGAGTTTACAAAAGCTCTCTTTGTATAGGGATATAGGATATGACGAATGAATATCAACATCTCCAGCGAAGGCTTCAATCTATTTCTGCAACATTTGAAGTTTTAATGCCGGATGATCCGTTGGATGAGGCATTAGAAGATAAGCAAAACATAATTAAATCATATATTTTGTTATGCCACGCTGAGTTTGAAAAGTATTTCGAAGACATTGCTTTGGGGATAATTAAAAAAGCAAAGGAACTATATGATTCGAGGAATGAAACAAGTGAGCCGTTGCTTCATCTAGCCTTGATGTTAAAAAAAGATTTTACTAATGAAGGTGCTAAGGCAAGACTTGATAAATTGTTTTCAAATTATCGAGCACTTCTTGATAAAAATCACGGAATCAAGAAAGCAAACATCGACGAAATGTTTGCTCCTTTGGGTATGCCGATAAGTGGCATGTCCGATACATACCTAGAAGCGTTGGAAAGTTTCGGGAAGAAACGAGGACAAATTGCTCACAATGTTAAAGAGGCGTTAACTACTACATATAGTTTTTCAATTGAAAAAACTGCAATAAATGCGTTGCTTAATGATACTTTAAGCGAAATTGATGAAAAAGCAGAGAGGTTACTTTGATTATGGGTAAAATAAACGACCTTGATATGTCAAAATGGAAGGAAATTAATGATGTATGGTTAGATAGTCTTTGGATAATCCCACAAAGAGATAATTCCGGAGCTCATGATGGTCATTATCATGGAAATTTTGTTCCTCAAATACCGCATCAGCTTTTGACACGATACACGAAAGCTGGAGATTTTGTTTTAGACCCTTTTGCCGGAAGCGGAACCACCTTGATAGAAGCTCAACGGATGGGTAGAAATTCTATAGGTATCGAATTGCAACAAGATGTAGCTATGGAGGCTATTAAAAGAATTCACTCAGAACAAAGAGAAGGAATTATAGCTGATACATTTGTGGATGATAGCAGAACCTTTGATACGAATAGAATATTAAGCACATACAATATTAAAAATGTGCAGTTTATAATTTATCATCCTCCATATTGGGATATTATAAAATTTAGTGAAGACGGAAATGATTTATCTAATGCTAAAACCTTAGAGGCATTCATAGAAAATTTCCGATTAGTTGTGCGAAACACTTCGGCAATATTGGAGAAAGGAAGATATTGTGCCGTAGTAATCGGAGATAAGTATGCAAATAGCCAACTAGTTCCGCTGGGCTTCTACTGTATGCAAGCAATGCAGCAAGAAGGGCTAACTCTTAAAGCCACGATTGTAAAGAATTTTGAAGAAACTAAGGGCAAAGCAAATCAAAAAGCCCTTTGGAGACAAAGAGCTTTGCAAAATGGTTTGTATCTATTTAAACACGAATATATTTTCTTATTCAAAAAGGAGAAGTGAAACACTTCTCCTTTTTGCTATACTATAATTAATTTTGAATCAACTTCTTTGAAATGGAGTATTTTGTTTTGATAAAAATCTACGTTTTTTAAATTTAAAGCGCTCCAATCCTTGGAAAGAACTTTATTCTCTATATCATTTAACCTATCTTTTTTCAATTTACTTGCATTAAACAAACCATCTGATATTATTATTGGATAAACATTAACTTTTTTATTTTTGTTTAAATAAAATGGCAATATATAATCTTTTAGCCAAACTAAATAACCCTCAATTTGGTTTATAATACCGATAGAAACCCCTTCGTCTTTTAATTCAATTAAAGAAATATCAACACTATTTTCATCTTCTTGAATTGTCATGACATCAATGCGATGTTCTCCAAAACTACACATTACCTCATTTCCAATCCATTTAATTTCTTTTTCATTGGTTAAGATTTTTATGTAATCTGAACTTTTGAGTATCGTTACTGTAAGAAATTGTATATAATGTTCAAAAGCCTTGCCTTTTTTATACTTTTCCAACATGTTCAACAACAAGTTTTCAGTAACGTCAATTTTTCTATCAGATGAATATTGATTAGTATTGTTGGTTTTTTCTATTTCCTGATTTTCTAGGTTGAAAGAAAAGTGTTCTCCATTCAATACGGTATTATCCCGTGAAATTCTTTTTAAAAACAAGTCATATTCCGCATCGGTAATCATAGTACAACCACGATTACCGCCGAGCTTTCTATAAATAAGAGACCAACACAATTGATTGGGTTTAGTAAGACCTTCTAACGAATCGAGATAATTGTATTCGCTTATTCCTTTTTGAAAAACCTTATATGGTTTAATTAAAATTCTATATGTTAATTTTTTTTGAAGTTCTGAAAACAAATAATTGTCATCATCATTGGGGTCAACAAAGAAATCACTGACCGCTTCAAAAACACCGTAAAATTTAGAAATTCCGGTCACAAAAAAGATGATCTTATCTCCTTTTCTAATTCTAGCAAGGTCTACCATCATGCCAACCGATCGTTTCTCGTTTTGAGTATGTATTGTTATAGATGGATCAAAAATGAAATCAGTAGATACTTCTGAAGCACCTGTTCCTGCGAACATATTCTCCAAATGCACCTTAAAAGTATTTTGGTTGACAATAAAAACGTGTGCCATTTTACTTCTTCTCCTCCAAATGACTTCTAAATTCAATTGGATCATACCAATAACAGCCCTCGCACGCGTTTTCCTCATTGTTATGAGTTGGGCCACCTTTATAGTATGCCATTGGATAACCTAGTTGCCTTGCATCATAACGAATACCCGTTCTGCGGCATTCGATGCAAAATTGACGCTTTGCGTCGTTTGCAGCTTTGCTTAATGGTTGAAAATCTTCGTATCTTTGATCTTCATTAAGCATTACTCGTCCTTCATTTTTCATTCCGTTTTTATGATCGACTTCCGGGTTAGATGTTCCAAGAACCACACATCGTTGAGATTGCATTGCGCGTTTAATAGTAGGATCAATATAAGACGAATACGGGTCACCTGTATTAAATCCGACAGTTCGTATTGCATCTGTTCTGTTGCCCGGAGTTATGCTTTTATCTCTTTCAACAATATACTTTCTGCCAAAAGAACCATCATCTCTTGACCATCCAGCACCATTAAGTAGCTGCAATCCTTGATATTCACCTACAAATTCATCCACGCTAACCCATCTGCTACATCCGTTTTCATCGATCTGAGCTAATTCTTCAAATAATTGTATTTTTGTCTTTCTTGGCATTTTGAAACTCCTTATTCAAAAGTAAAAAATTCTGCTAAACTAACATTTAATGCTGTTGCTAACTTTTCAATGTTTACAATAGATATATTGCGTTTACCTCTTTCAACACTGGTTATGTATGTCCTGTCAAGTTCGACAATGGCAGCCAATTCTTCTTGACTAACACCGAGTTTGTTGCGTAATTCTCTTATTCTTTTTCCAACAGTTTGTTTAATGTCCATAATATCTCCTCGCTTAGTGAGTATATATAAATTATACAAAAAGGTGACTCATTTCACAACGGACTTTAAGTCACATAATGCTCTTGATGTCTTTTACAAAAATAAAAGCCGAACCTATCAATAGATAGATTCAGCTAAATGTGTAAATAAAATCTCGGCTAAAATGCGATTGGATGCGATTTTAGCCGAGATCTTTACTTATTTAGTTTCGTTTGAGACATTTTGGCCTTCATCTGTTTTTAGCCATTCTTCATACTCACGTTGCCTTTCTTCGCTTTGAAAGAAGGCAATCATGTCTGGCATAATGACACGAACAAAAGAACGTATCGCTTCATCAGGAATGGTACAACTCATACGTAAATCAACTCCTTATATATAATTTCGTTGATTCTATCACGTATGTTATTCATTTTGCAAACCCATTCCATTTGATTATCTGCTTTGAGCTGCTCGGTGATGCTTTCGGCGGTTTTGTATTGTGAGATAGGTGTATCAAACATTTCTTCCGCTTGTTTGTTAATATCAGCGAGGTAGCGATTAAGTTTGCAGTCTAAAACCAACGAAGTATAGAAACCTTTACGGTGATGTTTGATATGCTCTAAATGCCGTTGTCCCCATACACCGATTTCGACTTGTTCTTCATCGGGAGGTTTTAGGCAAGGGATGTAATAATCGCCTTGAAGTTCGTACCATAAACCATTGTTTTCATCGTAGATATATTTTTCCATAATCAAACCTCCTTCAGCAAATCTTTGAATGGTGCCTCATCGTTTACAAAAGTGTCGTATGTAAACTGCGCGCCAAGCCGAAATCCCATAATAAAACTATCGAGGTTTGATTCTCCGTTCATACCACTCCAAGCGTTACAAAACTCAAGGAACTTCTTTTTACTTTCACCGGTGAGGTTATCAGTTAGATAGTCCTCGTTTAGCATCAGAACTTCCATTTGCTTTTGGACGGTTATATTTTCTTTTGTGCTACGTGCCTGTGGATCTAAATTACCATAGTAAAATTCTTTAATAAACTTATACATTTAATTGTCCTCCTTAATTTTCAAGGAAAACACTATTTTCACGGATTAGGTAGAGCGAGAAAAGCGTGTGACTACCGGTATTTCAAATGTTATTTGTCAGGTTGGTTATGAACACTCGCACCACCAATAACGCAACTGTCGTTGCAATTATGACAGAAATAACGTTGTTAATCCCACCGAGAGATTCAATAGCAAACACACAAGCGGTTATGGGAATACGAGAGGTTGCCCCCAAAAAAGCAGTAATGCCAAGCACTACTATCAGAACATAGTGTTCAGCTCCCAGCCATTCCAAAGCAATCATAACCTCTGCGCAAAGAGAACCGATTATAGCACCAAAAGCAATAGTAGGAAGAAATAATCCGCCTGTTACTCCCGAGGTATTCGACAATATCATTAAAACTGCACGAATTAAGAATACCAAAATCAGCATACCCCATGTGATTTCTGCTCGAAAAATCCTATCCGTCAATGAATGTCCGGTTCCGAGTACGTCTGCAAAAAAATAACCAATTACGGATATACATACAAACAATACGGGAATGACAACTTTTACTGATAATTTTTTTAGCAAGGTAGTCATAAATCCGTCAATAAAATGATATAGACGTGTAAAAAATATAGATCCTACGCCGCATACAAGCCCAAGCAATAAAGGAGCAAAAAACATTTTTGGAGGAATGGCGGCAATAACGGGAATATGAAACAAACTAACCGAACCGATACCAAGCGCTGCGAGAATATGTGCTGTAACTTGAGCTGATATAACCGAAAGAGAAACAACAGTCAGTAGTATAGGCGAAAACTTCTTATGGAGCTCTTCCATAGAGAAGATGATAGCGGTTATGGGAGATGATGTTGCAATTGAAAAACCGGCCGAAGCCCCGCCGGTCATAATATATCGGCGCCACCCTCTGTATTTTTTCGTACTGAAACAAGTTATAACACCATCACCAATTGCAGTTCCCATCTGAATACAGGGGCCTTCAGTACCGAGAGGAACACCGCAAAGAAAAGTTAGTAAAGCAGAAAACGGCAATACAAAAACACTTGCATACCACCTAAAACTAACTATACCGCGAACAGCGGCAATTGATGTAGGTAAACCGCCCCCTCTGCAGCTTTTAAAACGGGAAAGAATAAGACTTGCAACAAGCCCGACAGCACCGGCACTAACTATAAGCAACAGCAAATAAAACGGGTTAGTATGTACTGTGCCGTATATTATGTTTGATAAATGAATAACAACCTCTGCCAATAATTTGAATATGGTAACAATAACTGCAGATAGCAAACCTACAGTTATTGAAAATACAAGACAAGGAAAAAGAATATTTTTAAAATGATTATATAGTCGGATATACATGGTAATCTCCCTGACGATTAATAAAGGCAACTCAAACAGATTGTTCAAAATTGATTATTGATTATAACACAATACAAGACATTTTTCAACATAAAAAAAGATTTTTACAGCAAAGAGGATACGAGTTTTTGACTCATATCCTCTTTAAATTTATTTCTCCCACGGGAATACGTATTGTGTAAGTTTCAGCTCGTCGCGGACTTGTGTTATTTCTTTTTGAACTGACTTATTTATCGGTACACCGTTCTTACGTGCAAGTCTTATTTCATATTCTTTTTCACCTGCGGTATATATCCTGTCAGCCCCGGGTGCTTTCTTTGCATTTCGCATACTGCGGCTTATTTCACCCGCTTTTTTACGCGCAATGTCTTCGCCCAAGAAATGATCGGTATCTATCGCAATAAACCAATGTCCAAGACTGTAGTGGCGTTTGTTTCCATTTTCGTCTTTGCCACTTAACGCCTTTCCGTACGCGCCGTCTTGCAATATCGACGCCATAAATTCAACGGCAAGAGCAAAACCGTACCCCTTATAGCCACCAAGCGATTCACCTATTCCGCCTAAAGTCGTAAGAGCCGCAGTCCCTCCGTTTATTCTTTTGAGTGCTTCACCTGCATCCCCCTCGACGGCAGTTCCGTCATCGGCTACTATAGTTCCTACGTGTACGTTTTCGCCGATTCGGTCATAGTACTCAATTTTTCCGTTTTGTGTTATTGAAGTTGCGCAGTCAAAGTTAAAATCAAAAGCCTCGTCGGTAGGTACACCTATAGTAAAGGGATTAGTCCCGAACATTCCCTCAACGCTGTTTGTAGGTGCAACAGTGGGACGCGCATTAGTGCCGGTCATACCGATACATCCCGCCTTTGTAGCCATTGAAGAATAATATCCCGCAATACCGTAATGGCAAGAGTTACGTACGACTACCATACCCATACCGTATTCTTTAGCCTTGGCAATAGCCATATTCATAGCCTTGTAACCAATCACTTGCCCCATACCGTGATGCCCGTCGATAACGGCGGTAGTAGGAGTTTCTTTTATTATTTCAATTTCCGTAACTGCATTTTGTATGCCTGCCTTGATTCTGTCAAGATATACGGGCTTAAAGCGGTTTACACCATGCGATTCGATCCCCCTCTTGTCTGCCTCAAGAAGAACGTCAGCGCATATTTTTGCATCTTCATGCGGAATACCATATCCAACAAATACATCTATTACAAAGTTTGTAATGGTTTCCCAATCTACAATTTCAGTTATATTATTTTTCGCCATTCGTTTGCTACCTCCAAATTATTGTTAAAAAAACTTTTTCTTAAAGTCACTCATCAAGAATTTTTCATAATAATCGAGCCAACACATTCGCTTACGTGTTCGCACGCATCTGCACAAGCCTCAAAGCAATCAAAAATCTTGTACCAAGCAATTGCCGTCAATGCATCGGTTAACTTTTTTGTTATATTGTTCGTAGTCGAAAGGTAAAGCTTGTCACATTCTTCCTCTACGTCATTACAAGCAATGATAAGAGAACGCATAATCTTAGATTTTTTGAAGTTTTCAAATTCATCCATAATCTGTACGAGCAACTCGCAACTTTTTACTAATTTTTTTGCAAATTCTATTGCAGCAGGTTCAATTTCCTGAACGTTAAAAATATAAAATTTCTGCAATATTTCTTCTATTGTATCAGAAACGTTATCAAGCTGTTGGCTGAGAATATCAAGGTCCTCGCGGTCAATAGGAGTAACAAAAGCCTTTGCAAGATTTTCATTCATTTCGTGTTTTTTTATGTCTGCCTGATGCTCAAAAGTATGCATTTTCTCAAGCATTTCAGAAATTCTTTCAGCATCATAATTTTCAAGACAATCAACAAGATAGTTTGCCGCACTTTTAGCAAGAACTGCACATTCCGAAAAGTTTGCAAAATAGAATTTATCACCTTTAGCCATTGTTTTATTATCCTTTCTTTTTGTTATGTTCAGTTAAAAATATACAAAAACAGTTTCGTTACCAAAAAAGCAAGAATTCCGCATCCGGGGAACGTAAGTATCCACGTCATAACCATCTCTTTTACTACGCCAAAATTTATTGCCGAAATACGCTTAACGGCACCTACACCCATGATAGAGGTAGTTTTTACGTGAGTAGTAGAAACTGGCAACCCGAACACCGAACAGAAAACAAGGGAAAGTGAGGATGCAATGTCAGCGGAAAAACCTTGATATTTTTCAAGTTTTACCATATCCATACCGACCGACTTGATAATCTTTTTACCGCCCATAGCCGTTCCTGCCGCCATAATAAGCGAACAAACTATCATCAGCCACATTGGAATTTCAAAAGAGGATGCGGCAACTCCGGTACCCTGCAATGTAAATACACAAAGCAAAATGATACCCATAAACTTCTGTCCGTCCTGCGCGCCATGCATAAAAGCCATCGCGGCCGCACCGACAATTTGCGCCCCTCTGAAAAACGGCTCTGTTTTAGGTCTGTTCACTTTGTAACAAATAACCGTTACAAATTTGCAGATAAGCCAAGCCAGTCCAAAGCCCAGCACTATAGAAATACCAATACCGTAAATTACCTTCAACCATTGAGTCCAAACGATAGCGCCCATACCGTTCAATGCCATAGCTCCGCCTGTCAAACCTGCAATAAGAGCATGGCTCTCGCTTGTGGGAATACCGAATACCCAAGCAAGTGTAGCCCAAACAACGATAGCAAACATTGCCGCGCAAAGTACGATAATTATCGTGCGACCTTCGTTTTCACCGAAATTAACCATACTTGTAATAGTTACAGCTACCTCGTTACTGATTTTTGTCATAATGAATACACCGAGGAAGTTAAACAACGCCGCCATAAGTATTGCCGCCCTTGGAGGCATACATCTCGTTACGACACAGGTTGCAATAGCATTTGGAGCATCAGTCCAACCGTTGACAAGTATTACACCGAGTGTAAGCGTTACAGCAACGAATAATAGTGGATTCGCTGTCATTTGATTTAGAAATTCTAAAATCTCCATAGACTCCCCTCTTTCACTTCACACGTCTAAATGTTTCTCGGTCTATACCCCAAAATTACTAAACTATTGTATCATAAAACCACAAAACTTTCAAGTGTTTTTAGTTGACTTCTCCAATTGGTATCAAAGTAAATACTGTTATTTCAAATAACTCACTCAAAAGTAATTATTCATCAAGCGTTGAAATGTTTTGAAAAATATGTTATTATAAATATATGTGTAAAAATCACCTATTATTTTTGTAAAATTGGAGCTTATATGTTAGATAACAGAACACAAAAATATGCCGATACTTTAGCCGAATTAATCCGTATGGACACTACGTCATACGACGAGCAAACGGACAAAACGGCTTTTTATCAGTTTCATAAATTGCTGAAAGAAAAATTCCCCCATATTTTTTCCGTAGTCGAATATGAGGATTTTTCCGGAAGCTTTCTGCTTAAATGGAAAGGTGATAAAAGCCAAGCCCCTATTTTGCTCATGAATCACCATGACGTCGTTGCTGCAACGGGCGAGTGGCGTTTTCCTGCTTTTTCGGGAGAAATTGCCGACGGAAAAATTTGGGGACGAGGTACCCTTGATGACAAGGGCGGCCTTTGGGCTATGCTTCAAGCGGCAGACGAACTTGCTATGGAAGGCTTTGTTCCCAAACGTGATATATACTTTATGTCCACCTGCACCGAGGAGCAAACCGGACTCGGTGCGGATATTATTTCAGCCGAGTTAAAGGAAAGAGGTATTCGCTTTGATATGGTGCTTGATGAGGGCGGTATGATCGTATCCGAACCCATTTCAGGCGCAGTCGGTAAGTACGCTATGGTGGGCGTAGGCGAAAAAGGCTGTGTTGACTTAAGATTTACAGCTCGTTCGGAAGGCGGACACGCATCCACCCCCGAAAGCAATACTCCCCTTGTAAGATTGGGTAAGTTTATGGCAGAGGTTGACAACGGTAAGCAGTTTAAGTCCGAATTATCTCCCACTGTATGCACTACCTTCAATCGCATTTCAAGGGGAATGAAAGGTCCGGTAAAGTTTCTTCTCCAAAATGCCAAACTATTCAAAGGTTTGCTTTCCATTGTAATCCCCAAGATATCGGCAGCGGCAGGAGCTATGCTAAAAACTACAATCGCTTTTACCATGTGTTCGGGTTCAACAGAGTCCAACGTATTGCCCGAAAAGGCTTGGGTTCTCGGTGATATGCGTTATTCTCATCACCAAGGAAGTAAGGACAGTATTCGCGTTATTACCGAAATAGCTAAAAAATATAACATTGAAACCGAGATTGTCGGTCCCGTATTTGATTCACCCATCTCCGATACTGAAAGCTACGCTTTTAAGACGGTAACAAGAGCAATTGAAAAAATATTCCCCGACGTTGTGACAACCCCCTATATTATGATGGGAGCAAGTGACAGCCGTTATCTCAGCAGAGTATGCGACAACTGTATTCGCTTCTCCCCATTTACAATCAACAACGAACAGCTTGACAGCGTTCACGCAGTTAACGAAAATCTTGACCTCTCTTGTCTATCCCCCGCTGTTGATTTTTATCGTTTAATAATTACGGAGGCTTAAAAATTTATGGAACAGAAAAAAGGTCTGAACATAAGCGTAAAATCTTTTATTACAGCATTGGTTGTAATATTTGCGCTGATGGTTGCATCGTATACGCTTACCCTGCTTATCCCCGGAGGTGAATATGCACGTATTCCCGATTCCGATGGCAATATGATTATTGATACCGAAAACGGTTTTTCCTATGTTGACGGCGGTATTGCCTTTTGGAAATGGGCTCTTTCGCCTATTCTTGTACTGGGGGCTACGGGTAATGGCACCTTGATTGCGGTTATTATCTTTTTACTTGTTATCGGCGGTGTATTTAACTCGCTCGACCGTTGTGGTCTTATGAAATATCTCCTTGATAAAATCGCTAATAAATTTGGTAAACTCCGCTATTCTCTTATGGCGGTAACCACGCTGTTCTTTATGGCTATGGGCGCTTTGATTGGCTCTTTCGAAGAATGCGTTCCCCTTGTTCCCATTGTAGTTGCTCTTTCAATCAATCTTGGTTGGGACGCTTTGACGGGCGTTGGTATGAGCCTTCTTGCCGTAGGTTGCGGTTTTGCATCGGGCGTGTTCAACCCATTTACCGTAGGCGTTGCTCAGCAATTGGCGGGACTACCTATGTTCTCGGGAGCATCTATGCGAATTTTAGCCTTCGTTCTTATCTATTTCCTGCTATTGTTCTTCCTTAGACTGTACGCAAAAAAAATTGAAAAACCATTAAATGAGAGTATATCAGAAAGAACGTTTGTTCGCGATAACAAGATGGACAAGGGAATTATTTTCTTTGCCGTCCCCCTCGGAATAGGTATTGCAGCAATATTCTGCTCGGGATTTGTTACCGCCTTGCAGGATTATACTATGATTATCGTAGCTGTGGCGTTTCTCGTAGCCGGTATATCCGCTTGTTTGGCAACCGGTATGGGCGGGAAGGCTTTGGGTAAAACATTCTTGCAAGGCATTGTCAGCATATTCCCCGCAGTTTTGATGATTCTTATGGCTTCTTCAATCAAGTACACCTTGGAAGAAGCACAGATATTGGATACAATACTCCACGGTGCCGTTGAGTTAGCTCAGGTAATGCCTAAATGGGCGGTTGTACTGTTTATATATCTTATAGTACTTGTAATGAATTTCTTTATTTCATCGGGCTCGGCAAAGGCATTTATGCTTATTCCCCTTATTGTGCCTATCGCGCAGGTATTTGGCATTTCCCCACAGCTTTGCATATTGGCGTTTGCCTTCGGCGACGGCTTCTCTAACGTTTTCTATCCCACCAATGCGGCGTTGCTTATAGGTTTGGGGCTAGTAGACGTAAGCTATGTAAAGTGGGTTAAGTGGTCATGGAAATTCCAAGCCGCTAACCTTATTCTTACCTCGCTTCTGCTCCTGTTCGGCTTGGCTATCGGCTATTAATTATTGACTATTAAAAAAAACCTCGGTTTGATACTCACCCTAAAATATACTTTTAGGTACTGAATATCAAACCGAGGGATTTTTTTAATATCTTACTTCACAACAAAGGCTAGTTAATTTTTAAACCTTCTCTCAATGCCTTTTTTTGTTTTTTCACACTATACATATTGAAGTCAGCCTTCTGGATAACCTTTTCAAAAAAATCATTTTTTTCGCATCTTGCATATCCTGTAGATACACTTAACTGGACCGGATCGTTCTTGAAACTATTATCAACAGCTTCATCAAAGCGTTTTATCAAACTCTCTACATCAACGCTCTTCCTTAAAACTACCGCAAACTCATCTCCGCCAATTCGGTAACACTGTCCGTAATTTTCAAAAACTATTTTAATATTTCTTGATACGATACTTAGACACTTATCGCCATATTGATGACCGTAATTGTCATTAATAAGTTTAAAATCATCAATATCCAAAATTATCACTGTTTGATAAGCTTTTAATTCTTGTATCTTTCTCAAATACGTACCGTGATTAAGAAGACTGGTGTGTTTGTCAAAAAGATTTGTCAACTCAAGACTGTATGCATAATAAATACATAAGCTAAAAACAACTGTGATTCTGGTTATGTAAATCTCAGCGTTAAAGACCTGGAACGAGCTTAAAAAAAGAAAACAAACACTCAATATATAGGCGAAAATTTTATGCTGTATAAAGCCTTTACGCGAATATCTAAGCGTTTCATAAAGTAAATATAACACTGCAAGAAAATATGAAACCAAATATAAAAAAAACAGATTTCCGCGATGGTAATTATTTTGAACGTCTATAAAAAACAGTTGCTTCGTTGCACTCAAAACGTTACAAGAAACAAAATATGCCAACATTCCGATTATAGCGCCTTTTATATGGTGAAATCTTCCTATGGAAACTGCAAAGAATATAATCAGTAACGGAGTCAAAAGAAATCCAAAATAATTCGACAAAAAGTGTAATTGTTTAAATTTCACATCGGAGCCATTAAAAAATAAAGATACTACTTCACAAGCAGTTATAAATGATTCCCCTAAAAAACCAACAATGAATGCTTTTCTATGAGCTGATAAAATATATTCGTTTGTAGCAGTTAAAAACAACATACATAAAACTGCCAGATAAAGTACGACCATCGTATAAAGGTATTGCGTCATTTTGTGTATCTCCTATTAATTTATGCCATTTTATTATAATATAGAAACTTTTAAAAGTCAACCTAATATAAATTCAATTCAAACTATCTTACACATTTAACTATTCGCTTGTCCGGCATTAAAAAAAGGCTGTAAGAAACAGCCTCAAAAATTCTTATCTCAATCAGGATTCATTATTTTTTCTACACTGTCGGACTGTTCTCCCATAAGAATTTTTACTTTCCGAAAGCTTTCGCACAAAGTCGGTTATTTCGTTACCAATGCGTGTTAATTCTTCCAGGAATTCCTTTGATGTCATACGAGAGATACCCGAATGAACCGCAGAAAATTGCAAGAGCTTATCGTCAGTTACCATACGTATACTGTAATCGGGGCCTAATTCGTGCATCATTTTTTCAATATATGCATCTGCCGTTTGATTGGCTTTGGTATATACGACTTTAAACCCGTCGTGCATAAACTCCGAACCCTCGCCTTTTTTTACACGATATGCATCAAACACAAGTACAAGCTCGGTCTTCGTGTATGAAACGTAGTTGCTAAGCAAGTCCATAAGTTCATCACGCGCTTTATCTATGCTGAAAAGAGATGTCTTTTTTAGATTGTCGTCGGCGTAGATAACGTTGTAACCGTCAACGATTATCATATTTCTCTGCGAACGTATCGATTTTGACTTACTCTGCTTTTCTTTCTTGTCTGCTTTTATTACCTTGGGTTCACTGTACTGCTTACGTTTGATTGGGCCGAACAATCGAAGCATTAAAGCTTCAAGCTCATCGTCGCTTATGCTGTATTTACGCGCCAAAGTAGATGCTTTCGGGATTATTGCCTCGCCTTTAGACAAATCATCCAAGTTAACGTCAAGATGTTTGTAGTTATCAACCTCACTCCAATGTACAGTAAAACCTGCGCCGTGGGCGCAGAATACGGAGTGTGGCGGATTATCGAGGTCTGCCTCGGGATCATACTCCGTTTTGGAAACAACCTCATCTTGATTATGGCAGGGATCATATCCGTCAGAGGTGCAAAACAGTCTGCCCTCGCCCCTTGTATATGCAATAACTTCTTTTGTGTAATCGAAAAGCGTAGATACCGGTGCTCTTCCGCATATTGTTGTACGTTCTGTGTCCGAGCTTTCAAGCTCGAATTCTGCAAATCGTGCTTGTAAGTCAGCCATAGCTCTACCTACGCATGAAGTTGGTATCTCCAATCTGAACTTGTAGTATGGCTCAAGCAAAGTACAGCCCGATTTCATAAGCCCGTGTCTGACCGCACGGTATGTTGCTTCTCGGAAATCTCCGCCCTCGGTGTGCTTAAGATGCGCCTTCCCTGCTACAAGGGTTATTTTTGTATCTGTAAGAAGCGCCCCCGTAAGAGTGCCTCTGTGGTCTTTTTCGTAGAGATGCGTCAGTATAAGCCTCTGCCAATTAGTATCAAGGGCGTTATCGGGCAAACGCGTGTCAAATATCAGTCCCGTTCCTTTTGGCTGTGGTTCAATAAGCAACTGAACTTCTGCATAATGGCGTAACGGTTCAAAGTGACCGACACCGATAGATTTTTGTGTTGCCTTTTCTTTATATAGTATTTTGCCTGCGCCAAGGGTGCAATTGATAGAAAAACGGTCGCTTATAAGCCGTTTTATAAGCTCGGTTTGTACCTCACCCATAAGTCTTGCTTCTATCTGTGAAAGTTCCTCGTTCCACATAAGGTGCAAGGAGGGTTCTTCCTCTTCAAGCTCTTTAAGCTTTGGGAAATATAATCGTGTATCGCAATTTGGCGGAAGCTGAATAGCGTATGATAATACCGGCTCAAGCAAGGGCTTTTGAGTGTCCTGTTCAAGTCCTAATCCCTGACCGACGTATGAGAAAGAAAGCCCGATTATAGCGCAAATCTCACCGGCAAAAACCTCGTCGACCTGCTCGAACTTTTCGCCCGAATAAAGTCTTATTTGACTAATTTTTTCAGTAATACGTTCCCCATCTGCCGAAATGTAGCTTATTTCATCACGCGCGGATAATTTTCCGCTCGTTATCTTCATATAGGTCAAACGAGTCGTGCCTATATGTGATATTTTATAAACTCTTGCGCCGAAAACTTCTTGATCATAGACAGGGGACAGGGTATATCTATCCAAGGCGTCAAGAAAATAATCTACGCCTTGCATACGTAGTGCCGAACCGAAGAAGCAAGGAAAAAGTTTGCGATTAGCTATTAAATAAGATATATCTCCGTCGTCAATATCCTCGTCTGCAAGATAACTATCCATAAAGTCTTCATGAACGAAAGCTAATTTTTCTTCAAGCTCTTTGCGTTCTTGTGCTTCCATAAAGCCGACACAAAGGTTAGACAGAATATTTGAAAGTTCTTTCTCAATATCTTCCTTTAACTTTATTGCTATATCGCATTTATTAACAAAGATAAAGGTAGGAATGTTATAGTGTTCAAGCAGCTGCCAAAGAGTTCGGGTGTGGTTCTGTACACCGTCAGAGGCGCTGATAACAAGTATTGCATAGTCAAGAAGCGCCAAAGTTCGTTCAGTTTCTGCAGAAAAATCCACATGCCCGGGAGTGTCAAGGAGGATGAAGTCGCAGTTATCGCTTGAGAATCTTGCTTGCTTTGAAAATATGGTTATTCCGCGTTCACGCTCAATAACGTTGGTGTCGAGATAGGTATTTTTGTGGTCTACTCTTCCCAAGGCGCGTATTTTTCCCGATGCATAAAGCAACGCTTCGCTTAAAGTTGTTTTTCCCGCATCGACGTGCGCAAGAATACCGATAGTTATTTTCTTTTTCAAAGCTTGTCCTCCTTTCGATTTAATATATTGGGTACTATATCACATTTTTAAAGTATGTTCAAAAAAATTGCACCGTTTTGGTATAAGGGGGTATATATTGCTGCAATAAACAATCCCAAAATGCCCTATTCACCTTGGATTTGCCGTTGTTTTTTCCCGATAAGAATTTCGCGGTAAAGCTTTAGACTAAGTATTATTTCAATTATTGACAAAGCAAACATTATAGAAATAACAACTATCAATGGATAGCCGGTAAGGATGGCGGAAAAGCTGAGTCCTACTCCCGCCGCCGCAATTTTCACCCCGAACTCCAATACGGTAAGAAGTGTCTG
The DNA here is from genome assembly GCA_045652425.1 of Eubacteriales bacterium. Taxonomy (GTDB): domain Bacteria; phylum Bacillota; class Clostridia; order Oscillospirales; family CAG-272; genus RGIG1995. Next base: position 68,998 of record JAZRUG010000017.1, read on the forward strand.
ATGCTGTTCTTTTGGGGTTGCTTCGAAAACGACGTCTTGTATGTACAGCTTAAACGGATCCCTTATAAATAGGAGTATTGCATATCCGACGGTCATAACGGTTATTTTTACGATGAAAACAGAGATAAATGAACCGAACAAAAGTAATCCCATGGAAGCCACAAGAAATGACGGTAGGATGACGCCCATTTGCGACTGATATTTTTTGTAAAGCTTTTCAAAAATGATGTTTGAAATAACGCGAATGATTCTGGAAATGCAGATAACCGCCCCGATTATCAACGCCGTCTTTTCCACGTCAAAATCAAGGAGAATATTCTCCTGAATAAACAGTTTTCCCTCTCCTTGTCCATGGTTTATCAAGGAATAAAAAACTGCATAGATGATGACAGTTAATATAATGAATTTACTGTAATGTACTTTTGTTTTTTCTTTTGTTTTGGCTTTATTCGCAATTTTGTTATAGCTCGAGCAGTCTTTCATAAAAAGCGACAGAACAACCCCCACCGTGCAAGTTGCAATGCAGCATATCATAGGCAGGTAGTTATTAAGGTTAAACAAAAAGCTTGCCACAAACGAAATAAGCATGGTTATAACAGCATATACGGTGTTTGCAGATGTTCTGATATGTACAAACTCTCCCCGCTTTCCCGATAATTCAAGGTTATTTTCAAGGGCAACAATGGAAGCTGTTCGCAAGATCACAGCAATATCGTGGAATATTCTGCCAATCAATACAAGATAATAGCTTTTACCAAATGTGATAAAAACTGCAGATATCAGCAAACTTAATGCCCCCAACCTTACGGAAGCGGTGTTGCCGATCTTTTTGATAATAAAAAGAATAGGAAACTGAAGCACAATACATGCTACTCGCGACAGAGAGGTAATAGAGACTATCTCCGCAGAAGAAAAGTTTTTTACTATAGTTAAAAACAAGGTGTCTATGGCAATGTAAAACAACAGATCCCCGGTAATGCCGGAATACCACGGAAAGAGTTTTATATATCGGTTTAGGCTTTTTTCCAAATCCCTTTCCCCCCTTTTTATATTCTTGCATATTGTAACACATCTTGCTTCTTTTGGCAAATATTTTATAAAAAAATTGTCATATACAAAATTATAAGCAATATAAAAATCGGGAATCGTTTGATTCCCGATTTTTGGTCTAAAGCTTTAGACTTGAACCAGCCTTGGCCTTTTCTGAAAAAAACAATTTTACAAAGCGCTCCACAACCCGTCATTTCTCAAGCGAGGCACGAACCTCGATAATCCGAGCCGAAGGATCACCCCATGTTTTATAAACGTTTATGCGTATCTTCTCTGCTGTTATACAATCAAAGCGGTGATTACGCTTACGCATAAAATTTTCGGTTTCCCATGCAACCTTGATCCACGCGTTGCCGTCAAACACTTCCACATCATATTCCTTAATGCAGGTGGGGACGTTTTTGATTTTAATGCCCGAGCAGGTTCCGGGATTTGTCATATCGGTATCAAATACTATGCTGACGGAGTTGATTTCATTTTTTTTCTTGAATATAAGTTCAAGCCACTGTGGTAAGGCTTCGTCGGGATTTGATACCCATTCATATTCCTTCTCGCTCAAAATGCGCGAATGACCGTTAATGACGTTTTCGGGAGAGCAATTGGCAATAATATCCTTTGGTTTTTTAATTTCAAAAAGGAAGCATTTCCCACCGGTAAACACCCAGTTTCCGTTATTGTCTCTCTCACCTTGTCTGCGATAGTTAGACAGGTTTTCAAGAGAACGCCAGGATATGCCTGGAGAAGCTTCCAACCACACCATCAAATATGAGCCGTCTCTGAACAAGGATTGGTCGATTTTTATGTCAACAGGAAATTTCACCCAGCTTTCGCCCGGAGGCACTATACCTTTTGCCGAGCTGACTTTATAGTTTTGACCAGCTTTTGTATCCAGATCTCCCACGGGACGGGCATACACCGTAACCTCAGTGCATGTCAACTTTGACGAATGGAGCTTCAAATACAGTTGACCGATATCGCCGCGGCTTGCGTTAAAGCCGCAAACGCTTATTCTTGCCTGATCCAAGGGAACCAATGGACCGGGAGAGCCGTGCTTGGGATAGAAAATTTCGGTCCTGCTGATGCTTGATGCGGTTGCCGTGGCTGTCAGGCAGGGATCGCCCGCATCTTCGTTCTTGAGGCCGGGAATATACTGATCGTTCTTAATAAGCAGTTGTTGCAAATCGCTAATGTGTCTTTGGTAAATTCCGCGCGGTGTCTCGTTAAGCTTGACACACATAGCTGCGGCAGTACCTGCCGCCTGCCCCAAGGTTGCAATGGTATTCTGCACACGGACCGTCCCCAATGCTATATGGGTAACGCTTACGTTTCTACCCGCAAACAGAAGATTGTCGATATTCTTGGAATAAATGCATCGGTAAGGAATCGTGGACAGTGCAACCCTTTTTGCGCAGTAAAGAGGCCCTTCTTTTCCGGAATAAATGCCTTTCGGGTGGTGAATATCCAGTGCCCAGCCAAAATATGAAATAGCATCGTCAAAGGTGCGGCCTTCCGTACAGTCATCCTGTGTGAGAACGTAGTCGCCGATCAATCTACGCGATTCTCTGCGCCCATTGATTACATTAGCCATACGGAACGCTGTCTTTCTTACCTTCTCCTTGCCAGTCCAATAGTTTTTCAGGTGATCTACATAGCCCAGAATTACCAAAAACAGTGTATCTCGCGCTTTTTCACCGTCCCACATATCATCATAGGTGTTTGGCGCTTCCAGCCACCAGTACATGCTCGCTTTCGAAATAACGCGACCGAACTCCTCGTCGGATTCGGGCAGCTTCGGTACCCATTCGGGGGCATGAAATTCAACGTCCTCCTCGCATTCAAAGAAAAAGGGGGCACATCCTCCGCGGATACAGCCGCTCATAGTCTGTGTATCAGCAATAGCCGGTGCCATATCCTCGTTGTGTTGATCGGCAGCCTCGCGTCCGAATCGGTATTTTGCGCCTGCATAATAGCCTACCCAGGCATCGCCCGTGCAATCGATAAATATTTTGCCACCGTAGCGAGTTTTGGTAAGATTGCAAATATCAAGGCTTATAACGCTTTCTATAGTGCTGTTATTCTTCATTTCAACGTCACACACGTGTGCATTACAAATAACCGTAAGGTTTTCTTCTTTAGCAACGATCTTTTCCATTGCTCTTGTCCATTCGCCGTAGCTTTCGGTCTCTCTGTCGCGGTAACGGCGTATTTCCTCGGCAATACCGCCCTCTCTTGCTCGAGGATAGGCAACCTCGGCTCCGTCGAAAGTAATACCCACCTCGCAACTGCTGTTTCCACCAAGCATGGGGCGGTTGTGGAGCAGTAAGGTTTTTATGCCGAGTCGTGAACAAGCGACAGCAGCAGGCATACCGCCGGGACCTCCGCCCGCGATAATTACGTCATAATCTCCGCCGTATGCGATATCGCGGTTAAGTCCCTTGACTTCTGCTCGCTTTTTGTGCATACGGTCAATTTCTCTGGGAGGTATAAAGTCAAAATCGTTTGTAATAAAAATAGAAGAAAAACGTCCGAAATAACCGCTCAGATCTTGAACGGTTATTTCTGTATTTCCATCAAGAAAAAAATCGCCCGCAATTTCCCAAACCCAATCGTCTGAGGGTAACTGACCAAGTACAACTCCATTGCTTTTTCCGTTGACGAGAAGAGTGAATGTTCCGGGATTGTGGGGGCGAAGCCAATTTCTGTCACGCACCCAGATTCTATATTTATCAGCTTTCGGTATATTAACTGTAGTACGTGCATTTTCTACCGGAATACCAGGTATGTCTGCGGCGATGAGATAGCCACTTCCCATCAAATGAACAAACTGGGTATCCTCTTTCCAGCCGCCTTTATGATTAAAATCAATAGCATCGATCCAAATCTCATTTATTTTGTTCATATTTGTGCATCCTTTCAAAATATATTCTACATCCTATTATATACTAAATACCACAGCGTTCATAAGATAAAAGAAAGAAGTAGTTGCACAAAAGATGGATTAATGCTATAATATTAGAAGATTATAAGAAATGTGGTGAAATTTGTGGAGCACGTATCTCTCAGCGAATTGATAGAAAGACTTGAAAAAGGCACAAAAATCCATATATGTATTGCGTTTTTAGGTGAGTGCGGCAACAGAAAAACAAGACTTACCCCCGGTCAAGCCATACACAACAGCCCAGTATGTCTGGCAGTCAAAGAATTGCCGAACGGATTGAAATCCTGCTACAGCTGTCGAAATTATGTACAAAAGACAGTTATTCAGAGCCAGAAAGCTATGTCAGGCTTCTGCACCAACGGTGTGTATGAATATATAAGACCTGTTGTTTATGATGACCGCGTAATATGTGTTATTTACGTGGGAAATATTCTGCTGCCAGACCCATGCCAACGCGAAAAATTGGAAAAAATGGTAAACGGAGACCTCTTAAAAACCATGGAATCACACTCTACACCGCAGGATTGCGTAAAGGTTGCCGACGTTTTGGAAAGCTATATCACATTTTTATTTGACCGATATGGAATCGAAAACAATATCTTCGACCCGCTGTTGGAAAACGTCAAAAACTATATAAAAGAAAACCTCGAATACGGTTTCTCAATGGATGAGCTGGCAGATGCTTTTCACTATACCCCCAAGTATTTAGGTCAAATTTTTAAAGCCCGAACCGGAAAATCGATCAAGGAGTATTGTAATCACCAAAAAATAAAGCAAGCAAAACACAATCTTACGGAAACGAATTTAAGCATCGAAGCGGTTGCGCTTCGTGCTGGATTTAACAGCGTTACTTATTTCGACCGTGTTTTTCATAAGCTAACAGGGCTTTCGCCGCAAACATATCGCTCCACCTCAAGCTCACATAAAAGCAGGAAATCCAACTAAAAATCAGTAGGAGCCTTTGTTTGCGGAAACATCGCAGAGCAGCTGATTTGTAATCAGCGGGTGTGTATGTGTTTTTCGCTAGAAAAAACGAGAAATATTGAAATTTTAGCATGGTATTAACGAAAATAATATGAAACAATATGAGTTTGTTAGATTTACAAAAACCTACACATCGGTCGACGGAATCATAAATGAAAATTACGAAATTGTTGCAAAAATATAGGATAAAAATTTGAAAATTTCTGATGATTACCAAAACCTATACTTATACGAAAAATGTCTCAGTGCTTCTGCGCAGCAAATTGCGTAACACCTCTATAAAAACTGCGTAGCAGGCATAAAAAAGAGGCTACATAAAACAGCCTCAAAAAGTTCAAAAAAGCTTATAGATAAAATAAAAATCGGGAATCGAAAGATTCCCGATTTTTGGTCTAAAGCCTTAGACTTGAACCAGCAAAGTGCCCTTCCTGAAATATAGTCGAAATGAAAAAATAAGATTGTGTCTAAACGAAAAACCAAATTATAAATTTGTATTTCTTACTTAATCATCATTCACATTTAATTTTAGATTTTGTATATACTTGCATTTGGGAAAATTTGAACATCCATAAAATTGTTTTCCAATATTCGCACCTTTTGTTGCAGTTCTTAAGACGAGATTGCCGTTGCATAGAGGGCATTTTAAAACTTGAGAGTCTGGGTTGTTAGATATATGTTCTTTTAATTCTGATGATGCTGGTGTTACATAATTTGTTTTGTTTTCGATGTTTTCGGTGTTGGTAAAAATACTGTCGTTGGTTTCAGCAGTTTCGTTGGCTGTAGTCTTATTAGTATCTGCCTGTATAGTAATATCTATATTAGATTTGATTTGCTGAGTAGCCTCAGTATTTAGATCATTGCATATATTAGCGATATGTTGTTCTTTCGTAGCAACATCAACTTGAGTATAAGGGTAAAGTTTATTGTAAATGTTTGTGATGTCATTTTCACTTAGCAAAACAGAGGTTGTTTGCTCAAAAAGCGTTGAAATGAGAAAACTAACGTTTTCCCTTTTGATTACACTGATATTATCATTTTTTAATTGAAGGCTTTTTATAGTACACCTTTCAGAAAAAACAATAATTGACTTTATTGGTAATTGATCTCCTAATAATGCTTTGAGATGTTTTATATGTGAGTGATTTTGCATAATTGGATTATAAAAACTTTCTTTATGACTTTGATTCCTGCCGGATGGCAGGGTTTGATACCAATATTTTTGGTTTTCGCTACCAAATATCCATCCACTGTAATTTTTGCTCTCAAATACATATATTCCTTTAGAACATATCATTAATACATCAATTTCTGTAGTTTCCCCATCCTCTTTCGGAATATATATGTTAAATAGAAATTTTGCACCTTGACTTTCATAATGTTTAAGATATTTGTATATAAGATACTCACCGTATTTTCCCGTGTTATTTTTAACCGAACGATAGGACATTTTCGTGATTTTATAATATGAAGTTTTTTTGTATTCTTTATTTTTATGAATGTGAATACATACAACAATAATAATTGGTATTATAATCGGTGATTGTACCCACAATATAATAGTTTCCCAAAAAGAGCTAAAAAACGATTGAAGTAGTTCTAATAATGACATCTAGTAACCTCATTTGTAATTTGTCGATATGAAAATGACTTATTTAATATAGAGAAGGCGATTGATTATGCCTAACTAGCTATAAAACAAAAATCGAGTGTTCATAATTAAACACTCGATATGGTCTAAGTGACTGGACTTGAACCAGCGGCCTCTACCACCCCAAGGTAGCGCTCTCCCAGCTGAGCTACACCTAGTCAACGCTCTGTATTATAGCACATCTTTTTCAAATAGTCAAGAGAATATTCAAAATATTTTTATTTTTCTGCATTTTTTTACTTGCTTCTTGCCTTGCAACTCTCTACCCATATAAACACCCCAAAAGCATAAAAAAAACTGCCGAAATCGGCAGTCTTTTTATCATTCCTTCGATTCAAAAACCATATCTTCCACAACAGCTATAATCTTATTCACAAGGCTCATATCAAAATCTTCAAACTCACTGATTTTAATCTTTTCCCCTGTCAATTTACAGAAAAACGTTGCCGCCGCCGTAAATCTTCCATAATCAAGTGAAAGATGATATCCGTCTCTGTTCAAAGACATTCCGCCGTTTCTGTAATCAAACTCGGGCAAACTCTCGCGTATCTTCTGTATAACTCTGCCTACCGGAATAATCGGCACCCCAAGCACTTTCGATGCCATCTCCGAAGCATCAATAACACGTCTGTACATCTCCATCTGGTCGCGGTTATATGCATCAAAAGATTTCGAATCTCTGTCAATCTCATAACTCCACGTCTGGAAAAAGTATATCTTCGCCTGCGGTTGTTTCTCTCTTACAACGGCTGCAATATTCTGCAAATAAGGAAAATACGACTGCGGTCTGCCACTCAATGGGCTTGACTGCTGAATAGTTACAACGTCCCAAGTATCAATCTCAAGTGCTTCATTTAGCGATATATATCTTTCGCCTCTGCAACCGTTAAGCTCCCAAGAATAATCAGCCTTATTTTCAAGATAGTTATTCCAATGTCTTTCAAGATTACAACCACCTATGTAAAGATTGGCTGTATACATCTCAATACCATTCTTCTCTGCAAGCTTATGAAGCCATTTATGCGCATCTTGGGAAAAACTGTTACCGATAGACAAAATCTTCATAAAAAATTCTCCTTAATTGTTCTTCTGTTCTTTTAAATATACTTTAGCAACACGTGTGTTATTGTATTTGCCTTGCTCAAGTACCACCTTACCGTCAACCAGCACATATTCAAGTCCTTCATTCGCAAGGCTTGAATTAACAAAGTTTGCGCGGTCGATAATCGTATCCGCATTAAATATACATATATCCGCATCAAAGCCCTCGACTATTCTTCCCTTTGTTGAAAGCTCGTAAACCGATGCGGGAAGTGCCGTCATCTTATATATCATCTCGTGAAGTTCCATAACCTTACGCTCACGAACGTATCTTCCGAGTATTCGAGGAAACGCCCCCACCATACGCGGATGATACGGCAAATCACTTGTTCTAACCGCCGAGTCTGTACACATCATTACTCTCGGGTGCTTCATAACGTATTCAACGTCTTCTTCACACATCATAAACGTGCATATATTCGCAAGTCCCTTTCCCTCTCTCAATATATCCAAAACTGTATCAAACCTATCGGTCTGCCCTTTCATTTCGGCTATCTGATTAACGGTAAGTCCGCTGTATTCAGGGTGATTTCCGCATACTACCATCTGTACCCAGCTTAAATCGTTCCCCCACTTATTGTGCCCCCATTCCTTAACCCTCGCGCAAATCTCGGAATCGTCAAGCAAATCCAAAACGTTCGTCGTCATAGGCGGATGAAATTGTGTCGGAACAAATCTTGAACTCATTGACGTTGAAGATGCTATATAAGGATACACGTCAGCGTAAATATCCGCGCCCTCTTCGTTTGCCTTATCAATCATCGCAAGTGTAGTCTTTACCGAGCCCCAGTTATTTTTGTCCATAGCTTTATGGTGTGAGAATACTGCTCTGCAGCCGGTAGCCTTTATAATATCTATAAATTCTTTCGTAGCCTCAATAAGTCCGTCGTTTTCGTTGCGGATATGCGAAGTAATAATGCCGCCGTATTTTGCAACCACTTTACCAAGAGCTATGACCTCGTCTGTATTAGCGTAACAACCCGGAACGTAATAAAGTCCGAGCGACATACCTATAGCGCCGTTTTTTAATCCCTCTTCAAGTAAATCTTTCATCTGTTCAAGCTCTTCTGGGGTAGGTTCGCGCTTTTCTGTTTTCATTACGGCTTTACGGATAGAATTGTGTCCTATCAAAACAGCCGCGCCTGAACCCTGCGCTATTTTTTCAGCCTTCGTCAAATATTCGCCCATAGTTTCGATTTTGCTATCGTTATCTACTCTTGTAGGCGCAGGAGAACCGCCGCATTGACCTGTTATAGAAAAAGTAATACCCTGCTCAACCTTTTCTTTTTGGTCGGGAAAGGTTAAAAAGTTTCGGTCTGAATGGCTGTGAGAATCAATAAAACCGGGAGTAACCGTTAATCCTGTCGCATCAATCACATTTGTAGTCCCTGTTAAATCGGATGCTATAGCCGCAATTTTGCCATTCTTTATTGCAACGTCTGAAATAAACCCTTTTGTCCCCGTTCCGTCAATAACCGTACCGTTTTTTATTATCAGGTCGTACATCTTCTTTTTCTCCTTTACACTTAAAAAGTGAAACTAAATAATATTATACACCCCTACACTTCAAAAAGCAATAATTCCGTTGATATAAAAAAACGATTACGCGTAATTATGTCTTAAAGAACACAAATAAGTTCTATTGACAAAGCATTTTAGCGAAGGTATAATATTGGTATAAAACTATCAATTTCGACTTATTTTACCATTAGTTTTACATATTTTTTACGTTTTTTAGGAGGCAAAAAATGCACGATAACGCGCCAAGACCTGTAAACAGACCTCGTCCCCCGCAAAATAATACTCAATATAAAAGAAGAGTTCCCTTAAAGAGAAAAAAGTCTTTCTTTCAAAAGCACTTCGGGCTTATATGCCTTATAGCCGCTTTAGTAACCATAGCAATATGCATATCTTTATACAGCCTTAAAACCGTAACCTCTGAAGTGGGACAAAAAATCGACTACTCGCACATAACCTCAAATAAATTAGTCAGTATCTTTTGCAAAGTCGATACCGATTTATCGGCCATAGACACCTCACACCCAACGGAAACACAAATTCCAATCAAATTATTTGGAATATTCAAAGCAAACTCCAAACTCCACATCGCTGACACAGTTAGCCCCGAAATCCAACCGCAAAACGTTTGTATAACCAAAGGGCTTGAAATCACGGGAGATATGTTTGTCAAAGAGGCAATCGACAAAACGAAAATAACCTACAAAATAATCTCCCCTAAATTAAACAACCAAAAGATTGGAAAAGAAAATGTAACTATTACCGCCACGGACGAAGGTAATAACACCACAACATTCCAAGCAAATCTAACCGTCATTGATGCTCAAAACCAGTTAAACTTTGAGTGCGGTATTCCCCAAGAAAGTATAGAATCTACTGTCAAATCGGTTCTGTCAAATGCTGATACCCTTGATTTTTCCCAAGTACAACTCAACGGAAATTTCATGGTAACGGGAAATAGTAACGATACTGCATTCTTTGCAAAAATCAGCATCAAAGACACCACGCCACCCATAATAAGCGGACATCAAAACATCTCTCTTGATCTTGGCGATACTCTTAACCTCCCCGACAATATTACAGCAACCGACAGTTTTTGCGGCGACGTAAAAGTTAACGTCGATTCGTCTGCGGTTAACACAAAAGCTTCCGGCTCATACCAAGTCATATATACCGCCACAGACACCTCGGGAAATACGGCTAAAGAAACAGTAACCGTAACCGTCAATAAACCCTCAAAATTAGCGCTCGACGTTAAAAACATATTACAAAAACCCGCACTTCCCAATGGCTGCGAAGTCGTATCTCTTGCTATAGCTTTAAAATATAACGGCTATAACATCGATCCTATAAAACTGTATGACGACTTTATGCCGCAGGCGCCTTTAAAGGCAGGTGATCCTTGGACAACCTACGTAGGAAACGCTAAAGGAACCGGTTACGGCTGTTATGCCCCCTGTGTCGTTACGACAGGAAATGCCTATCTTGCTTCCGTCGGCTCGTCAAAACTCGTATATGACGTAAGCGGAAACCCGCTTGACTATTACGAAACACTCCTCGAAAGCGGAATTCCCGTTATAATGTGGGGTACTTTGCAAATGAACGGAAATGCAAAATTATGTTGGGAAGATACTATAGACGGTAAATACGTCAACTGGCATTCATATTCCCACTGCCTCGTTCTTATCGGATATACGGACAAATCATACATATTCTGCGACCCGTTGAGAGGTATTGTCGAATATTCAAAAAAGAATGTTGAAGCCTCTTTCTCACTAAACTACAGACAAGCTTGTATCATAAAATAACAATAAAGTGCGTGGCTTTGCCACGCACTTTATTGTTCTATATGTATTTTCTTAACCTTATATTCTTCTGCTTCTACTACACTTTTCAAAGCTTCAATGTCAACATCACCGGAAGTCCACACCATTGCAATGTTCTTCTTGTGATTAGCCTCGGCAACCGTAACACCATCAACCGAAAGCAACGCTTTCTTAACAGAGTTCTCACAATGTTCACACATCATTTCCTTGATATTCATAACTATTTGCGGTGGGTTAGCATCATTTTTTGAAGAGTTAGGCAGCTTCACAAAATTCAATCGCAAAGCATTCGTAACAACACAAAAGCTTGACAAGCTCATTGCCGCCGCCCCAAACATCGGCGTCAGTTTCCAGCCAAATAAAGATATAAACACGCCTGCCGCTATCGGTATTCCTATGGCGTTATATATAAACGCCCAGAACAAATTTTGGTGTATAGTACGCAAAGTCGCTCGGCTTATCTTTATTGCAGATACAACGTCTGTCAGTCTGCTCTTCATCAACACCACGTCTGCCGAGTCTATAGCAATATCCGTTCCTGCACCTATCGCAATTCCTACGTCGGCGGTAGTTAATGCCAAAGCATCGTTTATACCATCTCCGACCATTGCCACACGACCTTTGGTTTTCAATTCGGTAATAACGCTTTCTTTACCGCTTGGCAATACGCCTGAAATCACCTCGTCAACACTCGCCTCAACTGCTATCGCCTTTGCGGTTCTTTCGTTATCACCCGTAAGCATAACGGTATGGATACCCATATTCTTCAGCTCCATAACCGCTTCTCTGCTATCCTGTTTTATAACGTCAGCAACGCCGATTATGCCGATAAGTTTGTTATCTAAAGCAAAGAACAAAGGAGTCTTTCCCTCTTCCGCCAACCTTTCAGCAAAAGACAATGCTTCGTTTTCGATATTCGTAACGCTTTCAATATATTTTCTGTTTCCGCCGTAAAGCTTCTTACCGTCGCACTCCGCATACAATCCGTTTCCTACAACAGTCTTAAAATCGTTTACGTCAAAGAAATGTATATTGTTATCTTCAGCATAAGAAATTATCGCCTTTGCCAATGGATGCTCACTCTTTTTTTCAAGCGAATATGCATATTCAATAAGCTGTGTTTCGGTAGTGTTTGAAACAGGGAAAATGTCGGTTATTACAGGCTTACCCTCGGTAACGGTTCCCGTCTTGTCAAGAGCCACGGTTCTGATTTTCCCCATAACCTCAAGCGATTCAGCCGTTTTAAAAAGTATTCCGTTTTTCGCGCCCACTCCGTTACCTACCATTATCGCAACAGGTGTCGCAAGTCCCAAAGCGCAGGGACAGCTTATAACCAAAACAGATATACCGCGCACCAATGCAAATCCAAACTCTTTGCCGAGTATGAGCCATACGGCAACAGTAACCAAAGCAATAGAAATTACCGCAGGTACAAAAACCCCCGAAACTTTATCAGCTATACGCGCAATCGGAGCCTTCGTCGCAGATGCATCGCTTACCATTTTTATTATCTGCGCTAAAGTCGTATCGCTTCCAACCCTCGTCGCTCTGCATTTCATAAATCCCGAAAAATTAACCGTGCCGGAACTTACATTGTCACCGACCTCTTTATCTACGGGTATGCTTTCGCCCGTCAAAGCCGATTCGTTAACCGAGCTTGAACCCTCAATTACACAGCCGTCAACCGCTATATTTTCACCGGGGCGGACTACAAATATATCACCGACTTTTACTTGCTCTATGGGGACTGTTTTTTCCTCACCGTCCACTATAACTACGGCACTTTTGGGCGTTAATTTCATCAGCCCTTTCAATGCGTCGGTCGTTTTTCCCTTTGAAATAGCTTCGAGCATCTTACCGACGGTTATAAGCACTAAAATCATAGCCGCAGACTCAAAATATAATTCGTGCAAAAGATGATCTGCTTTTTCGGGAGTTAAAACCATAACAACCGCTACGCCTATGCTGTACATATAAGATGCCAAAGAACCTAAAGCTACGAGGGTATCCATATTCGGACTGCCGTGAAAAAGTGACCTAAAACCGTTTATAAAGAAATTTTTATTTATCACAAGAACAACTAACGATAACACAAGCTGCAACAATGTTATCATAATAGGACTGTTTTCCAAAAAATTCGGCAAAGGCAAACCAAACATATTGTGCCCCATCGCCAAACACATAAGAACCAAAAGAAATAATAACGAAGAAACAAGACGCTTTTTCAACTTGGCGATTTCATACGTTATGTTGTCGCCATTTTCAGAAGAATACGTATCTTCAGAATATATTGCCGCATCATAACCCGCATTTCTTACAGCTTCAATAACATCTGCCGAATCATATTCGCCGTCTACGTTCATTGAGTTGGTCAAAAGGCTTACAGAGCATATTTCTACCCCGTCTACCTTTTTTACCGCCTTTTCAACGTTCGCAACACAAGCGGCGCAGCTCATACCCTTTACGTTATATTTTTCCATATCTTTTCTCCGTTTTTGAGTTTACTAAAAATATTATATTACTTTCAAAGAGTAAAAGTCAAGGTTTTAAATAAAAATCGGGAGCTTTGCTCCCAAAAACTCACAAAAGGGGCTTTTTGTAAAAAGCCCCTTTTGATTCCGCAAAAATTTTGCTAAAAAATCATTCAAGTTCAAATGCACCCGTGTAAAGCTGATAATAAGTTCCCTTTTCTGCAATCAGCTTTTCGTGGTTGCCTCGTTCAATAATTCTGCCGTGGTCAAGTACCATAATAACGTCGGAATTCTTAACGGTGGAAAGTCTGTGCGCAATAACAAATACCGTTCTTCCCTCCATAAGCTTATCCATACCCTTTTGAACAATAGCTTCCGTACGCGTATCAATAGATGAAGTCGCCTCGTCCATTATCATAACGGGCGGATCGGCAACTGCCGCACGTGCAATAGCAATAAGCTGTCTCTGACCTTGCGAGAGGTTAGAGCCGTTATTTGCAAGCATAGTATTGTATCCGTCGGGCAATCTTGTTATGAAATCGTCAGCACCCGCAAGAACAGCCGCCTTTATACACTCTTCGTCGGTAGCGTCAAGCTTTCCGTATCTGATGTTTTCCATAACCGTACCTGTAAACAGATTGGTCTCCTGCAATACTATACCGAGCGAACGGCGAAGATCGCTCTTCTTTATCTTGTTTATATTGATTCCGTCATATCTTATCTTACCGTCGGCAATATCGTAAAAACGGTTGATAAGATTAGTAATAGTTGTCTTACCTGCACCCGTAGCACCAACAAAAGCCACCTTTTGTCCGGGCTCGGCATAAACCGTAACATCGTGAAGAACAGGCTTGTTCTCTTCATATTCAAAATCCACGTTGTACAGTCTTACGTCGCCTTTGAGTTCGGTATAAGTCAAAGTACCGTCTCCGTGCGGGTGTCTCCACGCCCATTTGCCTGTATGCTTATCCGTTTCCTTTATCGTTCCGTCTTCGGCAATTTCAGCGTTAACAAGTGTTACATACCCTTCGTCAACTTCAGGCTTTTGGTCCATAAGAGTAAACACTCTTTCAGCACCCGCCATCGCCATAATTATTGAATTTATCTGCTGTGATACCTGGTTTACGTTACCCGTAAACTGCTTTGTCATATTAAGGAAAGGAATTACAATATCTATCGTAAAAGGCAATCCCGAAATACTGATATTCGGGAAATTGGTTACAAGGAAAAGTCCGCCCATAGTTATACAAATAACGTACAGAATGTTACCGATATTCATTATAACAGGACCTAATATATTTGCAAAAGCGTGCGCCTTTGTACTATCCGAGCATAATTCGTTGTTTATATCGTCAAAATCTGCCTTTACTTGCTCTTCGCGGCTGAATACCTTTATAACCTTCTGTCCGTTCATCATTTCCTGAACGTAACCCTCGGTCTTACCTATAGACTTCTGCTGACGTATAAAATACTTTGCAGAGCCACCGCCAAATTTTGTTGATACAAAGAACATACAAACAACGCCCAAAAGTATAATCAATGTCATAAGAATACTGTAGTAAAGCATAATAAACAGTACGGTGGTTACGATTATACTTGCCTGCACAAGACTTGGCAAAGACTGCGAAACAAGCTGACGAAGAGTGTCTATATCGTTTGTATAGTAACTCATTATATCGCCGTGCTTATTCGTATCAAAATATTTGATGGGCAGATTCTGCATACCGTCAAACATTTTCTTTCTCATCTTGCCGAGAAAACCTTGTGTAATTATCGCCAAAAGCTGTGTCTGTACCGTAATAAATACCAAAGAAAAGATATAAAGACAGATAAGAACGGCTATCAAGGGGAATATTTCCTGTTTTGCCGCAGCCCAACTCATATTTCCGCTGTCAAGATATTTGGTTATGACCGCCATTACCTTTTGGGTAAATATTGACGGTATCGCAGAAACAAGTGAAGATGATACAATACATACCATTACAATAGGAATTAACACGGGATAAGACTTGAAAAGGAACTTCAAAACTCTACCGAGAACCTTGAAATTCATTTTTCTCATCGGAGGTCTGCCATTCATTTGAGTTTTTGCATTCTGCTTACTCATTGTCTTCACCTCCGTGTGTCTGCTGTTCGTACACTTCACGGTATATTTCGCTGCTTGTAAGAAGGTCTGCGTGTTTACCCGCATTGGAAATCTTACCGTTTTCCATAACTATTATCAAATCCGCGTCCTGAACGGAAGCTATTCTTTGCGCTATAATTATCTTTGTAGTTTCGGGAATATACTGCTTAAATCCAGCCCTGATAAGCGCGTCGGTTCTTGTATCGACGGCACTTGTAGAATCGTCAAGAATAAGTATCTTGGGTTTCTTTAACAACGCTCTCGCTATACAAAGTCTTTGCTTCTGTCCGCCCGAAACGTTCGTTCCGCCCTGCTCTATCTTGGTGTCATATCCGTCAGGGAATGATCTAACGAAATCGTCAGCCTGAGCAAGAACACAAGCCTCTTTTATTTCTTCGTCAGTAGCGTTTTCATTACCCCAACGAAGATTTTCCTTTATCGTACCCGAGAAAAGCAAATTCTTCTGCAAAACAACGGCTACGGCATTTCGGAGTGTATCTATATCGTATTCTCTTACGTCAACGTTGCCTACACGAACGGCTCCTTCGGTTACATCGTAAAGACGTGGAATAAGCTGTACAAACGAAGATTTACCCGAGCCCGTTCCGCCGATAATACCTACTGTCATTCCCGATTCAATTTTTATATTGATGTCGGATAACGCATTTTTCTTCGCCTTTGATGAATATTTGAAATTAACGTTATCAAACTCAACAGAACCGTCAGCAACGGTATATACGGGTTCTTCCGGATTAGAAAGAGCTGTCTTTTCGGACAATACTTCGTAAATACGCTTCATTGATTCCAATGACATCGTTATCATAACGTATATCATCGAAAGCATCATAAGGTTTATAAGTATCTGCATACCGTAAGTAAGCATAGCAGACATTTCACCCACGTTTATTATCGAACCGCCCGAAGATATTGCAAGTTTTGAACCCACGAGCATAACGAATACCATATTGAAATATACACAGAACTGCATTAAAGGAGAGTTGAAAGCGACTATTCTTTCAGCCTTCGTAAAATCGTTTTGTATATCGTCTGCTGCTACTGCAAATTTTTGCTTTTCGTAATTCTCTCTTGAAAAGCCCTTTACGACACGCGCCGCACGTACGTTCTCTTCGATAGATTCATTGAGCTTGTCATACTTCTTAAAAACGCGTCTGAATGCGGGCATAGCGTTTCTCGCTACTATAAGCAGACCTGCCGCAAGTACGGGTATAAGCACAACAAATGAACCTGCCAACGCGCCGCCCATTATGTATGCCATAACTACTGAAAACACCAACATTAAAGGTGCTCTTATGGCAACTCTGATTATCATCATAAACGACATCTGCACGTTTGCAACGTCGGTAGTCATTCTCGTAACCAAAGATGATGACGAAAACTTATCAATATTTTCAAACGAATACGTCTGTATAGTTGTAAAAATATCGTGTCTTAAATTTTTGGCAAAGCCTGCCGATGCCTTAGCGCAAGTTAGCGCGGCAATGGCTCCGCACCCCAAAGAAAGTATCGCCATCAAAACAAGAACCAAACCTATTTTGATAATATAGCTCATATCGACGATATTCGCTTCGAGCTTATTTATCACCCTTGAAGTAATAAACGGCAGAAAACATTCAATGACGACCTCTGCGATAATAAAAAACAATGTAAAGAAAACATACTTTTTATATTCTCTTACACAACCAAAAAGCCTCTTTATCATTTCTTTTCCTTTCTTCTTTTTTAATCGGTTTCATTTATACATCTACAACTAAAAAATTCTCTATATTATATCATACATTTTCCTTTTTTTCTACTACATTTTGTGAATAAGGGTATTTTTTTGAAAAAATTCCCTCATTGAATTTATAAAAAGCAAGTACAAACCGAGGAAGTTTCACAAAAACAAAATAACGCCTCTATGTTTTTTCAATAGAGGCATTATTTTTACTTAAGCATATTCAATTTAATTCTGTTTATTACAAACGAGAATATCCCAATAATCACAGCAACAATAATAAGTAAAATCAAAACTGTTTTTCCACTGCTATTTTCGGAGTCATTCTCGGGGGACTGCGTTTCCGGAACTATTACTTGAACCGACGTATCAACAGGTTGAACTGTAGTTTCGGGAATTGTTTCTGTGGGGGCAGTTTCAGTAGGTACAGTTTCGGGAGTTTGGGTTGCAAGCGATTGAGTTTGAGGAGCTTGAGTTTCGGGCGCTTTATTGTCTGGAACATCAATTTTTAAACTTGAATTGTTGATTATTTCGGTCTTATTTATAAGCGATTCAATATTTCCGGCGTAGTTTTCGGGCGCATAATTGAAAGAACCGATAACCGCATCTTTGCCTAACGTTATTTTTGCGCCTGTTCCGATATATTCAGTAGAGTTGGTAACGTAAAGATTCTTAACTTCTCCCGATGTAACAACAATGTTTACGCCACCTGTAACCGATTCGCCGGGCTGTTCCAAGCTTCCTGTTCCTACAACGGTACCTATTTTACCGCCGTTAATAACAAGGTTAGCATCGCCGTCAACCTTGCCGTATTGAGTGTTGGTAATACCAAAACTTCCTGCAATTACTGTGTCCCAAGTTCCCGATTTTACGGTAATGTTTGTAGAGGTTTTTAGCGCGGAGTATCTATGTCCGCCGATAAGCATAGGGAAACGATCTCCGGCTTGATTTGTTTTGGTATTGAATGACGTCACGTTAACATTCTCGCCGACAACAAAATTATATCCGTTTCCGCCCAACATAAAGGTTGTTTTCCAGGAGTTAGGGTAATCCTCGTGATATTTATATTCAATATCTATGTTGTCAATCAAGGTGTTGCTCTTGAACATAAGACAGGTCGTGTTACACGTATCGTGGTCAAGTATAATTTTTGCGCCGTTTTTTCTGTAGTCCGCATCGTTATATACACTTGTGATGGTAATGGAAATACCTTTTTCTGCTGTAGGTGTTTTAAATTCACTGGGAGCACTTTTTTCTTTTCTACCGTTTGAAAAACGGGATTCTACGGAGTCAATATAGACCTCGCCGACAATAACGAGGGTACCGCCTTCCTTTTTTAGTTTGTCAAGACCGCGATAGAAAGCGTTATAAGTTTCCATTTTTTCTCCGGGTTTATATCCGTTTGCATTTCCCAAAGGCGAATCTGGAGATGAGCCATCTCCGGTGCCGTTTGACGCAACGTAAACTACGTTAGAATTTGCCGCGTTAACGAATACGGAAGAAATAACCACAGAAGACAATACGATTATTAACACTGTAAACAGTAACAGAGATGCACGTTTCATATTTAGCCTCCTAAAATTGATGTCCTAAATATATTATAACATATCTTTTAAAAAAAGAAAGAGATGTAAATAAAAAACTTCCCGAAGAAAAAATCGGGAAGTTTTTGTTGGATATTTGAAAAATTATTGTTCGTTATTCTTTTTGTAGAAGAACGCGCCTATAACCAAAACAACGGCAAATACTATCAAGTAGAAGAGAACGGGGAATGAGAATGAACCGTTTGCTTTTGCATTGAGGTAAGGCTGAATACCGTGAGCGTAAATGGCTGCAAATACCATAAAGCCTGATGCAAATATACCCAAAACAGGTAATACGATATTTTTAAGTACGTTTTCTTTTCCGTGCTTCTTAATAAACATTATAAATACGGGGATATAGAAGCCGTAAATTGTAATAATGGGAAGCTCGGAAGAGTCAAAGCTGAAAAGTCCAAAGATAGGATTCATAAGGTTTGCGCCATAGAAGTAGAACAACCAAGCAGAACAAGCCAAAACGCCGATTATAGCGGAGTTATAAGGCATATTTGTTGTGGGGCTAACTTCGTTTACAACTTCAGGTTTAGGGCCTTGATTACGAGCTGAAATTGCGTACATAGCACGTGTAGATGCAAGCATAAGACCATTGAGAGTACCGAAGCAGGAAATAACGATAAGTACGCTGAGAGCAGTACCGCCGATATTACCAAAGATATTCTTAAACGCCGTAGGAGCGCCTTCTGCCTGAAGTACGGAAATATCTGCCGCACCTGCGAGACCGATATAATAAGTAATATAAACTGCAACTATGATAATACTTCCTACTGTGAGAGCGATGGGGAGATTCTTCTTTGAATCTTTAAGTTCTGCATTGATTGAAGTAGCAATAATCCAGCCTTCGTAAGCGAAAGCGGTAGCAACTACTGCAGCAAAGAGAGCAGACATATTGCCGCCCTGTGCAACAACACTTGCTGTTTTGAAGGATTCTATAGTTGTTCCGTTAACAAGACCTACTACAGTACCAACGATTGCCATAAGCAAAAGGGGAACGAGCTTGATAAACGTTGTGCTTACCTGGAATTTACCTGCAAGCTTGGGGGAAAGCGAGTTAAGCGCGTAAGATGCAACGAGATAAAATGCTGACAATGCAAGACATGCGCCGCCTGTTATATCTCCGCCGAATAGCTCAACTGTGTAACGAGCCGATACCCAAGCGAGAACGCTTGTCATACCGGGAAGATAAATAAAAGCGTTAAACCAAGCAACGAAGTAAGCATATTTTTTGCCGATAGTTGCTTCTGCATAGTCAACAAGTCCGTTAACCTTTTCATAATGTGAGCCGAGGTTTGCAAGGTTTAGGGCGCAGATTATCATAACGATACCGCCGATAAGCCAAGCGACAATACCAAGAGGCATATTACCTTCGGTTTTTTCAAGTACTGTCTGCGCTTTAAAGAATACGCCGGAGCCGATAACGATACCGACGACCATGCATATTGCTGTCAGCAGACCGAATTTACGTTCAAGTTTATTGTTCAATGTCTTTACCTCCATATAAATAAAGATAACTAATTATAACACCTTGTTCAATGTATTTCAAGTATTTGTACGGAGTTTTTATAATTTTTTGTGATATTATGGAATAAACGGCGTTTTTTAGGAGAAAGTTTATTGTTATGCGTTTTACGAGCATAGTTATGCAATAATTACCAAATAAGTATGTTACTATTGACAAAAAAAGGCAATGGTGATAAAATGAAGTAATCACATTATATATAGGTATATACTAAATTTAATAGACTGATTTGTGTGTACCGAAAACAAACTATTTACAAAAAGGAGAAAAAGAAAATGAAAAAACTTCTCGCACTTATTCTCGTTGTTGTTATGTGCGCGGCTGTAATGGTAAGCTGCGGAAACAAAGATGACAGCAACACATTTAAGATCGGCGGCATCGGTCCTACAACAGGCGGCGCTGCAATTTACGGTCAGGCGGTTATGAACGGTGCTAAAATTGCTGTTGACGAAATCAACGCTGCAGGCGGTATCGGCGGTATGCAGATTGAGTTCAACTTCCAGGATGACGCAAACGTTGCTGAATCTTCCGTAAACGCTTACAACAAGCTTATGGACTGGGGTATGGACGTTCTCGTTGGTACAGTTACCACAACTCCCTGTATTTCCGTATCCGCAAAGATTTATGAAGACCGCGTATTCGCGCTCACACCCTCCGCTTCTTCAACAGACGTAACAAAAGATAAGGACAATATGTTCCAGCTTTGTTTCTCTGACCCCAACCAGGGTACAGGTTCTGCTACCTACATTGCAGCTAATATGGCTGACAAGAAGATAGCTATTATCTACAGAAACGATGATGCATATTCTCAGGGCATCAGAGATACTTTTGCTACCGAAGCAAGAGCAAAGAATCTTAACATTGTATATGAAGGTACCTTTACCGAAGATACAGCAACAGACTTCTCAGTACAGCTCACAGCTGCAAAGGCTGCAAACGCTGACCTTATCTTCCTTCCTATTTACTATCAGCCCGCATCTGTAATTCTTTCTCAGGCAAAGACTATGGACTATGCTCCTACATTCTTCGGCGTTGACGGTATGGACGGTATTCTTACAATGGAAAACTTTGACATCAAGCTTGCTGAAGGCGTAATGGTTCTCACACCTTTCTCTGCAGACGCTGAAGATGAACTCACAAAGAACTTTGTAAAGAAGTACAAAGAGCTTCACAATGAAATCCCCAACCAGTTTGCAGCAGACGGTTATGACTGTATCTACGCAGTTAAGGCAGCTTACGAAAAGGCAGGCTGCACAGCAGATATGTCCAGAACAGAGCTTTGCGAAGCACTTGTAAAGGCAATTAAGGAAATCAGCTTTGACGGTCTTACCGGTCAGGATATGACTTGGTCCGATAAGGGTGAAGTTAACAAGATGCCTACAGCAGTTGTAATCAAGGACGGCGCGTACGTTTCTGCAGAAGCTGCTGAATAATAAAAAACTATTTAGTAAAAAAGTAATTCACGAGGTGCAATTCTAATGTTGGAATTTCTTTCCTACTTGATCAGCGGAATAAGCCTCGGAAGCGTTTATGCAATTATCGCATTGGGATACACGATGGTGTATGGCATAGCGAAAATGCTTAACTTTGCACACGGCGACGTTATCATGGTGGGCGGATACGTAAGTCTGCTCGCCATGACGTCTCTTGGGCTTCCGACATGGGCTGCGATTCTTCTGGCTATGGTGGTATGTACAGTTTTAGGTGTAATAATTGAAGGATTGGCATATAAGCCGCTGCGTTCAGCACCTTCTCTTGCCGTACTGATTACAGCAATCGGCGTATCGTATTTTCTTCAGAATTCGGCTTTGCTTATTTGGGGCGCAAACCCGAAAGTATATTCTCCCATAATTGAAGGAACATTCAAGCTTTTTAATGGTAAGCTTCCTATTTCTTATATTTCAATGCTTACCGTTCTTGTATGTATCGTAATAATGATAGGTCTTACAATATTTACAAGCAAGAGCAAAATGGGTAAGGCTATGAGAGCCTGCTCCGAGGACAAGGCTGCAGCACAGCTTATGGGTATCAACGTAAACAAGACGATATCTTTGACGTTTGCCATAGGCTCGGCATTAGCTGCGATAGCCGGAGTTCTCCTTTGTTCATCATATCCGACTCTTATGCCTACGACGGGTTCGATGCCCGGTATTAAGGCGTTTACCGCAGCCGTATTCGGCGGTATCGGTTCAATTCCCGGTGCTTTTTTAGGCGGTATATTGCTCGGAATAATCGAGTCTCTTGCGAAAGCATATATTTCGACACAGCTTGCAAATACCGTTGTGTTTGCAGTGCTTATCATCGTTCTGTTGGTACGTCCTGCCGGACTTCTCGGCAAATATGTACCGGAAAAGGTATAGGGTGGAGCGATGAAGAAATTTAATTTAAAAAAGACTACTAAAGTTGACTTTGCTACATATCTCGGCGTAATCGTAATGTTTATCGTTTTGACTGTAATGCAAAACGGCGGTATGCTTACTTACTCTATGTCGGGTATGCTTGTTCCTATTTGTTGTTTTATCGTAATGGCTGTATCACTCAACCTTACGGTTGGTATACTCGGTGAACTCAGCCTCGGCCACGCGGGATTTGTAAGCGTGGGCGCATTTTCGGGCATTATTGCTTCACAGAGCCTTATCGGCGTTATAGAATCAGCGCCGTTAAGACTTGGTATAGCGCTTGTTGTAGGCGCAATATTCGCCGCAATTGCAGGTTTCTTGGTTGGTATTCCCGTTCTTCGTCTTAGGGGCGACTACCTTGCGATTGTAACACTTGCTTTCGGCGAGATTATAAAGGACCTTATTAACTGTTTGCTTGTTGGTATAGATTCCAAGGGACTTCATGTACTTTTCAATGCAAAGGGACTTCTTACAGTTGAAGACCTCCATTTGCAAGAGGGCGGAAGAGTAATAATTAAGGGAGCGCAGGGCGCAACCGGTATACAGACTATATCTACGTTTACCGCAGGTTTTATACTTATAATGATAACGCTTATCGTTGTACTTAACCTCACGAGAAGCCGTTCGGGCAGAGCTATTATGGCTTTGAGAGATAACAGAATTGCGGCTGAATCGGTTGGTATCAACGTTACGAAGTACAAGCTTATGGCGTTTGTAACGTCGGCGGCATTGGCGGGTGCGGCAGGCGCATTGTACGGTCTTAACTTCTCTGCTGTTATTTCATCAACGTTTAACTTTAACATTTCTATAGAGATTCTTTTGATGGTAGTGTTCGGCGGTTTGGGTAACATTTGGGGCTCCGTTATTGCGGCAGCAGTTATCAGACTTCTTCCCGAACTTTTGCGTGAACTTAACGACTACCGTATGCTTTTCTATGCGATTATTCTTATACTTGTCATGATTGCTACAAACAATCCTACGTTTAAGAATTTGCTTGGCAAGCTTATTCCCAAGAAGAAGGGGGCTGAAATAGATGGATAGATTTGCGCACAGAAGAGGAAAACTCGTTCCGCTTCCCAGCGATGCCCTTGTTCCCGAAAGAGATATAAACAGTTCGCCAATTCTTGAAGCGAGACACCTCGGTATTGAATTCGGTGGCTTGAAAGCCGTTGACGATTTTAATCTTACTATAGGCAGAACGGAAATAGCGGGCCTTATCGGTCCTAACGGCGCGGGTAAAACCACAGTATTTAACTTGCTTACAAAGGTTTATCAGCCTACAAAGGGTACCGTACTTATTGACGGTATAGATACTCACGGAATGAACACCGTTCAGGTTAGTAAAATTGGTGTTGCAAGAACATTCCAGAACATCAGACTTTTCTCAAACCTTACGGTTGAAGAAAACGTAAAGCTCGGTATGCACAACCAAATAAAATATGGTATGTTCAGCGGAATTTTACGCGCTCCTAACTATTGGAAAGAAGAAAAAAGGGCGCATGAAAAGGCTATGGAGCTTCTCCATATTTTTGAGATGGAAGACCTTGCGAATCATAAAGCTGGTTCATTGCCTTACGGTGCGCAGAGAAGACTTGAGATAGTGAGAGCATTGGGAACTAATCCCGGACTTTTGCTTCTTGACGAGCCTGCGGCAGGTATGAACCCCTCGGAAACTGCAGAGCTTATGGAAAATATACTTAAAATTCGCGATACCTTTAAGATTGCAATTATGCTTATCGAGCACGATATGAATCTTGTAATGGGTATATGCGAGGGGATATGCGTACTTAACTTCGGTAAGGTTATTGCGAAGGGCAGTCCCGAGGATATTCAGTCCAACCCCGTTGTTATCGAGGCGTACCTCGGTAAGAAGAAGGAGGGTTAAAAAATGTCACAGATTCTTAAAGTTGATAATATAAACGTATATTACGGCGCGATACATGCGATAAAGGGCGTATCTCTCGAAGTAAACGAGGGCGAAATAGTAACTCTTATCGGTGCTAACGGTGCGGGAAAATCTACGACGCTTAAAGCGATTTCGAACCTTTTGCATCCCAAGACGGGAAGTATCGAGTTTTTCGGCGAAAAACTTGCTCACATTCCCCCTCATAAGATTGTTGAAAAAGGTCTTGCGCACGTTCCTGAAGGCAGAAGAATATTTTTGCAGATGACCGTTCAGGAGAATCTTGAAATGGGCGCATATACACAGGGCGGAAAGACGTTTGATGAAGATATTGAAGGTGTATATAAACAGTTCCCTCGACTTCTCGAAAGAAGAAAGCAGATTGCGGGTACGTTATCCGGCGGAGAACAGCAGATGCTTGCTATGGGAAGAGCGTTGATGAGCAGACCGAAACTTCTTATGCTTGATGAGCCGTCAATGGGACTTGCTCCTATTCTTGTTGAACAGATATTTGATATTATAAAAGAGCTTCACAAAAACGGAACAACGATACTTCTTGTTGAACAGAATGCACAGATGGCACTTTCTGTAGCAGACAGAGCGTACGTTATGGAAACCGGAAGAATAACACTTTCCGGCACGGGTGAAGAACTTGCACAGAGTGACTCTGTAAGAAAAGCCTACCTCGGCGGCTAATAGAAAAAACTAAAAGAGCCAATACTGATTTTTTCAGCGTTGGCTCTTTTTGAATACAACCGAGAGGATATGGGCTTCGATCACATCTCCTCTTCAATTATACTCCAATTTACGCAATTGTTCTTTTTTTAATTTTTTCAATTGAGTTTCTTCTATGCTAACATAAATGCACTCACTGCATCTTCCTTGATAATCCAAAGAAATTTCACTTAAAATACATTTTTCTTTTTTGTTGTAAATACAAAGAACATTTTCACAAATCATTTATCTCCCTCCCAGATTCATTATATCAAGAAACAAACCGATTATCAAGTACTCGTAGTATTATTTTTCTTTATTCACCTATACTGATATCAAGTATTTGAAGTATAGGAGTAAGCAAATGAAACTTAATGAAGCTGTTTCTAAAAGAATAAAAGAACTATGCAAAGAAAAGGGTTATACACAATATGCGCTTTCAATGAAAAGCGGTGTGCCTCAATCAACGCTAAGCACAATATTGAACTGCAATTTTGACAGTATGAAAATCAGAATAATATATGAAGTATGCGAAGGTCTTGAAATATCTGTTAAAGATTTTTTTGATTCGCCTTTGTTTGAAAGAGATAATCTTATAGATTAATTATTGTTTGTATATCTCTAAAACATAATTTTGTCTTGAAAAAGTATGTTATTTGTGCTAAAATAATTATATCAAACATATAGAGGTGGTTATATGTACTATAATAAATTTAAAGATATGCAAATATCTGCACTCGGTCTCGGTTGTATGAGATTTCCGACACTCGAGGATAAGACTGTTGATATTAAAAAGACTGCTGAAATAGTCGATTACGCTATAAAGAATGGACTAAATTACTTTGATACCGCTTGGGGATACCATGACGGACAATCTGAATCTGTTATGGGAGAAATACTGTCTAACTACCCTCGTAACAGCTACTTTTTGGCTTCAAAATTTCCCGGATATGATTTGGCTCACTTTGGTAGACAAGCTGAAATTTTTGAACAGCAGCTCGTTAAATGCAAAACTGACTATTTTGACTTTTACCTTTTCCACGCTTTGACAGAGGGAAATATCAACGAATATTTAGACGATGAAAAATACGGCGTTTACACCTATCTTACCGAGCAAAAGAAAAAAGGCAAAATCAAACATTTAGGTTTGTCCTGCCACTGCTCTCTTGAAACTCTCAAAAAATTCTTTGAAGCCTACGGAGATGTTATAGAATTCTGCCAAATTCAGTTGAATTGGCTCGACTGGGAATACCAAGATGCAAAAGCTAAAGTCGACTATCTCAACTCAATCAACATTCCCGTATGGGTAATGGAACCGGTACGCGGCGGTAGACTTTTCAACCTTGCTCCCATATTCGCCGACGTTCTAAAAAAGGCAATTCCCGAAAGAACAACTGCTGAATGGGCGTTCAGATACATACAGTCGATAAATGGAGTATGCGTTACTCTGTCGGGTATGTCAAGCCTTGAACAGTTAAAAGAAAACATCGCCATCTTTAATGAAAAAAAACCTTTGACAAATACAGAAATTGAACTTCTTTATTCTCTCGGCAGAAAAATGACCGAAAAAAATCCACTCCCCTGCACTGCATGTAAATATTGCACCGCATACTGTCCGAAAGAACTCGACATTCCTTATCTTATCGAACTTTATAATAACTACAAATTCACTACCGGCGGATATATTGCGCCCAAGGAAACGGCACTACTCGACAGAGACAAAAAACCTTCCGCTTGTATCGGCTGCAAAGCTTGTGAAGCCGTTTGCCCTCAAGGAATAAAAATCAGCGAAATGATGGCAAACTTTACAAGCAGACTTAAATAAAAATTATATGGGATACGGGCAAAGCCCGTATCCCATAATTTTTTACATATCTTCAAAATTAACTTTTACCTGTACTTTCTTTTTGTCTACCATACATTTGCCTTTTGCAAAAACGGTATCCGGCATAAGCTCTTCGTCAAGAAGTACTATATCTGCATCACTTCCCGACAATAAAACACCTTTTTTTGGATAAAGTCCTAAAGATTTTGCCGCATTTTCTGTGGCAGGTTTTATGGCTTTTTCAAGAGGGCATCCGCATTTTTTAACCATCATGGCTATAGTCTCGGATAATGCCGAAATTTTCGCCGCACCAATGCCTATCATTTCTTTCTTTTCATTCCATATAGGTAAACTGCCGTTACTGTCTGTACTCATAGTAACAAGCCCCTCGGGAGCTTCTTCTATTCCTTTTATTATCATACGGCAATTGTCTTCCATATCGTTTGGAAAACAAGTAAAATCGATATAACCTCCCATATTTGCAAATTTAATCGCATCATCATAACAGAAATTTACGTGCGAAGGTCTGAACACCGATATGGGTATATCCGTTTCTTCCAATATATCAAACAAAAGGCTGTATTTTATCTTACCCTTTCCGGTATGCATATGAACTATACCGGCTTTTCCCCCGAGCATTCCTGCAACGCGTACGTCAGATGCAAGTTTTATCAAACCCTCTTTGGATATATTGGGGGAACGATGGTCTGTTATCGCTAATTTTACACCGATAACTTCGTTTATAAAAACAATATCGTTCATAACATCCCCCGTCAACGTCGGCGATGGATAGTTATAGTTTCCGGTAAGGCAAAACGCCGTCATACCAAACTCATTTAATGCCTTTGTCTTTGCAACAAGATTTGCAACGCTTCTCGTTGTACCGTCCGTACCCAAAAGCCCTACGAGAGTTGTAACCCCCGCCTTAATGGGCGCACTTAACTTTATGGGCGGAACTTGCGTTATAAAGCTGCCTTCACCGCCCCCGCCTGTTACGTGCACATGGGAATCTATGAGACCGGGGATAGCATATCTACCCTCTCCGTCAAATATAACGAGTTCGGAATACTCACAGCTTATCTTATCGTCAATTTTTTCGATGACGGAATCGGCAACGAGTATTTCGCTTGTTTTCCACTCGCTGTCTCTATATGTTTTTACGTTTTTTATCAGAGTAATCATTATCTATCTCCGCAAATATCAGAATTTTGTATTTATCCAAATAATAAAAGCAATAGCCAAAATCGCTATGACTATCAAAAGCAGGGTACGCATATCTTCGCTGAGGACACTCTTTTTCTTCTTGCGTCTTTTTTTCTTTTTGGTTACTACAATGGGCTTTTTAGCAGTGCTATGTACGTTTGACTGCTTGAATAACAACGCAAGCGGATCTTTTCTTTTCACTATACGGTCATAAAACATCTGTATCCAGGTAATATCATACTGAACGCATATATCTCTGTGAAATTCTCCCGGCGTATGCGCAAGATTGTTTCTTATATGTCGATATTGCTTAAGCATTTTGAGGTCAGATTCCCAGTCGGGTATGTTACATCTTTTTCTGTATGCCGTAGACTCCATCGAATCAATATACTGCGTTACCCCTGCGTTCGAATTAAACATCTGTCTGCACAAATCGTCAAGCTTTGTATATTCATCAAAAAAGGCTCGATTGTAATTCTTCATTGTATTCCCCTTTTGTATTATTTTTTATACAAGAAACGCCAATGTCTTTACCAAGTATTTTTTATTCTTTCAATTACTTCTATAGCTTTTACCGAAATATACTCTGTTACCACGGGACTGTTAATAAGTCCCTTTTCCATACATTCATACACGTGCTTCGCTTCGTATATAAGCTCGTATTTACACGGTACTTCTATTGTTTCGGCTTCTTTGTCACCGCGGAATACTACCGCCCTACGTGCTTTCCAATATTCAGGAAGCTCTATTCTGCCATTTGAACCGTATATCTTTGCACAATTATCAAGTACCGCAGTCGTGCTGTTTTTTATTGAAAACAATACGCCACTTTCCGTCTCGCCCGACAGTATATACTGATGCTCGGCATATCCTTTGTTTTTACCGCACGTTCCGTGTATATTCTTTATATCACCGAAGAGCCATAATATAAGCTGAATAGCATATACCCCACTTGAGAGCAACGTTCCGCCGCCAAGTTTGTCATCAAAAAGCCAGTTATTATATCCGGCAGAAAAACTGTGGCTGAATTCAATCATTTGTACATCGCCTATTTTTTTGTCTTTTATAAATTTGGCGCTTTCCAAAATCACCGGCAGAAAAAGCATTTTCTGCGCTTCCATAAAAAACAAATTCTTTCTTCGCGCTATTTCAAACAGCTCTTTCGTATGCTCGGAAGTCGTCGTACACGGCTTTTCGCATATAACGTTTTTGCCGCACTCCAGTGCTTGTTTCGCCATAGAATAATGCTCGGAATTGACCGATGATATGTAAACTATATTTATATCATTATCCGCCAAAAGCTCGGTATGACTGCCATACGCTCTTTCTATACCCCATTCAATAGCCTTCTGACGCGCCTTCTCCTCCGTTCGTGAAGATATTGCAACTATCTCTCCGGCTCCCGCCTCACGAACAGCAGAAATAAACCTTGGCGCAATCGACGACACGCTCATTATTCCGTATTTCAGCTTTTCCACGGTTATCACTCCTGTCTGCACAATCTAACACCATCAATATTATGGATTATAACCAAAAACCGCAAAGTCCTATTACTTTGCGGTTTTCGTTTTTGCGGCAAAAACCGCATTTGGCGCAGAGAGAGGGATTCGAACCCTCGTGTGCTTTTGGCACAAACTGATTTCGAGTCAGCCCCGTTATGACCACTTCGATATCTCTGCGTATATGTTATATATTGCTTTCGTTTTAAAAAATTGTTTTTTATCGAACGGGGAGCCCCGTTATGTCCTGTTGCGGTAACCCGAAATTTTCGCTCGCTGTTCGCTTCGCAAAATTTCGACCGCTGCCACTCCTTGCGCCTCGCTTCATCTGCCACCGGCAGCGCTCGGCACCGTCCCCACTTCGATATCTCTGCGTATATAATTTTCTATAACATATAAATTATATCACAATTATTAATATTTTGCAATACCATTTACAAAAAAATACAGTTAACACCACTTCATATCAGCGGCTTAACTTTTACAACACTAACAATTAATATCCTTTCTATTGCTTTTTTTGTAATTTGGTGATACAATACCTTTGATTGTACTTTACGTTAAATATCAGATTATAAAAAAGGACCTATCTATGAATATTATCATTTCCGGATGCGGTAAAATCGGATCCACTATAATCGCAAGCCTCGTCGCCGAGGGACATAACATCGTCGCTATCGACAACAATCCCGCCGTTATAACAGAACTTACAAATGTCTATGACGTTATGGGTATTTGCGGAAACGGTGTTGATAGCGATATTCTCGATGAAGCAGGTGTTTCCAAAGCTGATCTCTTTGTCGCTGTTGCAGGTTCGGACGAGCTCAATATGTTAAGCTGCTTTCTTGCTCGAAAACTTGGAGCCAAACATACTGTCGCTCGTATCAGAAATCCCGAATATAACGACAAAAGCCTTGGTATTATGAAGCAACACCTTCAGCTTTCTATGACTATTAACCCTGAAAGACTTGCTGCTCACGAACTATTCAACATTTTGAAATTCCCATCTGCCGTCAAAATTGAATCTTTTTCTCGCAGATATCTCGAAATAATTGAAATCAAGCTAAAAGACAAATCACTCCTCGACGGCGTTAAACTTATTGATATCCGTTCTAAATTCAATGCAAAAGTGCTTGTTTGTTGTATTCAGCGAGATGAAGAAGTGTTTATCCCTAACGGTAATTTTACTCTTCGCAGCGGAGATAGAATCGGTATAACAGCTACTCACGCAGAACTTCAAAAATTCTTTAAAGCATTAGGACAAATGCAAAAACAAGCAAAAGACGTTATGCTTCTCGGTGGCGGTCGAGTATCCTACTATCTTGCAGAAATGCTAACGAACATTGGTACGTCAGTAAAAATCATTGAACAAGACGAAAAAACCTGTGAATTGTTAAGTGAACTTGTTCCAAAAGCAACAGTATTACACGGAGACGGTGCACAACAGGAATTGTTGGTAGAAGAAGGACTAACCACTACCGACGCGTTTGTTTCTTTGACAGGAATGGACGAGGAAAATATACTAATTTCTATCTTTGCCCAGTCACAAAACGTTCCCAAAGTTATTGCAAAGGTCAATCGCGATGAACTTGCATATATGGCTGATAAGTTGGGAGTCGATTCCCTCGTATCTCCCAAAAAACTTGTTTCTGACCTTATTATCACTTATGCTCGTGCGCTCCAAAACTCAATGGGAAGTAACGTCGAAACCCTTTACAAGCTTATGGACGATAAGGCTGAAGCCCTTGAGTTTAATACAAAAGAAGATGCAAAGATTACAGGAATTCCCCTTAAAGAACTCAAACTCAAGAAAAATATTCTTATCGGCGGTATAATACGCGATAGAAAAACCATTATCCCCGGCGGTAACGATATGATACTTAACGGAGACAAGGTCGTTGTAATCGCATCAAACCACAGATTACAAGACCTTTCGGATATTCTCGAATAATAGAACACAGGTATATATATGAATCATAAAATTGTTTCCTATATGGTAGGGCGCATTCTGCACATAGAAGCACTGCTTCTGTTTCTTCCTTTTGCAGTAAGCCTTATCTATAAAGAAAAATGCTCCATTGCATTTTTAATAACAATATTAATAGCCGTTGCAGTAGGCGTATTATTAACCAAGTTATTTGGAAAAAATGATAAAATGATATTTGCAAAAGAAGGCTTTGCCATTGTTGCGTTGGCTTGGATAGTTATGTCAATGATAGGTGCATTACCCTTCTATATCAGCAAAGAAATTCCCTCGTATGTCGACGCCTTCTTTGAAACAGTAAGCGGTTTTACAACTACCGGTGCTTCCATATTGCCCGAAGTTGAAAGTATGAGCCGAGGACTATTGTTTTGGAGGAGCTTTACCCATTGGATAGGCGGTATGGGAGTTCTTGTATTCGTTATGGCAATATTTCCACAGGAATCCGGCAGATCCATACACATTATGAGAGCCGAGATGCCGGGCCCCAGCGTTGGTAAACTTGTTCCAAGAATAAGGGAAACCGCTAAATTGCTCTACGTTATCTATATTGTTATGACAGCAATTCAAATCGTACTGCTTTTGATTGGCGGTATGCCTCTTTTTGACAGCGTATTGCACTCATTCGGTACTGCGGGTACGGGGGGATTTGGCATAAAAAATGACAGTGTAGCCAATTACAATTCCTATCTGCAATGGGTTATTGCCATATTTATGGTACTGTTTGGAGTAAACTTTAATTTGTACTATCTTATACTGATTAAGCGCTTTAAAGCAGCCATAAAATCCACTGAGCTGTGGGTATATCTCGGTATAATTGCATTTTCTACAGTTTTTATATCATTTAATATTTTTGACACAACCGCATCTATATCAGATACAATCAGAACGTCATTTTTCCAAGTATCATCGATTATTACAACAACAGGCTTTGCGACTGCAGATTTTAACCTTTGGCCTAATCTGTCAAAAACTATACTCGTTGTGCTTATGTTTATCGGTGCGTGTGCAGGTTCAACCGGCGGCGGTATGAAGGTTTCTAGAATTATTATTGCAATAAAAACTATATTTAAAGATATAAAACACATGCTTCACCCACGCTCTGTGGGTAGTGTCAAATTCGAAGGAAAAGCTATTGATACTCAAACTACAAACAGCGTAAGCGTATACTTTGCGATATATTTTATACTGTTTTTCGTAATACTATTCTTGCTTTCGTTTGAAACTGCAGAAGTATTCGACTTTGAGACAAATTTTACCGCAGCAACCGCTTGTTTTAATAATATCGGTCCCGGTCTTGCAGGGGTGGGACCTGCCTCAAACTTCGGCGCATATTCATCGTTTTCAAAAATTGTTTTGTCTATAGCTATGCTCCTCGGCAGACTTGAAATATTCCCAATTCTACTCGTATTTACCCCTGTATTCTGGAAAAGAAAGTAAAACATCCCTTTGAAATTCTCCGTTTTATAAGCGGCAGATTTCAAAGGGATTAACTTTTTTATTTAGCTTTCGAGCTGTTTGCTTAAGAAGTTAGCGGCTGTTTGAACAAGCTTGGTTTCGATTTCCATTCTTTCGGACTTTTCGCTGTCCATAGGAAGCATCGATACGACACAACCTATGATATCGCCCTCGGTTATAATAGGCATAGCGCAGCTTACGAAATGACTGTCTCTTCCATCGTTTGTTGCCAAAATCTTTGTTTCGCCGGGAGAGTAAACGTAAACCGAACGCCCCTCAATAACCTTTTCAAGCTCGGGGGATATTCTTTTTTCCATATATTCCTTTTTGGGTAAACCTGATGCTGCTATTACGGTATCTCTGTCGGTTATAATAACCGACAATTCACAAACCTTGTGCAAAGTTTCGGCATATTGTGCCGAGAAGTTTGTCAATTCCCCTATCGGCGAATATTTCTTGAATATTACTTCGCCCTCTCTGTCGGTATATATCTCTAATGGATCTCCCTCGCGGATTCGCATAGTGCGGCGAATTTCTTTTGGGATAACAACACGACCTAAATCGTCTATTCTTCTCACAATTCCAGTTGCTTTCATAATATATACAAAATCTCCTTGCTTTACAAATTTGTACTGTTAGTATCTGTAAAACAAGGAGATTTATACTTTTATTATTTCAAAGAATCAATATAAACACTTAAAAGTTTTAATGCAGTTTCTTTTTCGTTGTTTGAACAATTTTTAATTGTTTCTGCAATATCTTGTTCGGTGATTTTTATATCATTATCAACAACCAATATGTCATTTGGTGTAATGTTTAGTGCTGTACATATTTTCAATAGTGAATCAACACGCATTGTAACACTACCACGCTCAATATCCGCATAGGTGCGGTCAGAAAGTTCTGCTTTCTCTGCGACTTCGGCTTGTGTTAATCCTTTTGCTTTTCTAACCTTATATAAATTGTTTCCAATACTATGTAAATCTAAAACAAGCATTTTAGTTCCTCCAAATAATTCTTATATAAGAATTATACTTCCTAAAACGCTTGGCAAATAGGAACTTTATATGTATAATTATAGGAAATGAAGTTCTTATTTGGAGGAAAATGTTGTGAAACTATTAAAAAAATTGTTATGTGTATCATTAACGCTTATCTTATTAACCGCTCTTTGTGCTTGCGGTAGCGAACCCGTATCCGAACCCGTATCTAACACCATTACTATTCCTGATATTGAAAAGTTGGATGTGGATACAGCTAAAACCTTGTTAGCAGGAAAAGGACTTATCCCTAAAGTTGAATATGAATACAACAACAACTATGATTACGATTTGGTTATTCGCACTGAACCCGCTATTGGCAGTGAAGTGGAAGAAGATACTCCTGTGACACTTTATGTGTGCAAAGGTCCTTCGTATTATGAGTTGCCCAGTTCGTTAGCCAGTATTTATGATATTGAAGGTATTGAACCCTTTGTAGCTTGGTCAGATGCTGACGATGGTATTGGGACAAAAGCGCATCAAATAGTGTGGGTAGAAAACGGATATCTATACATATCTATGTATATCGGCTGTAAATCAAAGTACAGTGTAGAGTTTTACGGAGATTTTGGAGATGCCTCCATAAATGATACTTTTGATAAGACGGTGCCTATCGATGTGATATATAGTTCTAAAACAATCAATAACAACGGCGAGTTGACATATTTTGATTTGAAGATACCGTTAAGCGATTTAGGTGTACAAAAACCTACTAATCTTAACGTGAGATATTATTTGAAAGTAAACGGAGAACGTCAAACAGGTCGTGCACATTTTAATTTAACGTGGTAATTTAACAAAAACGGAGCAGAAATTCTGCTCTGTTTTGTTATCTATAATATCTATTCACCACACTATGTATTGCAACACAAAACTTGGCCGTTGGTGTCAATGAATAATTCTTGACATTTTGGGGAACAATTATTATAATAAATTTATAAAAAGTTCCCTAAAAGGAGTTTTGATATGAATAACTATCCCGAAATACAAGAGTTATTACAGCAAAGAGCAGATTTATATGCTCGTCTTAATTTGTTGGCTTATGATGGTACGCCTGAAATTAAAGAAAACAAAAGCGGTAAATATTTATATGTTCGCAAGCGTGTAGGTAGTAGAGTAACTTCCACCTATGTTGATGTATACTCCGATACACTATATCAGTTATTGCTTCGCAACAATGCCGAGGCAAAGGAATTGCGAAAGCAAATCCGCAAGGTTGAAAAAGCACTTGCCCAAATCGGATTTACTGAAAATGAATTGTCTCCCGATGTTCTCGTAAACCTTGATTTTGCACGAATAAATATGAAACTATCTATTTACGAGCAAGCCGTTTTGGAGGGTGTTGCAACCTCTTTCCCGCAGACTGAGGATATTATCGAGAACGGCAAAGTAAACGGCGTTACCGCAAGTGATGTGCAAAAAATATTAAATCTGAAACACGCTTGGGAATTTATTTTAGATAAAGATGTTCTGGGGATTAAAAGCGATTATTCTATTCTTTGTCATATTGCAAAACTTATAAACGAAGGCTTTTTTGCAAGCGGCGGCAGAATTCGTGGTGTGCCTGTAACCATTGGCGGCACTTCATATATTCCGCAACTACCCATTGAAACCGTTGTTATAGAAAATATTTTAGAAATAATCAGCAAAAATGATGAGCCAATAAATATTGCCATAGAACTTTGCCTTTACTGTATGAAAACGCAGATTTTCAACGATGGCAACAAACGAGCCTCTGTGATTTTTGCTAATCATTATTTAATTTCTCATGCAGGCGGTTTACTTGTTATCCCTGAAGTACAAGTGCCTGAATTTAAGAAATTACTCATTGGATATTATGAAGATAAAGATAACGGCGAAATCAAAGAATTTTTAAAAGGTAACTGCTGGAAAACATTCCGATAATATAAAGCGAGGTGAAATTCACCTCGCTTTTATAATGTAAATCATTGGTGTTTTAATAACACCAGCCTCTATTCTACGAACTATACCTGTAGCTTTAATAAATATACTGACTCCTTTTTCTCTTAATTTAATGAATAATGAAAAATGAATGATGAATATTGAATAATTAAGGTGTGCCTTCGGCACATTTCATATCAAGTCGGCAAAGCCGACACCGAAACTCTTCACTATTCATTATTCACTATTCACTCGCAAGGCCCCGACTTGCGTTCCTGTGGCTTTCATATTTCTATCTCCTTTACAGATATTTCGTAGGGAATGCATTTATGCATTCCTACTTAGGAACGGATAAATCCGTTCCTTACAATTGTTTTACAAATTACGATGTTATTATTAAAAGGGGAAATTTATACCGCGGTATTTACTTTTCGTTACGATTGTGGTATAATATGCAAAATAATCCACCTGGAGGAATTTGTTATGATACCAATTATATCTTTGATCGGCATTATCCTGGGCTTGGTTCTGCTGATTTTTCTTGCCTACAAAGGACATTCAATTATTTGGGTTGCACCGGTTTGTGCCGCTTTGGTTGCGGTGCTTGGCGGACTCAATGTTCTTCAAACCTACTTAGAGGAATATATTGGGGGAACAGCGGCCTATATCGTTTCCTGGTTTCCTGCCTTTTTCTTGGGCGCGGTTTACGGAAAAATCATGGACCTGACCGGATCCGCCCGTTCCCTTGCCAATAAGCTGATCTCCCTGATCGGCTCCAAGTATGCGATTCTTGCGGTGGTTTTGCCCTGCCTGCTGATGACCTACGGCGGAATTTCTCTTTTTGTTGTGGTGTTTGTGGTTTATCCCATGGGTTATGCCATTTACCGCGAGGCGGATCTTCCCCGCACCTTGTTGCCCGGTGCGATTGCTTTCGGTGCCTTTGGAATCACCATGACCTGTATCCCCGGCACACCCCAGATTCAGAACATTATTCCCACCTCTTATTACGGTACCACCGCCGCCGCTGCACCGATGATGGGCCTGATTGCGGCGGTGATGATCGCCGTACCTGGATACATCTACTTGGAGTGGCGTGCAAAAAAAGCCAGACAAAAGGGATTGCATTTTGTGGAGGATCCCAAACACAAGGAGTCTTCTACCACTACCCGGGAACAACCCAAATGGCACTGGCTCTGTGGACTTGTGCCGCTGTTGGTTGTCGTGCTTATGTTGAATGTACTGCCAGGCCTGCTGAAAAAATACGGCATTGCCGACTGGTCCTCCAGCCAGGCGATTGTTGTAGCCCTATTGGGCGGCATTGCAGTATCCTGCTTGATGAATATGCATCAGCTGAAAGTTTTGCTTCCGGCAGTCAACGAGGGTGCCAACGGTTCTCTGCCGGCTATTATGAACACCGCCTGTGCAGTAGGTTTCGGCTCTGTGGTCAAGATCGTACCCGGATTTGCTTTGCTGAAGAATGCTATGCTTAATATGCCTGGCTCGATTCTGTTCTCCGAGGCTGTGGCTGTCAATGTGCTTGCCGGATCTACCGGCTCAGCTTCAGGTGGTATGTCCATCGCATTGGAAGCCTTAGGCTCTCAATACTTAGCTAAGGCAGCGGAGCTCGGCTTAAATCCGGAGTACCTGCACCGCATAGCCTCCATTGCCTCCGGCGGTCTGGACACCCTGCCCCACAATGGAGCAGTGCTGACCCTTTTAGCGGTTTCCAACTGTAAGCATAAGGAGTCCTACCTCGATATTTGTGTAACTTCCTGCATCATCCCGGTAGTGGTATCTCTTGTGTTGTCCTTTGTTTGGGGCTTGTTCATCTGAAAACCTGCGGGCAGCAAAGCATAAGTAACAGCGGAGTGGATAGTCCACTCCGCTGTTACTATGTATACATTATATTTTGTGTAAATTGGGTGGCACAAAAACCATGAAAATTATTGTGTTTATGCGGTTTTTCCGACTTTTGTCCTATTATACCACATTCCTCAATTCTTCTCACAATTCCTGTTGCTTTCATAATATATAAAATTCTCCTTGCTTTACAAATTTGTACTGTTAGTATCTGTAAAACAAGGAGATTTATACTTTAGAATCTAAAATAGATAAATGGATTATATGTCGATCCGATTATAAATACGATACATACCGCCAACAGCACAAGGCATACTGCGTTTGTGATCCACACCGGAATCTTTAAAACGTTGATCTTGTTTTTCCAAGGCAACATACAAATCAAGCCAAGCGGAACATAGATCAATGCATATACAATATCGGTATTTGCCATAAGAGCCGCTTCTGTATTTGTAAAATTAAAGCTAAACATCTGAATAAGCGCTTGAATAATTTTTGTGGGCTCTGTAAGGTTAAATAAAACCCAACCGATCAACACAATTACCATCGTATAGATCCAACATAGGAACTTTGGCAATTTATTGAGTAGCTTATGCAAAAACAGTTTTTCCAAAATCAACAATGCCGCATAATATAAACCCCATGCGATGAAGTTCCATTCTGCGCCGTGCCAAAAACCTGTAAGTCCCCAAACGATCAAGATATTGAGAAGCCATCTGGATTTTTTCACTCTATTACCGCCAAGTGGGATATACACATAATCTCTAAACCAAGTTGACAATGAAATATGCCATCTTCTCCAAAACTCTGTGATAGACGTGGAGATATAGGGATAGTTAAAGTTTTCGAGGAAATTAAATCCAAACATTTTTCCCAAACCTATTGCCATATCACTATATCCGGAGAAATCGAAATATATCTGCAACGCGTATGAAACTGCAGCCAACCAATAATACTGCGTTCCATAAACCGCCATATCTCCCGAATATATCAATGTAGCAATAGCACCGACATTGTTCGCGATGATTACTTTTTTCGCCAAGCCGACAATAAATCTACGCAATCCGCAAACAAAAAGATCAAAATTTTCTTTTCTGTTGTTGATTTCATCCTCGACCGTTTGATAACGAACGATAGGTCCTGCTATAAGCGGAGTGAAAATCACTCCGCTTTTGCTTTATACCTATTCACCACACTATGTATTGCAAGGCAAAATTTGTCGATTGGTGTCAATGAGTTATCCAGCGGGTCACCCTCGCGGATTCGCATAGTTCTTCTAATCTCTTTCGGTATAACAACCCTTCCCAAATCATCTATTCTTCTCACAATACCTGTTGCTTTCATATATACATTTCTACTTAAATTACATATTTCTATTATTGGCATATGTAAAATAAAGCAAATTATATTGGCCACTTTACTTTTTATTTGTTATCTGATATAATACATAGTATGTTAAGGAGGTGTTGAGATGAGCGAAGACTCAAAATTAGAGGTCAATGTTAAGCCCCGCATAGAGTGGTTAGATATCGCAAAAGGTTTAGGTGTATTAAAAATTTAGTTCTATAGAGTTGCTTTTTCGATTTCCCGTTGATACAATGTATTTGTAAGGGTGATATAATATGTTTAACAAAAAAAACTTAACATTAGAGCTTATAAAATTGTTTGCGGCTTATATGGTGGTTTTTGTTCACGTGCCGTTTTATGGTGAAACAGGAAATATCATAAACGCATTAGCAAGATTTGCAGTACCGTTATTTTTCTTTATATCCGGCTTTTTTTCGTATAATATTTCTCTCGAAAAAATAAAGGGAAGAACAAAAAGAATTTTAATAATCACTGTATTTTCATCCGTTTTATATTTCCTTTAT
The DNA here is from genome assembly GCA_045652425.1 of Eubacteriales bacterium. Classification (GTDB taxonomy): domain Bacteria; phylum Bacillota; class Clostridia; order Oscillospirales; family CAG-272; genus RGIG1995. The sequence continues at coordinate 109,166 of JAZRUG010000017.1, forward strand.
AAAATAGCGGTATTGTTGTATTTTGGTAATATATATATGGTTCTTTCTTACTTCAAAGGTTTTTTTAATCTTAAAAGCATGATCGACCTATTTGTATTTAACCTTCCATTCAGTTCGGGACATATTTGGTATTTATTGGCGTTAATTTACGTTTATATTATTTATTATTTCGTCACCAAATTCCGCTTAAGTGAAAAACTAATTTTCTCGGTTGCTTTTATTCTTTTGTTTTTACATATATTATTGAGCGAATCTCAAAGCGTTTTGGGTATTGTTATTCCTATTCATTTTGTGCGAAATTTTGCGCTAATGGGCTTTCCGTTTTTTGGGATAGGGCTTCTTACAAAAAAACACCAAAACAAAATACAAAACGTATCAAATCCCATACTTATTATAGCCATCATAATAGGTTGTATCGAATCGGTGGTTTCACAACTGCTTTACGGAGAAAAAGAACTACATATAGGCTCATTATTTATTGTATTTGCTCTTGTTGTCATTTTTATAAAATATTCTGACTTAAAATATCCTAAAGGATTTTATGTTTTAACGGATTGCAGCACTTATATCTACGTTTTTCATATTTTAGTGTCAGATGTTATTTATACCCTGTATTCAATGTGCAATATAGATATTAACTCTGTCGCTTTGCTAAAATATATGCATCCAATAGTAGTATGTATCATGTCAACCGTTTTAGCTGTTTTCATAACACAAGCAAGTATTATATTAACTAAAAAAACAAAAAACTTTATCAGAAACCCAAATGCAAACTGATAATAATAACAAAAACTCCTTCGCATACTGCAAAGGAGTTTTATTTTAAATAAACAAATTAACAAGCCAATATAGTGTGGGAATCGTTACAACCGAAATAACCGTTGTACCCAGAGTATAAATAACAGCGTTTTGTGAATCGCCGCCAAACTCATCGGCAAACGTCGCCGCAAGTCCTGCTGTCGGCATCGCAAATGCAACAAACATACCTAATATAATATCTTTCATAGAAAGATTTAAGTTAACAATAGCATCAAGTCCTATCAAAAGCGCCACGATAACAACCGGGAATAAAATCAATCTCAAAAACGATATGTAATAAAGTTTTCCCGACTTAAACAAAGAACTAATCTTAATCGCGCCAAGCTTCATACCCATAACCGTCATAGAAACAGGTGTAACGATATTGCTGAAATAATCGGAAAATACCACTACTTCGTTAACATAGTCTTTCACGTGCAAAAGGTTAAATACACAACTCAATACAAACGCTATTAATACCGGATTTAAAAACGCCTTTTTAAAACTAATGTTTTTCTTATCGCCTGTAGTAAGATATGCGCCCAACGTATACATCATAACGTTGTTAATAATATTAATAAGAATCAGTACCGCAAAAACTCCGGATTCACGGCCAAACACCGCAACTGCAAGCGGAATACCCAAAAATCCGTTATTAGCAAATACTGCGCAAAAACGCATCATTCCCGCAACCTTTTGGTCTTTCTCCATCATTACAAGCGGCTTGGAAACATAGAACATAAAAAGGATAAATACAATGCTGATAATAGATACAACACCCATCATAAGCATTGTTTCTCTATTAAACGTCAGATTATTTACACCGCCCGAGAAAATAAGAAACGGAAGCGCCAAATACATCAATAACTTCGAAAGCACACCCGATTGTTCAGGTTTTAAAATCTTCCCCTTTACAAGTATATACCCCGGAATTGCCAACGCCACAAACACAAGCACATTGCGCAACATTATTATAAATTCTTCCATAATCCTTTTCTCCAAGTCAAAATTTACCTTTTAATTATATCCTTTTCATCCTAATTTGTCAAGTTAAATACGTGTCAACTACTCAAATATTGCCTAATATTTGGGTTGACTGAATACTGTATCTGTATTACTTGTGATTTTTTTTGTAATATTGGGGTTTACTTTTTTTTATTATTATGATATAATGCATACAGATTGAGGCGTTTTGAAACGTGTATCCTTACTCTATTAAGGTAAAATGCCTCGCAGATTACAATTTTTCAATAGTTTTAAAGGAGTATTTAACTATGGCTTATCAACACTGGTCCTACGAGACACTTCACCGTTTTTGTATGGACGCTTTCCAAAAATTTGGATTTAGCGAAAAAGAAGCAACCATCATTCAAGACGTTCTTTTGACTTCTGACCTCTACGGTATAGAATCCCATGGTATGCAGCGTATGGTACGTTACCATAAATGCATCGAAAAAGGTATGATCAAAATCGATGCAAAACCTGAAATTGTTTTCGAAACACCTGTTACTGCAGTAATTGACGCTCATGATTCTATGGGTCAATTAGTAGGTCATCAGGCAATGGAATTAGCTATTGCAAAAGCAAAAGTTTCCGGTGTCGGTATTGTATCCGTTAGAAATTCCAACCACTACGGTATAGCCGGATATTATGCAAAGATGGCTTGCAAGGAAGGACTTATGGGCTTCTCTTGCACCAATTCCGAAGCAATCATGGTTCCTACAAACGGTAGAAAAGCTATGCTGGGCTCAAACCCCATCGCTTGCGCATTCCCTGCAGAACCCTATGATTTCTTCTTTGACTCCTCTACTACAGTAGTTACAAGAGGCAAATTGGAAATGTACAATAAAATGGAAAAACCCCTTCCCGAAGGTTGGGCGCTTGACAAAAACGGCAATCCCTCCTCTGATGCACCCGATGTTTTGGCAAACATTGTCGCTAAAAACGGCGGCGGTATCATGCCTCTCGGTGGTTCAACCGAGCAGTTGGGAAGCCATAAGGGCTATGGTTACGGTATGCTTTGCGAAATATTCTCTTCCATTCTTTCAATGGGCGCTACCTCCAACTACTGTATGACCGGCGGAAAAGGCAGCATCTGCCACGGATTTATGGCTATAAATCCTGCATTCTTCGGCGATCCTAACGCAATTAAGGAACATTTCTCCACTTATTTACAGGAATTGAGAGAATCTCCCAAGGCTGAAGGCGCTCCTCAGATTTATACTCACGGCGAAAAAGAAGTAGCCGCTATGAAGCGTATTATGGAAAACGGTGTTCCCGTAAACGATAATACAATGGTAGAAGTGCTCGATCTTTGCAATTACTTGAAGATGGACTTCAGCGAATATTTCGGCGATTACCGTCCGCCTGTTAAAGAGGATGTTTTCAAGGGCAATTATTAATATTGGTTTAATACACCTGAGAGGATATGTGCGGAACTCATATCCTCTCTAATTAATTTATACTATCAGTATCAATTAAACTTACTTTTTCACCCAGAAGTATTTACATTTACAAAAAGGTATGATATAGTGAAATAGCATAAGGTGTTATACTGGAATTTAGAATACTTTCCTTATTATACGTTGAATTTAACAAGGGACGGTATTAGGTAACAAAGCACACAACTTTATACATTTACAAGGAGAAATAAAAATGGAAAAGATTAAGTTTCTTACACCGATTAACGGAACTATGCTCTGCGATAAAGCGGGTAAACTCGAAAACGATTCGCTACTGATTG
>JAZRUG010000018.1:0-144363 GCA_045652425.1 Eubacteriales bacterium
TTTGTATCTGCGCCGCGGGTGAAGGGAGAGTTCCACGGAACGGGCGACCTCTTTGCCAGCGTGCTGATCGGCGGCCTGATCAAGGGGAGATCCCTGCGGGAGTCGGTGCAGTGGGCGGCGGATTTTGTGTCGGCCTGCGCCCGGTATACTCTGGAGCAGGGGACACCCCGTCGGGAAGGAATCGACTTTGAACCGCTGCTGTCCAACCCCAAGCTTATGCTCTTCGGCGCCGCCGCACAGTTTGGTATCTTCTTTACCCTGTGTCTTGCAAGTGTTTTCTTTGCAGAAAACGATGCCGCTTCCATCGCTATTATAGGTGCTGCTGACGGTCCTACTTCTATAGTTGTTTCTCAGAAGCTTAACTCTAACTATCAGGGTGCTATAATGGTTGCCGCATATTCTTATATGGCTCTTGTTCCCATTATTCAGCCGCCTGTTATTAAGGCACTTACCACAAAGAAAGAGCGTTTGATTCGTATGCCTTATAAGCCTGCTAACGTTTCTAAGGCTACAAAAATTCTCTTCCCCATTGTTGTTACACTTATTTCCTGTGTAATTGCTCCCTCCGCTGCTTCTCTTATTGGTTCTCTTATGTTTGGTAACCTTATCAGAGAATGTGGAGTTCTGGATTCTCTTTCTGACACAGCCCAGAACGTACTTGCAAACCTTATCACCATTTTCCTTGGTATAAGTGTTGCTTCTCAGATGGTAGCAGAAAAGTTCTTACAGAAAGAAACTCTGCTTATTCTCGGTCTCGGTCTTGTAGCATTTATAGTTGATACCGCCGGCGGTGTTCTCTTTGCAAAATTCTTAAACATCTTTATGAAGGAAAAGATGAACCCCATGATTGGTGCGGCAGGTATTTCTGCATTCCCCATGTCTGGACGTATTGTTCATAAAATGGGACTTAAGGAAGACCCCCAGAACTTCCTTCTTATGCATTCAATCGGTGTAAACGTTTCCGGTCAGATAGCTTCGGTTATTGCCGGCGGTATTATCCTTAACTTCTTTTCTTAATTAATTGAAACAGAGGAGGTACGTATTATGAATTTTCTTATGACTCTTTTAACGGCAGTTCCCGCAACGGATGCCGCTTCAAAACTTGTATTTGACCCAAGTCAGTTTGTAAAGATGTTTCCCTATATGGGCAAGGGTATGCTTGTTATCTTTGTTCTTATCGGTGTTATCATCTTGGTAACTATGTTAATAAACAAAATATTTTCAGGTAAGCAAAAATAAAAATGACGGACTGTCTTAAAAAAAGACAGTCCGTTTTTGACTTATTTGCAGCAGTTATCTTCGCAGTCGCATTTCGTTTCGCCCATGCATGCTTTTACTTGATAGCAAACAGGGATTTTTATGCTGACTTTCTGTGTGATAGTAACTTCACATTTTTTGTCGCATTTTGCTTCGCAACATTCTACTATTGGCTCGCCGCAGCATTCGACGACAACGTCGCCGAGGGTTGTGCTGGGGGTCAGTTCTATCGGAACGCTGATGCTTGCATAGTGATAGCCTACTTTTATACATTCATCCTGCGTGCAGTCGCAGTCATAGTCTTTGCCGTACTCCGGTTCGTAGTGATCGTTCTTATCCATTGTATAGTTTAACTCCTTTTCTTTTTGTGTTAACCAAGCCTTGTGTTAACCAGGGCTCTGTTATTAATTTATTCTAAGAAAAGAAAGATGTTAACACTAATAGAGGAAGTTTGTTTTCGAAATGCTATTGACTTTTATAATTTACGATAGTATAATTTTATAAATGATTTTTTATAATGGTGAAGTGAAAGTGAGTTTATAACAATGTTGATAGATAAATTGCGAGCAATTGAGGAAGTTTGTTGGCGTAACACTAACCAAAAAACGTTTGAAGAGGGTATGAAAAACTGCGTTCTGACTATGGCAGACGTCGAGGATGCGGCTGCCCGATTAGATAGGTTTGCGGCTTATTTTAAGGTCGCTTTTCCCGAAACGGCAGTAAATGACGGCATTATAGAAAGTCCTTTAAAAGAAATACCCGAAATGAAAAAGGTTCTCGAAAATGATAATGGTATAAATATCGGCGGCAGACTTTGGATAAAATTAGACAGCCACTTGCCTATTTCGGGTTCGATTAAAGCAAGAGGCGGTATATACGAGGTGCTAAAAACTGCTGAAGATATTGCCCTTGAAAAAGGAATGCTGAAGAAAGAAGACGATTACGGAAAGCTTGCGGGAAATGAATTTATTAATCTGTTTTCGCAGTATTCAATTGCAGTAGGCTCGACCGGTAATCTTGGGCTTTCTATAGGCATTATTAGTGCGAAACTTGGTTTTAAGGTAACCGTACATATGTCGGCGGATGCAAGGCAGTGGAAAAAGGATCTGCTTCGCAGCAAGGGCGTAAACGTGGTTGAATATGAGTCCGATTACTCCGAGGCTGTAAAGCAGGGAAGAAAAATGGCAGAGGGAGACCCGTTCTGTCATTTCATAGATGATGAGAATTCAAAAACTCTGTTTTTGGGCTATTCGGTTGCTGCTTTTAGACTAAAAGAACAGTTTATTCAAGAGGGAATAGTTGTTGATGAAACGCATCCTCTTAACGTTTATCTGCCATGCGGTGTCGGAGGCGGTCCCGGCGGTGTTGCTTTTGGTTTGAAGCAAATTTTTGGGGATAACGTTAACTGCTTTTTTGCCGAGCCTACCCACGCACCCTGTATGATACTCGGCATGTCAACAGGTAAGCATAATGAGATATCCGTTGAGGATATCGGTATAGACAGCCACACAGTTGCCGACGGATTGGCGGTAGGAAGAGCTTCGGGCTTTGTCGGAAAGGTTATGGAGCCGTTTATAAGCGGATGCTATACGTTGCAGGATGAAAGAATGTATAAGCTTTTGGCACAACTTGCAGACTCCGAGGGCATATTCCTCGAGCCCAGCGCATTAGCTGGAATGTACGGTCCTGTCCTAACTGAAAAGACAAAAGAATTTGCCGATTTTAAGTTAAATGCTAATTCGACACATCTTGTATGGGCAACCGGCGGCAGTATGGTTCCCGAAGAGGAAATGAAGAAGTATTACGAAACAGGTAAAAGTATATGATAAAAATTAGTGGATATGCTCTATATGCTCAGAGGGGCTGTATCCACTAATTGTTTTTTTATGCTTTTTTGTTGACAACATGCATTTGTATTGTTATAATAGATACACCACATACCGATAAATAATTTTGCAAAGGTTCAGCTTGATTATAATAAAACATACACGCTTTATTAAAAGACAATTAATTATGGAAAAAATTGTTGAACGGTAAAATGCGATTGTAAGAGGCGAATGCAAGAGGTTAACTTTTATATTGCTGATATATAGCTTGTGTACAATGATTGAAAAGCGAATCAAAGGGGAAATATTATGAACAAAATAACAATTATAGGCGCCGGAAGTGTAGGCGCAACTATTGGGTATACTATGATGGTAACCGGTTTGGCTTCAGAGATTGTTCTTATAGACATAAATCAAGAGAAAGCTTATGGTGAGGAACTTGATATTAAGCAGGGCGTTCCTTTTTGCCATCCAACCAATATTTATGCGGGTTCATATGCCGATGCTAAAAATTCCAATATAGTTATTATTACGTCGGGAATAGCCAGAAAAGCCGACCAGTCAAGGCTTGAACTCGCACAGGCTAACGTTGATATTTTGAAAAACGTTGCCGATCAGGTTGTAAAATATGCTCCCGATGCGATTTATGTAATAGTTAGTAATCCCGTTGACGTTCTTACTTACGTTTTTTGTAAGCACACAGGTCTTCCCGAGCACAGAATTATCGGTTCGGGGACTATTCTTGATACATCTCGTTTGAGATCGAGAATTGCGGAATACTATTCGGTTAACCAGAAAAACGTTCACGCTTACGTTTTGGGTGAACACGGTGATTCTGCTTTTGTACCGTGGTCAACTGCAAATATCTCAAACGTTCTTGTCGAGGATTATCACCGAAATGACACACATTCTGCTGTCGCTTCACCGTTCAGTAAATATGACGTGGAGGAATACGTTCGTAAATCAGGCGCACAAATTATAAGCAGAAAGGGAGCTACCTTTTATGCTGTCTCGTCCTCGGTTACTCATCTTTGTAAATGTATTTTAAGCGGAATGGATACAGCGTTGACCGTATCAACTATGTTGCACGGAGAGTACGGAATAAACGATGTTTGTCTTAGCTTAATAAATATATTAGGAACTAATGGTGTAATTGAAAAGGTTATGCTTCCTCTGAATGATGAAGAAATTTTGAAACTTCACAAAAGTGCAGATAGCTTGAAAAATGTAATTAATAATATAAAAATATAACTAAATGTTTAAAGAATCTTTCCACGAGCATTTTGCGTGTTGTGTTCGCCTTTCCCTCGTGAAGACAACGCCAAAACAAAAAAGCCACGTTAAGTGGCTTTTTTATTTTGGTGGAGTCGATGATTCAAAAAGACTTGACAGATTTGCAAGTTAATTTTCGGTTGTATTCTTTTTAAAAAACTGAAAAAGCGAAGACTATTTCGATAGAATCCCTTTCTGCATTGTTTTGAATTTTAAGACAGTCCTCTGAATTTAAAATGATAGAAAGCGTATTATCTTCATTGGTTTTGTATTCACAATCTAATTTATAAATAACAGGATCCATTTCGCCAAAATGATTCTTTGAAGTTAGCGATATATTGAATGATTTGATATAATTGGGGTCATAAAAGTCAATAATCATTTCAATTTTTTCATATACAACGTTGTTTTTTTGTAAGTGAAGAGTTATTTTACGTTCTTTTTCGTCATATGTGTTAAAAGCTCTTAAATCTTTTCCAATTCCTGTAGTTTCAGTTCTGATGTATTTAATAATCTTATCTGTAGAATCGCCGTATTCCGTAGTGCTTACAGTATGTGTACCATACATTAGTTGGTATTCTTTGTCATTCATTCCATCGAAATTAAAATCTTTTATAGCAATAAAATGGAATATTCCGCCTTCATCTACCAAAAAATGAAATGCACCATTTTCTTTTAGTGTTTGACGGTTTATATTATAGCAAAATATGGGAATTATTATTGCAAGTATCAAAAGAAGCGACAGAGATGCTTCTTTATTTAATAGGATTTTTATAACTATTGCCGCTATTATTGCTATTATCGATAAGAAAAAATAGTAGATTACTACGTTAAAGCTTTGGGGGATAATATCACCACTATCAACAAAGGCTATGTCATAGTTGAATATAAATACGAAAAAGCAAAGAAGAACTATAGCTGTTATGAATAATACAAGTGTTTTCATATAAAGAGCGAGTCTTTTTCTGACAAGTTTCATATCGTTATCATTTTCATTCATAGCGCTAATTCTCCTTTTTTGATGTGTGTTTGTATATTATTTATATCATACATTTTCAAATAATGCAATAAGTTTGCGTGAATCGGTTCTTTTGGCAGTAGATGTGTAGCTTTGTTGTTTCAATGCGGATGTTTTTTGCTGTTTTTTTATGGTTTTTTATATTTAGGGGGAGAAATGTAAATAATACTGTATTATAATGAAAGTGTTACTATTTTAGTTGCAGATTTGGTATAATACGATTTGTTAAGTGGTTTACGAAAAGGTTTACGATGTGGTTGACAAAACGAAACAATTTGGTTATAATAATAGTATAAATAATGTATTATGGAGGAAAATACGATGGATAAGAGTAAGGTTTTAGAGTTGCTTACACAAGATAAATATTATTCTGTTGATGATTTGCGTTATAATCAAAAGGTTGGGGTAATGTTTTCAAAAGAGCAGTTTTCTGAATTTTTATCAATAAAAGATGAGTTGGTAGAAGAGAATGTGCAGTTGTTTAGAGTTCTTCCTCTGAAAACCTTTAATTCGAAACATTGCTTTTATGTGTTTTTGAAGTATTTGGCTTCAGTGTTTGAGGAGTATATTAGGTTGCTGAGCTCAGATTTTGAAAGCAATCATAGTTCGCTGTTTATGAGAAACCTCGACGATATTATGATGTCTAGTGTATTTTCGGAAATTGAGGGATCTTTGAATATTGAAAATATTCCGACGACGCACAAGAGGATCAAAGAAATATATCAGAAGAAAGAGCTTGTTGACAATAATGATATTATAGTTCGTAATATGTTGGATGCAGTAAAGTTTATTGTCGAAAATAAACCTTCATTCACCAAGGAAAATTTGCTGAAGTTATATAATATCTTAAGCAAGGATAGTTTGCCAGAAGATAAGAAATTGAATGATGGTGCATATTACCGTCATGATAGCGTTTACATTGGTAATTATGAAGGTGCACCTGTTGAAGTTATAGACGAATGCATGGATTCATTGTTTGCTTTCGCTAATGATAGTAAATGTTTAGAGACATGTGGTGTATTGTTTCCTCATATTTGTCATTATTATATACTTTACGTTCATCCGTATTTTGATTTTAACGGACGTACTGCGAGAATGGTTTCTTTTTGGTTGAATTATATCAATGATATAGCAATTGCGCCTTATTTTATGAGCGAAGCTATTAATGACAGCAAGAGTAACTATTATCGTGCTATTGAAAATACGCGAAACACTAACAACGACTTAACGTATTTCTTAGGATATATTCTTGAGACTTCGATCAAGTATAGTTTCATTTATAAGAATCTTGAAGAGATCAAAAATGAACTTTCAAAGACCGGTGATAGCCTTACGAATACCGAGTGGAACTACGTTAAGAAAATACTTGTGCATAACTCGGAAAATTATTTCAAGCACAAAGAATTTTTAACGTATATCAATGCAACCATGACCAAACCCGGTGCATTGAAAATATTGAATAATCTAACCGATTATGGCATATTGGAAAAGTCTAAAAACAAAAAAGGCGAGATTATTTATAGGTTGAATCAAGACTTGGTGACTTATAAGTATAATGGGTAGAAATGAAAAAATAATATTTTCTTGTGATTGTATTAAAAAATAAAGAATATGTTGGCTTTAAGATTATCATTGCAAAGAAGTTGGATAATGCAATAAAAGAGAGGGGAGAGCAATGTCAGAATTAATTTCATATGGAAAAACTATCAGTAGTATTTTTCAGCTTTTAGGAGATAAAGAGAATGACATTACATTAAGTATGTCTTGGGCCTTGAATAAGTGCCCCGAGTTTTTGAAAAATATTGTGTTTGAGGTTTCAGGTGTTGTTATAGATTCAAACTTGGTTATAATAAAAAATCAAGATTATGATGCTGAATCGGGAATAACAGATATTGAAATTACAGACGGAAAAAACGTACATCTGATTTTCGAAGCGAAACGCGGGTGGATACTTCCAGGGGGAGATCAATTAACGAAATACTCTTTGAAAAAAGATTTTGTTAATTCGCCGGCAGGGACTAAGAAGATTATTACTCTTTCTGAGTGTTCGGCTGATTATGCTAACGCATATTTACCATTCCATAAAACAAACGGTATTGAAGTCTTGCATATGCCGTGGAAAAGAGTTTATGAATTGGCGGTTTTGGCTTATTCAAAATCCAGTCACGCAGAAAAAAGATTGCTTAATGAATTTTGTGATTACTTGAAAGGTATAATGACTATGCAAAATAAGGATTCAAATTGGGTGTACGTAGTATCATTGGGGAGCAGTACTCCTGAAAATTGTGATTTAACATGGATAGAGATAGTAGAAAAATATAATAAGTATTTTTGTCCGGTGGGGAAATATGGGTTTCCGAAAGAACCTCCGAACTACATAGCTTTTCGATATGCGGGGCAGTTGCAGGCTATTCATCATATAGATGGATATTCCGTAACAAAAAATATTCATTCGGAAATTGAGCATATTCCGGAGGGAGAATGGGAAACAGAGCATTTTGTGTTTTATCTTGGTCCTAAAATAATTCCATCTAAGGTCGTAAAAACAGGTAATATATATCGCAACGGAAGAGTATGGGCTATGCTTGATACGTTATTAACTTGCAGTACTATAAGTGAAGCGCGAGATGTAAGTAATCAAAGATGAGTCCCAAGAGGGGAATACTGTGTATGGAAATTGAGGCGACATTATGGGAGTTAAAAGAGAAACACTAAAAAGTGGGCGAGTTTTAAAAGCGTTAATAGAACAGTTTGAGAATGATAGAACAGAGCAGAACCTATTTGCGGTTTTTGGATGTTTGAGGGATAGTTATATTTGGATTCCTGGTTTCATGCAAATAAACGATGTTGATGCTAAAAAGTTTATTAACTCTGCTGTTGATGATATAATTACCACGGATGTGGGGATGGTATTTGAGCCCGACATCCTAAAAAACGGTGATAACAAGTTTTACCCTGTTTTTTCAAGCGTTGAAGAAATGGGGGACTATGGAAATAGGTTCAGTAAGATTGAAAAACATTTTTTTGATGCAATGGCGTATTCAATGGGGAAACAAGAAACTGTAGGAATAGTGGTAAATGCTTTTTCAATTCCATTTATCATCCCAAAAGAATGGTTTGAAATAGTTGTAAATATGCCTTCACAAATTGACGAAGAAGAGGACTAGATAATGTACACAAAGCAATACGCCTTATGACCGGTAAAGATTGGTCATAAGGCGTATTCTGCTATATCTAACTTTGTAGGGGGAGTCGCTCTTGCTTTTTTGCAAAGGCATAAGTGCAAAAGGCAAGGGAAGTGCTTTGCAAAAAGCTTCGGTCATCGCTTAAAAACGCTCCACCGGAGCGTTTTTTACGCTGCGTTCGCCTTTCCCTCGTGAAGACAACGCCAAAACAAAAAAGCCACGTTAAGTGGCTTTTTTATTTTGGTGGAGTCGACGCATCACTATCGATTTCTTGGCCGTTTACTATATGTATCGACTTGTCGGAAGCGATGGAGCACAGCTCTTGCCCTTGATTGCCTATTGCTTTTTTTGCGAAAAAATCTCCTGTTTGCCACGAGGTAACGGGAGATTTTAGTTGTTATTTATGAACGTAAGGTGATATAGGTATGCAGTCACTATCACTTACACAATAGTACTTGTTTTTTTCGGTATCATACATTATTACGGGAATATTGTTACTATCTTGAACTGTGCCATCGATGTAATAATGGTTATAACCATCGAAATATATGTCATGGTAATTAGGATTACCTGAGATTGTACAGGTTCCAATATGACCTGCAACGATCTTCATATCAAAATTATCTATTTTTCCTATATCGGCAGGATATTTTTGTGTGTATATATGTTCCATTGTTCCGATTTCCCAATATCCTTCAGCTGCCGCTTCTTCATCTATGCCTGCGTGAACAAATATTGTATTATCTAAAACATAGTATAATGGGAGTGACGACATCCACTTTAAATATTTTGTGTCGGTTAGTTGTGTTTTCTCCCCCATTCCAAAACGATTTTCGTTTATAGGCCATGAACCGTCTACTGCTTGTTCTTCATGGTTTCCACGAAGAGCAATGATTTTTTCTTTACCATATTGTTTTTGTAAATTCATTATTCTATCTAAAACACCATAACTATTTGGGCCGTGTATGTAGTCACCTAAAAGAATCAACATATTGTCGTTAGATAAATCAATTTTTGCTAATGCTAATTCAAACTCTTCTAAATATCCATGAATATCAGACATTGCATATATTTTCATTTTTTATCCTTTCTAAGTTTTTTAAATAAATATCTTTTTGATGCTCCCAAAACTCAATTGCAAACTCAATGTAATCTATAAGAGTTGCATAATTATTGATGTTTAAATTAGATTTTGATAAAAGCTTATCATATAAGGTTTTTTCATTTGTATTATTAGTGTCAATGTGGTAAAAAGTTTTACAGTAATTACTAGTACTTCCGATTTTTATAAGAAAGTGTTTTAATGCTTCCATAGAGTCTTTTTGGTTAATATTAACCCCTGATAGCACAATACATTTACTTAGGTCCTTTTTTTGAATGTCGTACTTATAGAAATTATCTATATTTTTTATTAAAACATCAAGTCTATCAAATTTGTCTCTGCCTTTTAAACAATTTAACCCTCCAGTTGTTGGCATTAGAGAAAAGTTAAAAATTGAATGGTGCATTGATTTACAGAGCAATAAAAGATTCAATAAACTATCAGTTACAATCTCATCAAGTTGGAGTTTTTTAATTATTTCCCAAAAATCTGAAATTTTCTTTTCATTAAAGTTAAAAGAACAATCTCCGGCTATTCCTATGCTGGTTTCACTAACAAGTTCGCTAGATGTTAAGGAGAGTTTTTGAGGATATTTTTTATACTCAAAAGTTCCAATAATACGTTTAAGCGAATCACTTGAAATCCACAATTGCACACTTTTTTTGTCGCTATACGGAGGAAAAGACTCGTTGGTTATCCATTCTTTAGCTTCTAATGGAATGTTCAAAACATCATTATAAGCAATTAAATAATATTGCCAAGCTCGTCTTGAGGAATCTGGATCATAAATAAACAATTTCTTAGAATCAAAATCTAAATCTATCTCCAGTTGTTTTAGCTCTGCTTTTTTCAGTTTTATAATTCTATTTTGTAAATCTTCAATTTTTTGTATATCCATGTTTGACACCCTTCATAAAAAAGTTAATCCTTAATCTCCATTCTCAAGTTTGGTTGCAGAGTTGAGTAAAATCCATGCTTTTTAAAAATATCTAAATACTCTTTTAATGTATATTCACTATCCGTATAGTGTTTAAAAATTTCCAGCAAATTATCAGGAGTAACTTTTTTACCAAACCAAATTGCGTTGTATAATGATTCATGATAAATATTTACATCTCTAATAGTGGTATATTCAATAATTTCAAAGTCCATGATCTTAAATCCAACATTTGTTAAAAATTCAATCAACATTATAATTTGCATCCTTTCAAATTAAAATTTTGAATATAGACTAGTAAATTTTGTTTAAAGTCTTATATATAGTATGAATTTTTTTCTGTATGATTTCATAACTTGTTTTTGAGGCATTATTGTTTCTCACTTATTTTTTGTTATATAGGTATAGCAAAATTTTCTAAAAACTATATATTTAATAAAGAACTTTTAGTAGATGATTAAAAGTCAATACTCACAAAGACAGTTTTCTTTGTGAGTATGCTTTTTATTTCTCACTTTTTGTGAGAATCAATGGTGGAGTCGAGGGGAGTCGAACCCCTGTCCGAAAATCTATTCACACATCTTTCTCCGGGTGCATTTTGTCTATTGAGTTTCCGCATATCAACGCCGACAAACAGGCTTTAATATGCGTATCGCTTTAGTTCATGACTGCTATAAACGATAATTTACAGTTCACGTTCACCGCTAATTTGACACCTCAGCCGAGGGCGCGGTATTCCTCGGGGAGATGCGCTGCAACTTAGGCAGCGAGTGCTACGTTTTCGTTAGCGTTTAATTTTAAAAAGTACAGTTGTTTAAAGAGGTACTGCATCTCTACCCGCTTAACATGCTTCAAAATCCCCGTCGAAACCTTTACGACCCCATAAGGCAATATCGGTAAAACCGATATTGCAGTGAAATATTTTGTGAGGGACACAAAATGTGAAATATTGGCTTCGCCAATATGATATTCACACTTCGTGTGAGTGATATATTTTGCTTAACGCAAAATGTTTGAAGTAACTTTGATAAAAAATGTAGTGTTGTTTTAATAATTACAGTGTTAGTATGTGTCATTTATGCTTTAGGCATACCGTGTTCTTCTTCGAGCCAACTATATGAAATCTCCATCCAGTCTGCTAAACGTTGGTCTGCAACACAGGTCGATCTTCTTCCGTTTGCTTGGCCATGTCTGCCATGCTCGTATATATGCATCTCCATAGGAACGTTATTTTTACGGAGAGCAATTCCAAACATAAGCGAAGTTTCAACAGGAACCGATGCATCTTCGTAGGTATGCCAAATAAATGTGGGCGGTGTGTTTTCGCTAATTTGTTTCTCAAGGCACTGCATCTGGAGAGCTTCTTCATCTTCAAACTTTTCGCCCTCGCCAAGCAAATTCTTAAACGAACCAACAGAGCCATTAAGCTTTCTTTCAACGTTCTGTGATATAACAGGGTATGAAAGAACTAGTGAAGAGAACTTCAACATGTCGCTTTCAACTCCGAGAATATCGGCAAGAAAAGGTTTATCCCAGAAAACGCCAAGACTTGCAGCCAGGTGTCCCCCTGCCGAAAAGCCGCATACAAAAATCTTATCTGTGTCTACTTTCCATTCTTCTGCGTTTTCCTTAATCATAAGCAGAGCTTTTCCCGCTTCTGCTAACTGAACGGGGAAACGTGCGGGGGCGCAAGAATATCTTAAAACAAAGCAGTTATATCCTTTTGCCATATAGAACAAAGCAATAGGCTCGCACTCTCTGTCTGAGGTGTATCTGTATGCTCCTCCGGGACAAATAAGCATAGTCGGTCTTTTTTGCATATATTTAGAAAGTTCTTCTGTCTCATTAGGAATATATACGTGTAATTTAGGTTGATAATCAGTCTTTTCGCAATCTAACTTTGAATAATCGATATTAATATCGAGTTCTTTATAAATCATAGTTTTACACCTATCCTTTATTTCTTTCGCGCATAGCTCGGTCAATTGTTCTTTCGGCTTGTTTCTTTGCTTCAGTTTCTCTCTTGTCATAAAGTTTTTTACCCTTGCAAAGACCTATCTCCATCTTTACTCTTGAACCTGAAAAATAAACCGACAAGGGAACAAGTGTATACCCCTCTTTGCCTTTTAGGGAAAAAAGCTTAATTATTTCTTTCTTGTGCATTAAAAGTTTTTTATCACGAAGAGGCTCTCTGTTAAAAATATTGCCTTTTTCGTATGGGCTTATATGCACACCAGTTGCAAAAATTTCGCCTTTGTCAATAACACAGTATGAATCTTTTAAGTTAACGGCACCTTGTCTGACGGATTTTACTTCAGTTCCAAACAGTTGCACCCCGGCTTCGTAGGTATCTTCAACGAAAAAGTCATGGTAAGCTTTTTTGTTTTTTGCTACAATCTTTATATTTTTTTTCTGTTCCATAACTTCTCCTTTCAACATACTACAGTTTTTTTTGCAGAGGTTATTATATCATAATTGTCAAGTTATTGCAAGAGGATTTTGTCTCTATTTCTGTAAAGAAAAGAAAAAACCCGTCTTTTTGACGGGTTTTTATGTAATGTGCTTATTACTTAGCGATCTGTGCTTCGTTACCAACGATGTAATCAATAGCCTGCTGTGCATTATCTTCTGTACCCAAATCTGCTGCAGCATTTTCAAGAGCATCTTCGCTTGTAACTTTTTCAATCATTGTTGCATCAAATACAGATACAAGACCATCTCTGTCAATGTCGCCCTTTACAACAACCTGAGCAGTCTTTTCATCAACTGTAATTGTGCTACCTGTCTTATACTGAACTTCTGTGCCGTTAATAGTAGCGGAACCTGCTTTTTTATCATTTGCTGCGGGAGTGGGAGCAACTACGATCATAGCACCTATGTTTGCATCTGCTACGAGTTCAAGTCCCTTATCGAGAATTGCCATTGCAAGTTCTTCCATATCGCCTGCGTATGTTGCGAACTGACCTTCAACTGCAAACGCTTCTACGTTACCAATGAGGAATTCGATGTTACTCTTGTTAAACAAAAGTGCGGGGTTTGCAATATCTTCAGCCGCAGTAAATGTTACTGTGAAGAGATTAGAAAGTTCTGTGTAACCTTCTTCGGTTGTAAACTCGTTTTTAATGCAAACAAACTTAACAGTATCATTTGCTACTTTGTATTTAACAGTAGAATCTGCAACGCTGCTCTGAATAGCTTCGTCAGATGCTGTTATTTTGCTTGAATCATAAGACAATGCAACTTCAAGACCTGCAATTTTAAAAGCTGTAATGTTTTCGTTGGAAATCTTTACGTTAACGTCAAAAGTTCCGTCTTTAGCAACAGGTTCTGATGTTGTTGTAACCATAAGGTTAAGGTTTCCTGTAGATTCTGCAGGAGTTGTACCGGATGCAAACAAGCTTCCTGCGATAATTACGCACGCCAATACACCGGCAAGTATAGAGAGTTTGAGAATATGCTTTTTAAATTTCATAATAGCACCTCTAAAAATATTATTTCAGTTGATAACATTATACATCATTGTTGAAAGGTTGTCAAGGACTTTTTATCTCTGGTTTGAAAAAAAAATGGGTATGAATTTGTGCAAATTCAACTATTGATTAGCGTTTGTGATGTGGGAAAATGTGATTTCAATCCACATCATAGATGATTTCTTCGGGTGGGGTATCCATTTTGTAAGGGTTTCTCATAAGTCTTTGAAGCATCTTAAATGAAGAAGCGTAGTAATATCCGTCACATATTCTTTCGTCAGTAACAACGCAAATATCTGAATAAATCTTTTCTTCTACGTTTCCGTCTGAATTAAGCTCGTAAGCTTTCCTTCTTTTGCCAAAAGCTACAAACAAAGGAACGTTACCGAAATCGTAAATGTGATGGAAAATTGGAGGGATTCCCAACGAGCCCATCGATGTAATAACCATAGAAGCATGGAATGGGCTGACTTTTAACAAGAATTTCGGGAGTATGCCGAAATAGTCAAGTACTCTAAGCATAAATACTGCGAATTTTAATACGAATCTCGGAATGTAGTTCAATATTCTTGCAGTTTTGTCAAAATCGCTTTCTTCTTGTTTCTTACGATATTCTTGAACTGAAGTATTAAAAACGTTATATACGTCAAGAGGAGTGGCGCTTGGATCGAATATCATTTTTATACATGTTTCAGGAGATTCAAGTGACATCTGTTTTTTTATCGTAATTGCAACTTCTATTTTGTTTCTTGCAAAAACCTGTTGTCCTGCAACAAATCTGTTTATCGCAGGGCGTTGTGAAACGGTTCTTACGTAAGCGGCGATAATAAGGTGTACGAGACCGAAATGCTCATACCCTTTTTCGTGCATTTCTTTTATGTATTGTTCGGCTTTTGTAATATCAACGTTTGCAGAAAACATATTCATAGCGTCACTGCGGTAACGCATTATGAAAGGCATAAGTTTGATTATTGGATCAATGTTTTTCAGCAGATAACCGTCTGCTCTGTCGCCAAAACGGCGTTTTCTTTCTTTCATAACATACTCCTTATTGTTATTATCTTTCGTTTATTGTACACTTAAAATGTTGATATGTCAATAAATAGTTAAAATTTAGTTTTGTTTCGTTTCTTGGTTGAGAAGGTAAAGAAAGTTTTGGTCTTGGGGAGTTTTTTGTATTGACAAGATGTGGACATGATGATATAATATATATAATTTGGTCATTTGTTTTTAGCAGTTGTTCAACTGTTAATTGAATCTATTACTAAATATAAAGGGAGGAAGTTTTCTTGAACTCCAAAAATAATACTACTGAAAATGACTTTAAGTATGAAAGTGCAATAATCAATGAAGACTCGGCGTTTGCGGTCGTTGAGGCTTACAAATCCATAAGAACTAATGTTATGTATTCGATACCCAAAACCGAGGGAGCAAAAGTTATTGTTGTAACGAGTGCGACCGCGGGGGAAGGAAAGACTACTACTTGTATAAATCTTGCGCAAACTTTTGCTCAGATTAATGCCAGAGTACTATTGCTTGACTGTGACCTTAGAAAACCAAAGGTTCACAGATATTTGAAGTTGGACAAAACCAACGGATTGTCTAACGTGTTGTGTGGTTTTGCAGGACTTGACACAGCTCTTAAGGTTAACGTTAGAGAGAATTTAGACGTTCTTACTGCCGGAGATGCTCCGCCCAATCCTGCCGAGCTTCTTCAAACGAAAGAGTTTGCAAAAATTATGACTGTTTTGAAAAAAGTCTACGATTACATTATTGTAGATACTCCTCCTATAAACCTTGTTACGGATGCGACGAGTGCTATCAAATACAGTTCAGGAACTATTCTTCTTATCAAAAAAGGATATACTACCTTCGATATGGTTGATGAAGCTATGGATAGACTCAAAAAAGTCAACGCCAATATTCTTGGTACTATATTGATTGATGAAAAGGGTATTGAAACCAGAAAATATAAAGGATATAGGGGCTATAGATATGGTTATAGTTACAGTTCTGGTAAACGAATCAAAGAAGGGGCTCAACCCAAGAAATAAAAATGGTTGATATTCATTCACATTTTTTGCCCCAAATAGACGACGGACCCAGACATGTTAACGAAAGTGTTGCTATGCTTGCTGATTCATATTTGCAAGGGGTAACGGTTTGTGTAAGTACGTCTCATATTATTTTACACGGAGAAGAAGACATTGAAACTTTTTTGAAAAAGAGAGAAATGTCTGTAAAACTTTTAGAAGATTCGTTAGCCAAAAGCGATGTTGTTGTTCCTAAATTACTTTATGGTGCGGAAGTATTTCTTGATAATGATATTTCAAAATTCAATGAATTTAAAAAAATTTGTATTAGCGGTACAAATCTTTTACTTGTTGAACTTTCGACCAGAAAGTATAATCCTAATTATGCTGAATGGTTGTATTTGCTTAATTTGAAGGGTAGTGTTCCGATACTTGCACACATCGAAAGATATCCTTACGTAAAAGAACTTTTGGCAGACCTTGAAGCAATAAACGTTGTATATCAAATGAATGCAAGAGCGGTTTTAAGAAACAAGTGGTTTAAATATCTTTTAGATTTATATTACGATGGAAAGGCTGTTGTTATATCAAGTGATATGCACAATATGGGAATGAGAAGTTCTTGTATGAAAAAAGCATACGATAAAGTTTGTAATTATTATAGCCAAGATGTTGCGGATGATATTTTTGAAAGAAATGCTGAAAAGATTCTCGGGTTAGAATTCAACAAATAAAAATGCGATTCAAAATGAATCGCATTTTTTTATAACTCTTTTGTGAAATCGTTAATTGCTTCAGTATTGTAGCTTTCGATATCGCCTTTGTCGCATTTTCTTGCGATTTCGGTGTCTATAGGCAGTTTAGCAATTCGGTCGATTCCAAATCTTTCTGCAACTTCATCAATATGACTTTCGCCGTAGATGGAGTGTTTCTTGCCGCAGTCGGGGCATGTGAAATAAGACATATTTTCAACTATTCCGTAAATAGGAATATTCATCATATTTGCCATTTTAACTGCTTTTTCAACGATCATCGAAACAAGTTCCTGAGGAGAAGTTACGATGATGATTCCGTCAACGGGAATAGATTGGAATACTGTCAAAGGAACGTCGCCGGTGCCGGGAGGCATATCGATGAACATATAGTCTACGTCTTCCCAGATTACGTCTGTCCAAAACTGCTTAACAGTCCCTGCGATAACAGGCCCTCTCCAAACGACAGGATCTGTTTCGCTGTTGAGCAACAAGTTGATTGACATAACCTCAACGCCGTTTTTAGATTTTGCTGGTATGATACCTCTTTCGTCGGCCAATGCTTTTTCGTGAATACCAAAAGCTTTGGGAATAGAAGGACCTGTAAGGTCTGCATCAAGAATAGCAACCTTGTTACCCTTCTTGTTCATAGTCGAGGCTAACATAGAGGTTACGAGAGATTTTCCGACACCGCCTTTACCGCTTACGATGCCGTATACTTTTTTTACGCTGCTGTGTTCGTTTAAGGCTTCAAGAAATGATTTGGGGTCTCTTGACGAACAGTTTTCAGAGCAGGTAGAACAATCGTGTGTGCAATTCTCGCTCATTTTTCTGTATGAGTTCCGATTTTTTGATAATCGAAACCTCGTCTCCTTTACTTTTTTCTACATATACATTATTATATCCCAAAACGCTGTGATGTCAACATATAATGTGTTTTTAATCTAAAGATTTATCAAATTGTTTTTTTGATAAATTACAAATGAAGAAAAGGCACTCCTTTTTTTCGGGAATGCCTTGGGATTGTTTTTTTATAATTTGATTATTTTAATGTTTTCGCATCAACAAAGAATTCGCCGACATCTCTTAAGAAATCTTCGTTAGTCCAATTTCCTGACGGAAGAAGGAATGCCAATAAGTTATCATCAATTTCAAATACAATATATGGCATCAATTTTTCTGTATTATTATAAAAATCTTCTTTAAAAACATATGCAGTTTTACCGCTTATTGTGAGCTGTTCCATATTTGTTACATTAATATTATATTGGCTGTTCAGTTTAACTCTTTCGTTATGGAAATCCTGTGCACTGCGATTTGCAAAGAAAAAAATCTCTCCGCCACCGGCTACAACGGGAGGCCATTCATATTTCTCCATAAATGCACTATCATTTTCATTTATGCAGAAGTTTCCTTGGTTAGAAGTGTTTTCTAAATAGTTATAAAATGTAGCATTGTATGTAAGTTCGATTTTTGTGTTGCCGTCTTCTGACTGCATTGTTACTTTTGCTAATTTTTGTTTAGGTTCTTCAGCTTTTTCTTCTGCATCTTCTTCTGCAACTTTTTCTGTTTCTTTATTCTCGGTTTGTTGCATATCTTCTTTGTTTGGGGCGTCTGTTTCAGCAGGTTGACTATTGCTACAGCTGACTAAATAACTTACTGATAACGCTAAAATAAGCATTATGGTTAATATTTTATTCATTTTCATATTGTCTCCGATTAATTGTTGATTTTTGTTTTTTTGATGTGGATATTATAGCACAAAAGAGCGAAAAAATCAATAGTGTATTCTTAATAACAGACTCGTAATGTAGAGAGGTAAAATAGTGATATAAATATATCCTTTGATTTTTTGTAAAGTTTTTTGGGATTTAAAAAGGAGACTTTTTAAAAAAAGTCCCCTTTTGTTTTTATCTGCAGCCGCAGCCGTTATTTTTGTCGTTTTTGCAGTCGATGCCTGCTTTGTCGAATGCGGGATTATACATATAGAAATTCTTCTTGTCGCAAGATTTATCCTGGGATATGCGTAACGCATCACCAAATCTTTGGTAATGAACGATTTCTCTTGCTCTGAGGAATTTGATAACGTCGCATACGTCGGGATCGTCAGAAAGCCGGAGGATGTTGTCGTAAGTTACTCTTGCTTTTTGTTCTGCGGCAAGGTCTTCGTTTAAGTCGGCAAACACGTCACCTTTAACTGCCAAATATGCAGTAGTGAAGGGCACTCCTGCCGCAGATACGGGGTAAATCCCTGTCGTATGGTCAACAAAATATGCGTCAAATCCGGATTTTTTGATTTCATCGATGCTCAAATTTCTTGTGAGCTGATGAACGATAGCGGCTATGATCTCCATATGCGCAAGTTCTTCGGTTCCTATATCTGTTAAAATTCCTATAACTTCGTCGTAAGGCATACTGTAACGCTGGTTCAAATAACGCAGCGATGCGCCGAGTTCGCCGTCGGGACCACCGAGTTGCGTGATTATAGCTTTTGCTAATTTAGGATTAGGGTTTTTTATTTTTACCGGGTATTCAAGTTTCTTTTCATATATCCACATATAAATTATCCCTCACATTTCCAGGGCCAAGGTGAGTCTATCCAGTTCCACTTGTTGCCCATGTTCGAATTTGCGGTCAAAGGACCGTATTTTTCTTCGTATTCTTTCTTTATATAGTCTGCTCTGTCTCGCGCTGTATAAAAATATTCAAGCGCTTTCTCACAGTTCGGGTATACGTCGAGATAAAGGTTAGCTTCTATGAGTTCGAAATCGGCGATTTGTACTTTTTTCATCAAATTTTCTCTTTCTTTCATAACTGGCATACCCCCTTGGTGCATTTATATCCTGCAAAGGGCTTATTAAGTTCGGCAAAAAGCGTTCCGTTTTCAAGAGCTTTTTCTCCGCAATAAATGTTCTGCCATTCCTGATACGGTGAATATACCATTGCCAATCTGTAATTCATTTCAGCTGTGTTGGCAGTATCGTAGTTTCTGTTATCCGTGTAGCGAGGTTGAATAGGAGTTACGCAATTATCCGCAGGTCTTGTCGGACAGTACCTTTTGTCGCTTTGACGGTTATAACAGCCTCTGTTATAGTTCATATTTTTCTCTCCCTATTATTTTTATATAAAAGGCATATTAAGCCTCGTTGTATAATATGCTTTATAGAGGGGAGATGCTACTGTTCTTTGAGAAATTTAAAAAAATGATAAAAAATCTTGTCAAGTGGTTTTGGTGAATTTTTAACAAATCGCTAAATGCACCAAAAAAAATATCAAAAAATAGGTGATTTTATATATTTACAAACCACTGAGTTTTGAGTATAATATATGACGGTAAACTCACAGCAGCACGACAGACCGATTATCTTGTGAAATATCAATCTAATGATATTCTTGTACATAAAGATAATGCTCTGTTGTGTTTTTTCTTTTTGCATAAATGAAATGCCTCTTTTGTCGCGAAAAAAGATAAAAGAGGTCTTTTTTTATTCTTTTTTTGATTTGGTTTTCGTGTCATATATATCGACTTGTCTTTTTCGCCAAAAAGTTATAGTCGTATTGGTCGTAATCAACAAAAATGTTTTGGGGGATTGGGTTTTTGTTGACATTGTATATGGAATGTGATACAATTTACTAAATATATAAATATGCTTATTTTTATCAATATAACATATAAAAGGAGGGCTTTTTCTATATGAAAAAAAGCAAAATAATTATTTTGATTACAGCAATACTCCTCGTTGTTATGGCTGTTGTTGCGGTAGCTGCCGCTACATTTTCGGAAACAACGTTAGGAATTATTGATGCTATCATTAACGGAGAAGAATATTCCGAAGTCAACGACTTGAACGATGACAACAAGGTTGATATTCTCGACCTTATTCTCGGAGTAAAAAAGGATAACTTTGACGGTCCCGGACTTACAACTTTGACACTTGACGGCGGATACGCTGTTGTTGAAGAAGTAAAGTATGATACTTTCAACTATACCGTTAAGCTTCCTGCGGGCAGACCGAGAATTCCTCATATAACCGCAACTACCGACGCTGAAAATGCAGTTATTGCATATCAGAATGCTACAATAGCTGATAATGAAACTTCCGGTTATGCAAAAGTTGTTATTTCCGATGATAACGGTGAAAACGTATATACAGTAAAATTTGAACGTGCTGAAGTTATAGACACAGTTGTTCTTCAGTATGACGACAGATGGACGTTTACACCTAACTATGAACTCAAAGAAGGCGAAGCTTTCACATTCGAAAGTGCAAATGCAGACGTAGCATCCGTTGATGCAAACGGTGTTATTACTGCTAAAAACGTAAGCGATGAAGCAGTTGTTGTTTCAGCAAAGGTTGGAGATAACGTTGTTGATACGTTTACCGTTTCTAAAATTGATAAAGCTGTTGTCAACCTCTTCTTCGTAACAGGTCAGAGCAATGCTCAGGGTTGCTATGACTTTGTAGATACAGACGGAGACGGCACAAAAGAAAATTCCGAAAAGTTTGCTCAGTCAGATGAACAGCTTCCAGACGTGCTTCAGCCTGAAAAGGCAGGACAGGTTTATATTTATGATGCCCGTCCTTTCTGGAACTCCGAAAATACACTTTCCGGAACTGCAGCATACATACTGCCAAAGGGAATGGACCGCTTTTATGACCTTCATAATGTAAAACGTGCAGGATTTGCTTCTGCATTGGGTAAGACATATTATGACTTGTCAGGTGAAAAGGTAGTTTTCTTGCATGCAGCTTATAATGGTTCGCCTATAGAACAATGGCTTGATCCTGAGTTGTATCCCGATTTGGCAGAAGATTATGCATATGATAAAGAAGAAATTGAAAACGTTAACCATTATGTAAATGCTCAAAAGAGATATCGTGAGCTCATGGATAGACTTGATTCTTCCAAATATGAAATCAACCACAGAGCAAACTTCTGGCTCCAGGGTGAAACTTGCATGAGTAGTATTTGGGATTACAATGTTAACAATTGGAATCAGTCTCCCAGTGAATATGAAAAATTGTTTAGCGCTGAAGATTATACCGATATGTTCATGAAGTTCCATGAGCAAATGAAGGCTGACTTTCAAATTGAAACAAACAATATTCTTCTTGTAAGAGCTCACGGTTCTGTTGTAAAAAATGCAGACGGTAACATAAAGGCAGCTCTTAACAACGTAAGATCTTCACAGTACGGTATGGCTAATACAAATAGTGAAATTACTATCGTATCAAGACTTTCCGACTGGGTAGTTCCTTACAATGCTAAATATAACGGTACACCTTATGAAGCCTATAACGGTTTGATGGGCGTTGGTAACGTTCACTATAACCAGACAGGTCACAATGAAAATGGTATTATTGCCGCTACAAACTACTTCAAGAAGCTTGACGTTGATACAACAAGTGTTGCTACAAGCGTTGAAATTATTGATACTGACGGTATTAAGCGCTTTGCGGCTAATGAAGTTATCGGTGAGTTTGAAGTTGGTACAACCAAGAGAATTGCAGCGTTTGCACTGCCTGAATACTCTCTTGAAAACGTAGCTTATGCTTCTTCTAACGAAAAGGTTGCAAACGTTAACGAATACGGACTTATTACAATTATTGGCGTAGGTGAAGCTACAATTACCGCAACTGCTGAAAGCGGTGTATCTGCAAGTGTTGTTGTTAATGGTATAGAAAGAACGACTGCTCCTACTAAGTATACACTTAGTGAAGGGGAAACAAAGACAATTGCAAAATATCTCCCTGAATTTAGCTTTGCAGATATTACATATACTTCCGACAATGAAAAAGTTGCTACTGTAGACAAGAAAGGTTTGATTACCGTTGTTGGCGGCGGCGAAGCTAAAATTACAGCTCTTTCTAATACCGGTGCATACGTAGAATTTGTTGTAACGGGTATTGCAAAGCAGGTAGTTAAGGAATCTATTCACTACAGATGGGATTTCAACGGAAATCTTAAATCATCTGAAGATGAAAATGATCTTAGACTTTCCGCTCTTGCAACACAGAACGGTGCGACTGAAGAAAGCTACGAGTTCATGGAAGACGGTACGATTTTCATAGACAAAAATATAGCTGACAAGAGCAAGCCCGACTTTACAATGGCATATCCTGTTACTGTATCCAGTGAAACAGACTGGTCAATCGAATGGAGAGCTAAGTTTACTGGTGCCGGCATACTTTTGGGTGTAGAAAATGCTCAGATTGGCAATACCAATAAATATGCAAATCATATTTATTGTGTATATACACAATCAACTGAAAATAAGTATTATGACAATATTTTGTATCCGTTGAGATTTTGCGATTACAACGGTGGAGAATATTTCCTTACATATACTTCAACGTATGCAAGTATGAATAGTTCGTTTAATACATGGAAGCTTGACTATAAGAAATACACAGGTAAGATTATACTTTCTGTATTAAAAGACGGTAATTGGATAGCTATTAGTGCAGTTGAACCCGGTGAATTTACTGCAACCTATAACAATATATTTGGTAGATACAATGCAGACGGTCTTGTTAACTTTGACGGTTATATGGACTACCTCGATATTAAGGTATCTCCCGCAGAAGTTCTCTATGATACTCACTATAGATGGGACTTCGAAGCAGGCAAAGAATACGATTCAACTTACGATAAGAATACGTTGACCAAGACTGATACTAAGCACGATTTTGTTAACGTTGATGGTGAGCAAGCATATAAGACAACCGGCAGAGCAGGCGAACTCAAAATGGAAAATGCAATTGTGCTTGATACAAAGCATGATTGGATGATGGAATTTGCGTTCTGGACCTATGAAACTAATAATATTTTGCTTGGTTTAGAAAACTGTAAGATCGGTAGCTCGTATGAAAGCCATATTTACTTCGCTCCCGGTGCATATAAGGGTGTTCGTTTTGAGCCGGATCCTAATGGCGGTGCAGGATTTACTGTTCCGTTTAATGATGCATCTAGTGTTACTACGACTATTAAAACACAGACTGCTAACCAATGGCGTATAGGTTATAGTATGGTAACTGATACCATTACTGTAAGTATGTATGACACTACAACAAGTACTTGGGTTGAAATGGGTAAACTTGAATCAGTTGCTGACTTTACCTTGACTGCTGATTGCTTGTTTGGTGATTATAACGGCGCAAATATGGTTAATATGAATGGTACTGTAAAATACTTTGATGTTATTATTGAAGCATCAAAAGCAGTAGGAGCCAAAGAATACGTGTACGAATGGGATTTCAATAACTGGGAATCAAGAGGTCTTCAGAATACATTGACTCCCGGGGCTACAAGCGGTACTGTTTCGGGCGGTAAATATACGACAACAACAAGAGGCGATGAACTTGCGCTTCAAGTACCGATTACTTTGGATTCTACTAAAGATTGGTCTATTGAATGGAGCGCAGCAGCTTCGTCGACCAGCTATACTGACTATTCATTGATTGCTACAGATAAGAGTGAAAGTAAGTATAACCACATTTACTTCTCGCCTAATGCATACAATGCTATAGTATTCAAATCAGCTGCGGGTTCTGAATTTGCTAAGCTTCCTTTTGCAACAGAAAAGGCTACGACAAAGACTTTGTCTGCTGCTTCAAACACATGGAAGATCGAATATAAGAAAGATATAAATGAACTTTCTATTCAGCGTTGGGATTCGACTAACGGACAATGGATAGAAAAGAGCTATGTTAATCCGTCTGCGTTCTCTATGGAATTTTCTCATCTGTTTGGTGATTTTGGAAAATCTGGTACAGCAAACTGGGTTAACTTCCATGGTTCGGCTGATTATATGACTATTAGTTACACAGTTGTTGATTAAGTTAATATTCAATTTTAAAAAAGTGTGTGCAGAAATGCACACACTTTTTGCGTGGTGAGGAAAAATTATTTTTAGGTGGATTTTATGTCTATATGTTTTTTTGTACAAGAGCATAATAAGTGAGTAGAAATTACAAATCAGAAGGTACGTTGTAAGCCCTTTCCTGTGGGAAGGGTGGCGCCGAAGGCGACGGGATGAGAGATCAGCTAATGATTAGAAGAACCCTTATCTCTGTGAAAAAAACAATTACTTTTGTAAACTAAACTTAAAGTAAATATTTAACGAATAAAGGCTCAAAAATTTAATATTGAGCTCTCATCCCGTCTTGCTAAAAAATCGGCAAATTCTTCAATCTGTTTTTTTAGGAAGAATATGCCGATTTTTCTTAACGCAATCCACCCTTCCCACAGGAAAGGGCTTATAAAGTTTATTCGATATTTTATGTTTACGAACAGAGATAAAAAACAGATACCTAAAATTAAAACTTAGCGCGAAGTTCGGCAACTTTGTCGATAATAAAAAATGGTGTCTGTTTTTTTAAAACAGACACCATAAATTAAAATTTCGCACGAAGCTCAATTACTTTACCGATTATACATACCGGCATTTCTTCAATCTGCTCATTGTTATAGAACATTGGCTCATACTTTGGATTGGTGGATATAAGCATAATGCCGTCGGGACGCTTCTTTATCTTTTTACAAGTAGCCTCGCCGTCGCCTACCATAACTATGCCAATCTCTCCAGAATTAACGTCGGGCTGTTGTCTAACAATAACTATATCGCCTCTTGACATCTTCGGCTCCATACTGTCGCCGTTTATACGTAATGCAAAAAATTCACCCGTACTTGCCAATGCTTCGGGAATTTCTTCCCAAGTATCCGAATCGGCTACGTCTATATATTCCTGAATAGCTGTAATGGGCGTACCTGCCGCAACGTTACCCATAACAGGTATTTTTACAGCGCCTCTGTGGTTCTTGTCTTCTTTTTCTCCTACAAGATAACTTGTAGATACACAAAACATATCGGCAATTTTTTGCAGGGTAGACATTCTCGGTATTTTTATATCATTTTCCCACGTGGAAACAGCTTTGTCAGACAGTCCGAGCAACTTGCCGAATTCAGCCTGCGTATAACCTTTTTTTTCACGCAGATGCTTTATCCTCTTTCCTATTGTCATAAATTTAATCACTCCCTCTGATACTATTGTATACCAAAAGTAGAAAAAAGTCAAGAAGTTTTAAAAAAATTCTACTAAAAGTATTGACATTCTACCAAAAGTGGAGTATAATATACCCGTAAGCTAAAGAAGGCGGAAGGAGAAAATACTATGAATAACTATATTGATGAAAGATTAATAAAACAAAATGCAGCAAAGATGACTGCAAATAGATATATTCGCGTTGAAAACGGAAGACCACTCGGCCGCAAGACACGCAAAGAGAATATATTTGTAGAATCACTTAGAGTTGC
Organism: Eubacteriales bacterium; assembly: GCA_045652425.1. Taxonomy (GTDB): domain Bacteria; phylum Bacillota; class Clostridia; order Oscillospirales; family CAG-272; genus RGIG1995. Next base: position 26,172 of record JAZRUG010000018.1, read on the forward strand.
TGCAGCTATTTTTTTACTTATTATATCTACTTTTGGTGGAGATGAAGGAGAAGCCGGAGCAGCAGTAGGGAAGTTTGTTAAGAATTGTTTTATTTTTGCGGGAGTTCTTCTTGCCCTGTGGGGACTTCTGATAGCGATGAGCAATCTTATAAATGTTGTTACGCTTTTGCCTACGTGGAGTCTGATACTCGGTTTTGCCGTAGTTCTTCTGGGGGCAGTTGGATTTTTAAAAGATAAGTAAAATGTAGTTATGAAGATATAAACAATTAGTAAATACCTCCGAATGTTTTCGGGGGTATTTGAAGTCTATTTCGGCAAAGGAGTATTATTATGAGAAATATTGATGACGGTTACAGTTATGAATTTTACGCATACGAACAAGATGTTCTTGATTATTATCGCAGAAAAAGCGATTACGATACTGACGAAAATGAAAGAGAATTCAGAAGTATGAAAATAGGCGTTCTTGAAGACGAGAACGAGTCTACTTTTTCTTTCGGTACGTTTTAAAAATCAGACAAGAAAAAATAAAAAATGGAGGTTTGAGGATTGTGGCAAACAAAACAATAAACGTTGAGGCTATGTGTCCGTTTTTTTATACGGAATCCGTAAAAAGTGTTACTTGCGAGGGAATCGTCGGGGAAAACACTGTAACAAGATTTACTTACAGTTCCCAAAAGGTAATTCACGAAAAGAATTACTGTACCTCGGACTATTCCACCTGTCCTATTTTTAAGGCTAATATGAGTAAGTATTAAAAAGTATGGTTGTGTGCTTTGCGCGCAACCATATTTTATATTATACAAAAATGGCGATAGAATCAAATTTATAAATATGTATAGACGACCTCATCCGTCACGTCGCGTAAGGTTTGTTGAATTTTTCAAAAACAATGGCGACGCGACACCTTCTCCCACCGGAGAAGGTACATTGTTTCATCTTGCCCTAAATTCAAAAAATGTTATGGTTTTATATAATTATAACTTATAAAGTTTGCACAGCCAAATACCTTCTCCCACCGGAGAAGGTACATTGTTTCATCTCGCCCAAAATTCAAAAAAATTTATGATTTTATATAATTATAACTTATAAAGTTTGCACAGCCAAATACCTTCTCCCACCGGAGAAGGTACATTGTTTCATCTCGCCCTAAATTCAAAAAAATTTTATGGTTTTATATAATTATAACTTATAAAGCTTGCACAGCCAAATACCTTCTCCGGTGGGAGAAGGTGTCGAGGCAGTATACACACATTATTAATTATGTTACTTTGCTGCCGAGACGGATGAGGTCGTCTGTAATGATAAACTTGATTGTTTTGTAGTTGTTATGCAAATTTTTATTTATATATTACTTTAGAGTAAACAAAAAAGAGCTGAATTAATGCATCAGCTCCTAATGTTTTTACATCTTTTTAAGGTCGGTTTTGAATATGGCAATACATTCTTTATACTGTTCAAGTGTCATATCGGGAAGATAGGGAGTAAACGAGAAATATCCGTCGAATGAACGTGAAAGCATAATAGATGCAAGTTCCTTAACCTCGGCACAACCGTGATGAAGCATTATGGGCTCGTGTATGTTGTAGAGTCCGTCTGTTATGCGCAAGAAAGATATTTTGTTTTTTATCTTGCTTGAGTAGTATACGTGGAAGAATGGGTGTCTTTGCATACATACAAAGTCAAATGGGTTGAATATAAGACTTGCATTTTCATCGTCTTTTATTAACTCCTGCATAACGTTTTCGTGGTTGATGAACGTTTTTGAATTGTTTTCAAAAAGAAGTGGAATACCGTATGATTTTGAAAGTTTTTTTGCGTAAGAAAGGTCGTCGTTTTCCTTGGGGCAGAGTTTTATTCCCTTAACGTTCAAAACAAGTGCGCGTCTGAAAAGAAGATTTAAATTTGTTTTGTCGTTTACGTCAAGAGTAGTTGTGAGAAGAACGATTCTCTTGCCGTAGTCTATAAGTAAGTCGCGGATTCTTTCAAGCTGTTCGCCGGTCATTTCATAGAGTGCTATGCCGTCAAGCGTGTCCGAGATTTCGATATTGTTTATGCCAAGTTCAGACGATACTTTTAATTTTTCTTCAAAGTTATATGTTATTTTATCTGAAATTTCTATACTAAAATTATACATAATTACTGTTCCTCCACTACACAAACTTCGCAGTGCTTGTCATGGCACTGTATTTTTTTATATCGGCTGTAATCTATCTTCTCATTTGTGTAGAGAAGTCTTGACCAATGGCAAGAGTTGCAGTTTTCATTTTCGCAGATGAACAAAAGCGGATTCTTTTCCATAAGGCTTTTGCCTAAATCAAACATAGCTTTCACGTCGATAACCTTTACGAGCGCGTTGCCTATCTTACCCTCGTTCATAAGGTTATTCTTGCGGAGGAGAGGAGTCATAGCAAGAAAATCACGGTGTCCGGGAGGGAACTTTTTGAGGGTGAATTTCTTGTTTTTGTAGTCGTCGATATACGTGGGGGCGGGAATATCGAGAGTGAGCAAATATTTTGCATCAATAGCTTCTTCCATAGAGTGCATAGTGGTATTTCTGTCCATATCGACACCGAGAAGCATTGCCTTTCCGTTAAGTTCAGCTATTTTTAAATATGGTGTACCCTCGCCGCAACCGGTTTCGCATTTATCGTGGTCTTTTGTTATGTATTCCGCGTATTTTCCGTAGGCAGCAACCGAGTGAACGGGGTGGAGTGAACGAAGTACACCGGGGCGGTTTCTGAAAGCTTCACTGAGGTAGCCTACAGCCGAGGGTGATGTTGCCGCATCAAAAGGCGCAAACCAACCGGTCAATGTTGACATTACAAGAGTTCCTTCTTCGCCGATAGCTTCAAGAAATGCATCGATAACTGTTTCTGCACCGCCTTCAACCTTGCCTATAGCGGTGAGCGCACTGTGAAGAAGCAGTATATCTCCTTTTTCTATGCCCATACATTCAAGGCTGAAAACTATATCTTCTTTGGTTATCATATTATTTATATCTCCTTTTAGTTGTTTTCGGTGATTATTGCACGGCAAGGAGCACAGCTTGTGCCGATGACGTTTATGGGAAGTGTGGTGAGCGTAAGGTTTTTTGTGCCTACGTTTTCAAGGTTGACAAGGGGACCGAGTAAAAGTATATTAGCTTTGTAGAACATCTCGAAAAATCCTTCGGGTTTTTCGAGGTTTTCCCATCTTGGTACGTCAGCACCTAATATAAATGGCTTTTTGTTTACAAGCCATTCCATAGCTTCGTATGAAAGAAATGGCGAACATTCAAGATATTTTTTGTCCGACCAGTATATTCCCCAGCCGCAAGAGAAGATTAACGCGTCCCCCTCTCTTATGTCTAAATCTTTTGAAGCATTTTCAAGCATTTCTACGGTAATCTTTTCGCGTTTGCCTGTTTCGAATATATTTCTGTCGAGTTTGATGTGTGAGCATCTGACGTTGACGAGCTTTTCGACGGGAACAGCTTCAAGGTTGTAGCTTTCATCGGGACCGAAGAAGTGCGCGGGAGTTTCGAAATACGTACCCGTCTGTGAGTGCATACCCTCGAATATTTCGCAGTAAACTTTTGATTCTACCCATTCAGGTTGTGGAAGAGGCTTTAATTTATATTGAGGAAAAGGGAACTCATAGTTCCACATATCGTCTTTTATTTGTCCTGTAACATCAATTATTTTCATAAATATAACACCGCCTTTCTGTTATTCTAACAGATTTTTACGCTTTCTGCAATACCCAAATTGCAATAAATATATAGCAACATAATTTTTTAAGCACGGGCTATAGATTACTTGTTTTAAAAAAGAAAATATGCTATAATATGATATAAGGTTTATAAAAAACAACGGAGAAACTGAATGAGTAATTTTGCAGAGCTTTATACAGAAGAGGGATTAAATTTACCTGAAATTCCATGGGATATATATCCAAGACCATTGATGAAAAGGGATTCGTTTTATTGTTTGAACGGCGAATGGGATTTTTGTGTACGAAAGGGCGAAGAATATACCGAGAGCGAAAAAATAACCGTTCCCTTTGCACCTGAAACGCTGTTGTCCGGTGTGGGAATAAATTTAGACGAGGACTGTTACGATTCGTTTATCTATAAAAGGAAATTTACTTTACCCGACGGTTTCAACAAATGTAGAGTATTGCTTCACTTCGGCGCGGTGTCGAATTATTCCGAAATTATACTGAACGGTAAGACTATCGGCATACACAGAGGCGCATACGATCCGTTTTTCTTTGACGTAACGGACTGTTTAAATGATGAAAACACCCTTGAAGTGTATGTAAAGAATATACTCCGCGACACACTTTTGCCCTACGGAAAGCAAAGCCGAAAACGCGGTGGTATGTGGTATACGCCAACGTCAGGAATTTGGCAGACGGTATGGCTTGAAAGCGTACCTGCCGAATATATAAAGAGCATTAAAACGGAAACAAAAGATAACAAAGTAATAATAAAAGCAGACGGAACCGACAGGGCAAAAGTAAAGCTTACTATAGAAAACGACATATCCGTGTTCGATATGTGTAACGGCGTATGCGAGATAGAGATAGACGAGCCGAAATATTGGTCACCCGAATCGCCCTACTTGTATTATTTTTCTGTTGAAACAGAGAGCGATAAGGTTGAGTCCTATTTTGCATTTAGAACTCTTGAAATAAAGAACGTAGACGGCTACGAAAGACTTTGTTTGAACGGTAAACCATACTTTTTCCACGGTTTGCTTGACCAAGGTTATTGGAGCGACGGAGGACTGACACCGCCGTCACCGAACTCCTATGAAAAAGATATTTTGGCTATGAAATCATTAGGCTTTAATATGCTTCGAAAGCATATAAAGATAGAGCCGCCGCAGTTCTATTATGATTGTGACAGACTGGGAATGGTTGTTTTTCAGGATATGATAAACAATGGCGACTATAACTTTGTAAGAGATACTGCACTGCCCACGATTGGAATAAAAAGATTGAACGATAAGCATTTGCACAAAGACGAGGCACCCCGAGAGATATTTGCAGAATATATGGAAAAGACTGTTGATATGTTAAGCGGTTATCCCTCTATTTGTTGTTGGACTATATTTAACGAAGGCTGGGGACAGTTCTGCGGTACCGATATGTATAAGAAGTTGAAGAAGCTCGATTATACAAGGTTTGTTGATACGGCATCAGGTTGGTTTAAGGGCGTAGAATCCGACGTTGATTCAGAGCATATATATTTCCGTAAAGTTAAGCTGAAAGCGGGTAAAAAGCCTTTGGTGCTTTCGGAGTTTGGCGGATATTCATATAGGGTAGATGGACATATATTTAATCCCGACAACGAATACGGATACGGTAAATATAAGACGCGGGAAGATTTTGTGAAAGCCTTTTGCGACCTCTATGAAAACGAAATATTGCCACTCGTAAAGAAAGGGTTATGCGCTTCGGTGTATACGCAAGTATCCGACGTTGAAGATGAAACGAACGGACTCTTTACCTACGATCGCCGAGTGCTAAAAGTAAAACCGGAAGAGTTTGCCAATATATCACAAAGAATAAAAGAGATATAAAATTGCACAAATAATATCCCTATATTGTAGGGGGCGGTCTACTGCGGTTCGGTCACGCTCGCGTGCCACCCTTCCCACAGGAAAGGGCTTAACAAAGCGCCTGCTTGTTGGTTGTTTCTGCACAGAGATAATATAAAAATAATGTGCAAAAAGTATTTACTTTTTTAAAAAATAGTGATATACTGATTTTGCCACACAAGTTAATAATCGCAATAAACAGGAGAAGTGTTTTTATTTTGGTAAAAACGCATTCTCTTTATTTGACATTCTCTTGTAGATTGCAAAACTTGTGTGGCGCAAGCGGAGTTATGCGTTTTTGGTGCGTGGCTTCGGCTACGCACTTTTTATATTTTTTTGAAAGGCAAGGTAAAAAACTTATGAAAAAACTGTGGATTCTTCTTATTGCGGTAGTATTGGTAGTGGGATCAGTTGCGCTTATCCCGTTTTATACAAAAGCTACTGCGGCAAGTCTGTTTACATATAGTGTTGTAAACGGCAAAGCTACAATAACAGATTGCGATACGTCTGTTTCAGGTGATCTTGTAATTCCTTCTACCCTTGGCGGTTATCCTGTAACCGGAATAGGCAGTAGTGCATTTTCCTATTGTAGCAACTTGACAAGCGCAGATATTCCGGAAAGCGTAACAAGCATAGGCGGTTATGCATTTAATAATTGCTACAACTTGACAAGTGTGGATATTCCGGAAAGCGTAACTGACATAGGCGGATATGCATTTCAAAATTGCAGCAGTTTGACCAGTGTAGAGATTTCTCCGAATGTAAGAAGTATAGCGTATGGAGTATTTTACAATTGTAGCAATTTGACGAGTGTAGAAATCCCCTCCAGTGTAACTAGCATAGGTTATGATGCCTTTTGGCAATGCTACAATTTAAGTACAGTATATTATCACGGAAGCAGTAGTGAGTGGAGTAAAATCTCAATAGGATCATATAACTCCAATTTGCTTAATGCTAAAAGGATATACAACTATCTCGGCAAAGATGACAACTTCATATACGCAAAAGATGGAGATGGTGTAGCAATATATGAGTTTAATAACAAGTTGGTTACAACCGTAACAATTCCTACGACATATAAAGGATATCCCGTAACGGGTATAGGTGCTAATGCATTTTATAATTGCTACAACTTGACAAATGTGGATATTCCGGAAGGAGTAACGAGCATAGGCAATTATGCATTTTATGGTTGCAGTGGTTTGAAGAGCATAGAAATCCCCTCTGGTGTGACGAGCATAGGCGATTATGCATTTTATAATTGCTACAACTTGACAAATGTGGATATTCCGGAAGGAGTAACGAGCATAGGCTATTCTGCATTTTATGGTTGCAGTGGTTTGAAGAGCATAGAAATCCCCTCTGGTGTGACGAGCATAGGCTATTATGCATTTTATAATTGCTACAACTTGACAAGTGTGGATATTCCGGAAGGAGTAACGAGCATAGGCTATTCTGCATTTTATGGTTGTAGCAACTTGACAAGTGCAGATATTCCGGAAAGCGTAACTGACATAGGCGGTTATGCATTTCAAAATTGCAGCAGTTTGACCAGTGTAGAGATTTCTCCGAACGTAAGAAGTATAGCGTATGGAGTGTTTTACAATTGTAGCAATTTGAAGAGTGTGGAAATCCCCGACAGTGTAACGAGCATAGGCAATCATGCATTTTATTCTTGTGATAGTTTGGAAAGTGTAGTAATAGGTGACAGTGTAACGAGCATAAACTATGATGCATTTTCCGCTTGCTACAATTTAAGTACAGTATATTATCATGGAAGCAGTAGTGAGTGGAGTAAAATTTCAATAGGTTCATATAACTCCAATTTGCTTAATGCAAGAAGAATATACAACTATCTCGGAAACGATGACAATTTTATGTATGTAAAATCCGGAGATGGAGCATCGATATACGAGTTTTACAACTCTACTGCTGAAAATGTAGTAATTCCATCAATATTTGAGGGATATAGTGTTACAGACATAAGTCAAGACGCATTTTATGATTGTAATAACTTGGTATCCATATCCATTCCTGATAGTATAAAGGAAATAAAAAGTTGGACATTCTATTCCTGCAACAATTTGACAAATGTAGTAATAGGAAAAGGTGTAACGAGCATAGGCGAAGGGGCTTTTTCGGAATGTAGCAAATTAGAAGAAATAGTTGTTTCAAAAAACAACCCTTCGTATTGTTCTGATAACGGTATATTATTCAACAAAGAGAAAACGACGTTGATATATTATCCTGCAGGAAAACCGGAAACAAGTTATGAAGTTCCTTCAAGTGTAACAACCCTCTCGTACGGTGCATTTAATCACTGTATCAATTTAAAGGTTATAGACCTTCCCGCAGGGTTAAAAAATATAGAAGACTCTGCATTTTCAGGTTGTATCAGCTTAAGAATTTTAGAGCTTCCTGACGGTGTGGCAAATATAGGCGATTATGTATTTTATAGATGTAGCAGTTTGAGAGTTATGGAAATTCCCGAAACTGTAACAAGCGTAGGCAACTATGCATTTTATGAATGTAGTAGTTTAAGAGTAATAGAAATCCCTGAAAACGTAAAAAGCATAGGAAACAGTGCATTTTACAAGTGTAGTAGTTTAAGAGAAGTAGAAATCCCCTACGGTGTAACGAGCATAGTGTACGGTGCATTCCAGGGTTGTAGCAGTTTGACGAGTATAGAAATTCCTGACAGTGTAACAAGTATAGTGTATAGTGCATTTCAGGATTGCAGCAGCCTGGAGAGTATAAAAATCCCCGACAGTGTAACGAGTATAGGGGCTTCTGCATTCCAAGGTTGTAGCAGTTTGACGAGTATAGACCTTCCCGATGGTATAACAAGTATAGAAAATAGAGTGTTTAGTGGCACTGGTTTGACAAGCATAGACCTCCCCGACAGTGTGACGAGCATAGGCAATTTTGCATTTAATAGATGTAGCAGTTTGACGAGCGTGGTTATCCCCGACAGTGTGACGAGCATAGGCAATTATGCATTTTATAATAGCTATTTAACAAGTATAGACCTCCCCGACAGTATAACAAGTATCCCCGCTGGCGCATTTGAGTATTGCAGCAGATTGACGAGCGTGGATATCCCCGACAGTGTGACGAGCATAGGCGATTATGCATTTATGGATTGCTACGCTTTGAAGAGTGTAGAGATTCCTTTAAGTGTAACATATATAGGTAGTGGTGCATTTGGATATTGCAACAATTTAGATACTGTATATTATCATGGAAACAGAGCGGATTGGAGTAAAATAACAATAGTAGAAAGTGATTCATGGTACTCTAATTCGTATTTGACCAATGCTACTATAATTTATAACTTCTTCGGCAAAGACGATACTTTTATGTACTCAAAGTTGGAAGACGGCATAGCAGTAGACTTATTGATTGATAAAACAGCTGAAAGCGTAGTGATTCCGTCAATGTTTGAGGGTTATAGCATAACGAGCATAGATGAAGATGCATTTTATGATTGTAACAGCTTGGTAAGCGTAGAAATTTCTGACGGTGTAAAGAATATAGGAGTTTTGTCATTCTCTTATTGCAGCAGTTTGACAAGCATATCTATTCCCGTCACCGTGAAGAACATAGATTCTTATGCATTTTATAATTGTGATAGTTTGGCAACAGTGTATTATGACGGTTCTGAAAGGGATTGGAACAATATAGAAATTGAGTCCGGAAACGATTGCTTATTAAATGCTGAAATAGTTTATAGCAAGATGATAGAAACAAGTGGTCTTGAAAAAGCACTTGCCGGCAAGGACATTTCTGTCGAGAAATTGGAAAACGAAACAGAAGTTGTAGTCGTTCCTACAGTTGCAGGTAACGTTGCTATGACAGAAGCAGAACTTGCAGAAATACTCGGCGATGATATAACCATTATTTCAAACAACGGTATAATCGGTACAGGCAGCAAAATTATCGTAGACGGTCAAGAAGTATCACTTATTGTAAAAGGCGATATCGACGGCGACGGTATAGCGACTGTATATGATGCGCTTATGGTTAAAAAGGCATTGGCTGAAAACAGCTTTACCGAAAACGATATTCGCGAATTTGCAGGTGATATCGACGGCGCAGGTACAACAGACACCGCAGACGTAGATGCAATCCTTGCACACATCGTGGGCGAAGACCTTATAGCGTAATAAAATAAAACGGGTGTGGATTTCCCCCATTCATAATAAAAAACAAGCTTCCTTTTCTACAACAGAAAGGGAAGCTTTTGTTTTACCTCTGTGTACTTACATTGAGTGAGCAGAAATAAAAAAGCCTTCTCCTGTGGGAGAAGGGGGACCGCGACAGCGGTGGATGAGGAGTCAAAAATTTTTAAAAAACACCTCATCCGTCGCCTATGCACGAACCCCCAAAACTTACTACGTGCGTTTCGGGGAACCCCGCCGGCGCCACCTTCTCCAGCTGGAGAAGGCTTAACAAAGTGTCTGCTACATTGATGTTTCTGCAGGGAGGTGATTTGTTACCTCAATTTCACCCTGAAAAACAGCCTTTTGAGAGCTTTTGCGTTAAAGGGGATAAGCGGATACAGATACGAGCGTTTGCCGTTAACCGTCTTATTTGAAGCGATAAGAACCAAAGAAAGCACTATTCCCACAAAAAAACCGACAATATTAAAGAGGGCAGTCAAGGCAAGTAAAAGAACTCTTAAGAATTTAAATGCATATCCAAGCTCGTTACTCGGTTGCGCAAAGTTTGCAAGTGAAACAAAAGCCATATACAGTATAACTTCGGGAATAAACCAGCCGCTTTGCACAGCGTATTCTCCGAGTATAAGACCGCCTATAACGCTCAACGAATTATTGAGCGCATTCGGGGTATTAAGAGAAGCGAGTTTAAGTCCGTCTATGGCGAGTTCAAGTATAAAAAGCTGAATAATTATGGGCAGACCGCCCGTATAGGATACTTTTATAAATTCAAGCCAATTAGGCAACAGTTTCGGATTGCTTATAAGCAAATACCAAAGAGGCGTTAAAATAACCGTCAGTCCAAATATAAATATACGAAGCAAACGCATATACGTGCCAACCAACGGCGGATGATAGTAGTCCCCCGTTTCTTGCATAAAATCAAAAATAGAGGTAGGCAGAATCATAGCTTCGGGCGAGTTGTCGCAAAGAATGATAACACTGCCTTCGAGCAACATAGCAGTCGCGGCATCGGGGCGCTCGGTATATCTTATTTTTGGAAAGGGATTATACCATTTTCTCGTGATAAGACATTCAGCAAGACTTTCGTGCCCCATAGAAAGCCCGTAGACCTTAATATTATTTAGTTTGTCCGTTATATATTTGACGAAATTTTTATCGGCTTTATCTTTCATATAGACCAAGGAGATGTCGGTTTTTGTGTTTTCACCTATAGTAAAGTGCGCGAAGGTCAGGGCGGGATTTCTGATTCTTCGGCGTATTATAGCGGTGTTTTTTAAAATAGCTTCCACAAAGCCGTCTCTTGACCCCCTGATAACGCGCTCGTTTTCTGGCTCGTCAACCTCTCTTGAGGGGAAGGTTCGGGCATTTATATGAATACCTGCTCCCACACCGTCAACAAGCAAGACGGTTTCGCCTTTCAGCACCGATTCGACGAGAGTATCTATATCTGTAGTTTGCATTACTTCGATATAGGGGATGTTTGCGTTAATAAACTCTGCGGGCGAAACGTTTTCGGGAATAGCAAAGGTGCGGTTTTCCATAAAGAATTCAACCAGTCTTTCGAGCAAGTCGCTCCTTACGCAACCGTCGATAAAATACATATAAGCTTTTTTGTTGTAGAGTATAAGTTCTCGCTTTTTTATATCAAAGCTGTCGTCTACCCTTAGCGTTTTATCAAACTGTGTTACAAAATCTTTAAAATCAATATTTGACATAAAAAAACTCCGTACTATTGAAAATAATGATAATATAATTATTTCCAACAATACGGAAAATATAACAAAAATGGTTCACGGACATAGCCCATGAACCATATTTTTATTCTTCTTCCTCATCGTTTTCAATTACAAGTTTTGAAACAAGCGCCGACTCAACTTTGAGGTCAACGATTTTTTCGACCTTTATTTTAAGTCCCTTAACTTCGACTTCGGGCAGAGAACCATCATCGGGAATAGAGGGGAATTCGGAGAATACCATACCGCCCAAGGTTTTATATTCTTCGGTTTCGTAGTCAATATCGATATCAAGAGTTTCGCAAATATCGTCAAGCTGTGTCGTACCTGCGATTCGCCAAAGGTTATCTTCAAGCTGAACGATGTCGGGTTTGTTTTGTTCATCGTATTCGTCATAGATATTACCGACGATTTCTTCAAGCAAGTCTTCGAGGGTAATAATACCCGAAGTACCGCCGAATTCGTCAACAACAATAGACATATGAACGTGAGTTTTTTGCATATCCTTGAAAAGAACGTCGGCTCTTACCGATTCGTGAGTAAACTTTACGGGTTTTACCAAAGTTTTAATATCAACGGTATCATTTTTTTGGGTTTCGAGCAGATATTCACGAGCGCGCAGAATACCGATTATGTTATCGACGTTATCCTCGTAGACAGGAAAACGGGAGTAACCTGATTCTTCAATGATATTCATAATTTCATCATGAGTGCTTGAAACGTCAATAAAAGTAACAGCAGTACGGTGAATCATAATTTCGTTAATAGTAGTATCGCCGAACTCGAAAATATTTTCGATCATTTCCTTTTCGTCGGCATCGATAGTACCTTTTTCTTCACCGATGTCAATCATAAGTCTGATATCGGCTTCGGAAACGGTTTCCTCTTCTTCTTTGGGGTTAATACCGCAGAGACGGAGAACGCCATTGGTAGAAACAGTCATAAACCAAACGATAGGTTTAAGTACCGCAGCGAGACCGTTTATAAATCCGCATACAGTACGGGCGAACTTTTCGGAGTTTTTCATAGCTATACGTTTAGGAACGAGTTCGCCAAGCACAAGTGTAAAGTACGAAAGTATAAGTGTAATAACAATAACTGCTACAGCATCAAGAGTAGGTCTTGCGGATTCAGCAAGGTTAAAGAGATTGATCAACCAATTAACGAGCCTATCCGAGAAGCTGTCGGCCGCGAAAGCGGATCCGAGGAACCCGGCTAAAGTGATACCGATTTGAATAGTTGATAGGAATCCCGTAGGTTCCTGAACCATTTTCAGCATTTTTTTTGCTTTTTTATCGCCATCTTCAGCTTGATATTTGAGTTTATTTTCGTTTAAGGAAACGAAGGCAATCTCCGTTGCCGCAAAAAAAGCGTTAAGTAAAATAAGCAAAAGTTGTAAAAACAGTTGCGGTAAAATGTCCATTTTTTTCTCCTGATAAATTTTATAGTAATATTATAGTTTGAAAAGAGCTTGTATCAACAGTTGAGTATTTTAGAATATTGTCTGCAGGAAGGAGGGGAAATATTTTTTGTATCATTTTTCTTTTTTCGTTTTTTTAACGCAAAAAAGGCACAACAACAAATCGGAACAACAGTAGCTCCAATACAGCAAGTTATGCCTATATCTTCGTTTTCATATACTGGGGTAAAGCCAAAACAGTTTCCGTCGTCAATATTGGCGTATGTACTTACGTTTAATTCCAAAGCCATAATAAATACTAATGCGAAGCATAGTATTACGGCAAAGTATTTAAAATTACATCGCGGTATGGGCGAGTCGTCCACTTTAACAGTACCTCTTTCTTTAATGATATTGTATTTATTCTATCATAGACGTATTTATAATTCAATATATACGCTCAAAAATTAATATATTATACACAATTACCTTACTGTATGAGTGATTGGTAGTGTTTTTTCATAGCCAAAGCATCTTCAGCCATAGTACCGTCTGATTCGCAAATAATTCTCGGTGAAACGTTTTCTTTAACTATAGCTTCCATAAGGGGTTCAAATGGGGGGCCAAAAACCGAATCCTCGAAAGTGAGGTGTTTTTTTTCACCTGCATTTGTAAATTCTATTTTTGAAAAATGGCAGTGAAGCGTGTCGGCATAGCTGTCGCCGAGCTTTTCGGCTATAGTATTGAATACGCGTCTGTAGTCGTCAAGTGCAACGAAAAGGTTACCGATATTTCTTGCATTCAGATGACCGAAGTCAACAACAGGGCAGAGGCGTTTATCTATTGAGCAAATATCAAGAACCTCGTCGAGCGTACCGAGCTGATTTAGTTTACCCATAGTTTCGAGGGCTAATGTAACTTTAGTATCGCCTACAGCTTCAAGGGCTTTATACATAGTATCTTTGGCAAGCGCAACAGCTTCTTCTCTTGATATTTTTGATGCGCTACCGGTGTGGATAACTATAAGTTCAGCGTTCATAAGTTCGGCGGCTTTAACGCTTTTGGTAATATAGTCAACGCTTTTTAGACGCTTTTCGGGTTCAATTCCCGAAAGAGATATATAATAAGGCGCGTGAAGGGACATACGGATATTATTTTTCTTTGCCTCTTCGCCTATTTTTCTGAAAGTATCATCGCTGCCGAAGAGTCCTTTTCCCGCCTGATATTCATAGCAGTCGAGCCCGAAGTTTGAAACCCACGCGGGTGCTTCGACAGTGCTTTTTTTGCCGGATGCGTAAAACGAAAGTGAGTTACCGCCGGGACCGAATAATGCGCTCATATATTTTTCTTCGCTTTCTTTTTGTAATAGTATTTTATAAAGGGTTTTTCAATAGCCGACTTGCATCTGAAGAAGGGCGTTTCGACTTTTTTTATAGTAGGTACCCAAACTGATGTGATACCCGAAACTCTTGCAGTGATGACGTCGGTTAAAAGCTGGTCGCCGACCATAACGGCATTTTTCTTTTCGCCGTTTAGTATACGCAAAGCATTTTTTACAGTTCGGCGCGACGGCTTACCCGATTTATAGAGATAGGGGAGATTTAACTTTTCGTTAAATTTTTCGACTCTTTCTTTTTCATTGTTTGATACGAGAATGAGCTTTATACCCGCATCCGTTATAGTTTTTACCCATGCGCAAACGTCATCAGTTGGATAAGCAACATCGTATGGAACGAGTGTGTTGTCGATATCACAAAGTACGCAAGTTTTTTCTATGCTTTTCAAGAATTCGGGAGTAATGTCCTTATATGTATCAAAATCATAATCGGGAAGTAAAGGATGCTTCATTTAAAATACCTCTTATTAATATACTTTAACTATTTTACCATAAAACGACATTATAAACAAGAGGTAATTAAAAAAAAGCATTTTATAAGACTATAAGTTGAGGCACAAACCCAAGAGGTAAAGTTTTTGCCAAGCTTTTTTCAAAAAGCGGGAGAAGCAAAGTTCTTTGCCTACTTTCTTTCAAGAAAGTAGGTAGTTTCTTTTTTGCCTGCGTTCTTTTTACTAAAAGAACGCATACAAAAAAGCCGTGAGGGGAACACGGCTTTTTGTTTTAAAGCTTATGTAGCTTTAAAGGGGAATAATAGGGATAAAAAATTAGGAGAATTTATTTTTCAAACGCAAATTATCGGCAATCATGGCGATAAATTCGCTGTTTGTGGGCTTACCTCGGTTATTTTGAATGGTGTATCCGAAATAGGAATTGAGGGTATCGATGTCGCCTCTGTCCCAAGCAACTTCAATAGCGTGTCTTATAGCGCGTTCAACTCTTGAAGAGGTAGTAGAATATTTTTGCGCTACCGAGGGATAGAGGATTTTTGTAACCGAGTTAATAATATTATTATCTTCAATAGCCATCATAATTGCTGTGCGAAGATATTGATAACCTTTGATGTGTGCGGGTACGCCGATTTGGTGAATAATTTTTGTTATTTGAGTTTCCATATCAGCGAGGGAAGCTTTTTGAGAGTAGGAATTTTGAGTTGGGCGAATATTTTTAGATACTATTCTAATAATGCGTTCTTTAAGAGTTGCATAATCGAGGGGCTTAACGAGGCAGTATTCAGCGCCTGCTTCTGTAGCTTCTGAAAAGATATTGGGGTTATTAACCATGGAAACTACGATAAAGGCAGGGGGATTGTCCATATCTTTAACTTTAGTCATTACTTTGATGAAATCGAGTTTTGACAGCCAGGCGTCGAGTATAACGATGTCGGGACGGAAGAGTCTGATTTTATTTTCAGCATCTTCGCCGTTAATTGCAAGTTCTATTGATTTAAAGCCGAGCTTTGAAAGGTTGTCCTTGCAGCTGATACGAAAATCGATATTTTCGTCTGCAATAAGAATTTTTATTGATTGTTCCATTTTCCACACACTCCGTATTACTTTGTTCTGTATTTTATGGATATATATTACCATAATTTTCCAATTATTGCAATAGTTTTTCAAATAAAATACTAACTAAAAAATTTTGTCGATATGTGGTTAAAACTACCAAATTTTACCAAATAACAAAATTAAGGGTTGGGAAATAGATATTTTAGGGGATAAAACAACGAATGTGAGTCGAATTAATAAAGCATAATTGACGACCTCATCCGTCACGTCGCTTGTAGAATAATAATATATATAAGGTTAATGGCGACGCGACACCTTCTCCCACCGGAGAAGGTGCAATGTATAATCTTCCACAAAATTTGAAAAAATAATAAGATTTTATATAATTAACGTTTTTTAGTTTGTACAGACAATGACCTTCTCCGGTGGGAGAAGGTGTCGAGGCAGTGTATAAACATTACTTATTATATTACCTTGCTGCCGAGACGGATGAGGTCGTTTATAATAATCATTTCAATTTATCCTTTATTATGGAATCGATAGTTTGTTTATTAGTTTTGAGCTGTAAAAAAGGGACTAAGTTGACTTAGCCCCAATATTTATTATGCTTTTTTCAAATATTCAACTTGAGATTTAGTGAGATGACGCCAATTGCCGGGGGGAATATCGCCGAGTTTTATATTACCGATAGCGACGCGCTGGAGTTTTGTAATTTCAAGTTCTGTTTGTTCGCACATTTTACGTATTTGTCTGTTTCTGCCTTCATAAAGTTCCATACGTATAACTGTATAATTATCTTTACGTGTAACAATATCACAAGCGACGGGTAATATTTCATAGTCGTCTATAATCATAGGTTTCCCTAATGCTTTTAACTGTTCGGGAGTAATTTCGCCCTTGACTCTGACGTGATAAATTTTAGGGATTTTGTGGCGTGGGTGCATAAGCTTGTTAGCGAGGTCGCCGTCGTTAGTAAAAAGAAGTAAACCTTCGGAATCCATATCGAGTCTGCCTACGGGGTAAACTCTCGTGCCTACGTCTTCAACAAGCTCTGCGACACATTTTCTTGACTTATCGTCGGAGAGGGTAGTAACGTAACCGCGCGGCTTATTGAGCATAATATACACTTTTCGGTCATTTTGTTTGATTTCAATAGGCTGTCCTTTGTATGTAACCCGGTCCTTACCGGGAATAACCTTTTGACCGAGTTCGGCGGGTTGACCGTTAACTTTTATTCTGCCGGCTTCAATTTCTTTTTCTGCGGCGCGTCGGCTCATAATACCTGCTGTTGATAAAAATTTTTGAAGACGGATTTCTTCCATAATTATATAATACTCCTAAAAAAGTCTAATATGGTTTTTTTATATTTCTTTTTACTGACATTGTTTTGCGCCAATAAGTCAACTCTGCCGATTTCTTCGCCGTTATTGTAATAGATAACGTGTCCTATGACATCGTTTTGCTTTATAGGGGCAAAAAGAAATCTGTCAAGAATAAATTCACTTGTGATATTTGCTGTTTGCTTGTCGCACGTATAGGATAGACCGCCGGGATTTGAAACGGTTACGTAGTCGGTGATGCCGCCGACAACCGGTATTTTAAGAGTTATGTCATTCGGTGCAGCAAGATGGTATGTCATAACTTTTTCAAACCCGAGATCAAGCATGGTTATATGGTCATTCCAATCGTTTGGCGCGTTAAGAGTAACAGCAATAACGGTAGTACCGTTTTTTTCTGCTGCAGACACAAGACAACGACCGGTTTTCTTGGTGAAGCCGGTTTTTACGCCGATAGCACCGTCGTAAATTTTGAGTAACTTGTTATGATTAACGAGAACACGGGTTCCGTCACCGTTACTCATTGGAATAGTATGTTTAAAAGTAGATACTATTTTACGGAACGTTTTGTTTTCAAGGGCGTGTTTTGTTATAACAGCCAAGTCATAGGCTGTAGTGTAATGGTTGTCGTCGTATAGACCGTGGGGATTGGTGAAATGGGTATCTTTTAGACCGATACTTTCCGCTTTTTCGTTCATAAGAAGCGCAAAATTATCGATACTTCCCGCAACTTCAACGGCTATTGCCGTTGCGGCATCGTTGGCGCTTTGAAGAAGAAGCGCATAGAGCAGCTGTTCCATGGTAAGAACTTCGCCGTGTTTGAGGTATATTGAAGAGCCTTCAATTCCGATAGCTTCATCGGCAATTTGCACTTGTTTTTCGAGAGGACATTTTTCAATTGCGACGAGAGCCGTCATAATTTTGGTAGTACTTGCCATACCCATTCTCGCGTGTGCATTTTTTTCGTAGATTACAGAACTGCCGTGACCGTCAATCAATACGGCGCTTTGCGCTGAAGTTGACAATGCTGAAGCACTAACACACAAAAATGAGGAAAATAGTACCGATATAAGCAATAATATAATTGTTTTTTTCATAAAATACTCCGTTTCAAATAAATATCTTTAATAGTATTTATTTGAAACGAAAGCATTTCGTATGCAAAAAAACAGGTGGAAAAATAATCTTTATTCGCCTTTATTTTCTTTTGCAAAGACGTTTTTAATTTTTTCCAAAATATCGGGGGATTTTTCAATAATATTGCCTACAGTTGCAATTTTATTGGTTGTTGTATCGGGGGTAGACATACTGAGAAGTTCAACAGTAGAGTCTGGCTTGATTACCAAAAATGCCATAGGTGTAACTGCAACGCCTGTACCCGAGCCACCGCCAAAGTTATTATTCTTTTCTGCTTGTTCTTTTTTTGACGCATAGTCAAGACCGCCCGAAGCAAAGCCGAGTGAGATTTTTGATACGGGGATAATTGTAACTCCGCCCGTAGTTGTAACAGGTTCGCCGATGACCGTATTGGCTTCAACTATACCTTTCAAGCTGTCGAGAGTAGTTCTGATAATATCATTCTGTTTGCTGTCCATAGTAATCCTCCTAATGAAGCGATTTATTTAATAATTTAATTGTTTTCTATTATGTTATTTTGATTCTTTCTCTTTATATAACCCATAAAGAATTTAAAAGCAAGTGAAAGACCGTGCCATACTCTTAAACCTAAAGTAATATTGATTTTTGCGTTATTAGTGCCTTCCAAAAAATCGGGTTTAACAATAATAGTGTTATTATTTTTTACGTTAACGTTAGTTATGTTTGAGAGCAATTCCACAATGTATGAAGTGATCTGACAAATACCACCGTAGATAAGCGCCGTTTGAGCAGGGTTGTCCGTTCCTACTGTTATATGCATTTTGAGTATCTCGACCTTGAGATAACGGCCGAACGGAGACATAACGTTTTCAAGAATAATTTTTATAATTTCAAGTATTTCTTTTATTTTGGTAGATTTGTCTTTTTTTGTGGATTCTTCAGAAGATGATGTACTTTTTTTAGCTTTCTTTTTACCAAGTTTGATTTGTTTTTTTTGTAATGCTTTTATAGAGTATTTTTTAGGATTTGGCTTTTTAATAGAACGTGGAAACAGATTTATATTAAAAAGCAGTATTTTTAGTTTTACCGAAAAATCGTCTTCATAAACGAGACAAAGACGTATCTTCAAAAACATAAGGAGAACAATTAATATAATAGGTATAAGAAGTATAAGCCACCACATATAAGCATCCTCCTTTTTTGTAATAGTTTTTTATAGGGGGGTTATTCTGTAACTACTGCTTGTTCAGATGTTGTTTCTTCGGATTGTTCGTCTTCATTTACGTCAAAGGTAAGCATTTCCACAGAGGGAAGCTGGTCGAGAGAGGTAAGACCGAAGCAACGTAGAAAGTCAAGAGTAGTGCCATAAAGCGAGGGCCTTCCCGGAACGTCAAGGCGTCCTTTTTTTTCAATAAGATTTTTTTCCATAAGAAGAGCGACGGAGTATGAGCTGTCAAGACCTCTGACTTGTTCTATATATGCGCGTGTTACGGGCTGATGATATGCAATTATGGCGAGAACCTCAAGAGAAGAGTTTGAGAGGTTACCTCTGCCTTGCTTGATACCGAGAGCCATTTTTACGTACGATTCGTATTCGCTCTTGGTGCAAAGCTGACAAGCCTTGTCAAACATGATGAGCTGAACACCTCTCGGAGTATCACTGTTATTATATTTTTCGCTGTAATCTTCAACCAATTTTTTGGCAATAGCCGGTGTAGTTTCAAGAATATCTGCAATTTTATCATACGAAACGGGGTGTCCTGCGGCATAAAGCACAGCTTCAATTATTTCAAAGTTTTTTGAGATATCGAGTTCATTCTGCATTTTCGTTTACTGCCTTTCGGTTAGAGTGAGTGTTGAGGATAATATCAAGTTCGCCGTCATCCGTTTCTTCAAGCTCTATTCTTCTTGCTTTTGCCAGTTCCAGTATAGCCATAAAAGAAGCAACAAGTTCGGATCGGTTTTCACAAAGAAGCATAAGATTGTCAAAGGAATCTCTGCCTTGTTTACGGAGTCTTTTCATAATGGAAAGTATTTTTTCCGAAACAGATACCATTCTTCCGCGAAGCAGAGGGGCGAATACTTTTTCAGGGGGAGCCGAATAGAGTTTGCTTCTGTTTATAAGTCTAACGAAGGCTTTTTGCAGAAGCGTCGAATCCATATCCGTCGGCTGTTCATCTCGCCGAACGGGGAAAACGTCGCTTTCTTTTGCAAATCTACCCGAATATTCCGAAAACATACCGTTAAGCAAAACTGCAGCTTCTTTTGCTTTTTTATATTCAAGCAACGCAGCGGCAAGTGCTGCTCTCGGGTCTTCTTCGTCTTCCTCTTCTTGTTTGGGGAAGAGCATACGGCTTTTTATGAGCATAAGCTCCGAGGCCATAGCTATAAATTCACCTGCAATATCCATATCCATTTTTTCCATCATGGACAGATATTCCATATACTGATCGAGTATAAGGGCGATAGGAATATCGCAAATATCTATTTTATTTTTAGCGATAAGCGAGAGTAAGAGGTCAAGAGGACCTTCAAATACCTCTAATTTGTAATTTGGTGTTGTTTTTGTCATATTACAAGTTCCATTAAAAAAGTAATTATTTTTAACATACCCTCTGAAAGACTGCTTACGATAAATGTCAAGGGCGTATCAAGCAGTCCGGTGAAGAGAGAAACCATAATTATAATTTGAATAATCTGCTCGTATTTCATTAATTTGAAATATAGGTTGTCAGGCAGAAAAACAAGAGCTAATCTTGAACCGTCAAGGGGGGGGACGGGAATAAGGTTAAATACTGCAAGAGAAAGATTCATATAGTGAAACATAGAACAGAAGGTCAACAAAACCGTGTACAGATTGGTGGTAAATGTATTTTCACCATATAATAATGTTGGATTTTTGATGTAAATGATATTTACAATAGCTAACAGTATAAGTCCCAAAAACGACAGAAGAACGTTTGAAAGAGGACCTGCCAAAGCTGTTACAGCCATACCTTGTTTAGGTTTTCTGAATCTTCTTGCATTTACGGGGACGGGTTTTGCCCAGCCGAATCCAAAGAAAAACATACATATAGTTCCAAAAAGGTCAAGGTGTTTTATTGGGTTAAGAGTAAGTCTGCCAAACATTTTGGCTGTAGGATCTCCCATTTTATAGGCGGCATAGCCGTGGGCACATTCGTGAACTGAAAGCGCTATCAGCACAATCGGTATACGGAGCAACAGTTCTACGAAATCAAAGTTGCCCGAAAGAATATCACTTATCATAAATCGTTCCTTATTAAATCTTCGTAGCTTTCTTTGGCTACAGCGATATATTTTTTATTCTTTGATACCATAACAACAGGGGGGCGGGGAAGTTTGTTGTAGTTTGAAGCCATAGAGTAGTTATATGCGCCGGTACAAAGAACGGCGAGAGTATCGTTTTTTGCAGGATTTGCTATCTTTGTGTTTTCTGCGATAAGGTCGCCGCTTTCACAGCAACGTCCTGCAATCGTGCAAGTGTAATCTGCTTTATCGGCAGCCTTGTTTGCGAGTACACAAGTGTAGATTGACTGATAGAGCGCGTATCTCGGGTTGTCAGGCATACCGCCGTCGATTGAAACGTAGTTTTTGAATCCCGGAATTTCTTTTACGCTTCCTACGGTGTAGAGTGTAAGTCCTGCTGCCGCAACGAGCGAACGGCCGGGTTCCATAAGGATAGTGGGCATTTTTATTCCGTTATTCAAAGCGTAATTTTTGATTTTTTCTGCAATTGTGTCTATATTCTTTCCGTAGTCGATGACGGGGTTTTCTTCAATGTAACGAACGCCCATACCGCCGCCGAGGTTGAGAATCTTGGTTTCATAACCGGTTTCGTCTTTTATCTGCTTTATGAATTTAATCATAATTTCAGCAGCGTCCGTAAAGGGTTCACATTCAAATATCTGTGAACCGATATGGCAATGAAGACCGCAAAGTTCAATGTTTGAAAGAGAAAGCGCGTGTTTTACGATAGCCATAGCCTGTCCTGTTTCAATAGCAGAGCCGAATTTTGAATCAACACTGCCGGTTACGACTGCTTTGTGAGTATGAGGGTCGATTCCGGGAGTAATGCGGAGGAGAATTTTTTGCTTAAAGTTTCTTTCACCCGCTTGTCTGTTGACGTCAACGAGCTCTTCGTTATTATCGACAACAAAATATCCTAATTTGCAGTTCATTGCGAATTCTATATCTTTTTCCGTTTTGTTATTTCCGTGGAAAAATACGTTTTCCATATCGAAACCTGCTTTGTATGCAGTGTAAAGTTCTCCGGCAGATACAACGTCGCAGCCGATACCCTCATCTTTTGCAATTTCATATACCTTTTTGCAAGAGAAGGCTTTACTTGCGTAGAGGGGCATACTTCCTTTACCGAAATTTCTTTCAAGAGCAGTTTTGTAGATTCTGCAATTTTCTCTTATAAGGTCTTCGTCCATAATGTAGACGGGAGTACCGTACTCTTTTGCAAGGTCAACAGTATCGTATCCGCAAAAGGTAAGGTGATTATTTTCATTTATTCCTAAATTTTGATGTAGCATAATTATCCTCTGTATTATTATTTAGACGTGTCGCAAAAATTCATTATCTGCGCCCATACGTCATCTTTACCCTCATTTTTTAATGATGAAAAGGGAATGATGGGTGTGCCTTCTTTAACTGAAGGATGGTTGATTATAAATTCAAGCATTTTGTTTCTGTCTGTTTTATTGGTTTTGTCCGATTTTGTAACGACTATAAAATAGGGAATATTTACGGTGTTGAGATAGTCAAGCATCATTAAGTCGTCGGAAGTGGGACCTGCTTTCATATCGATAAGCTGCGCCACCGCTTTAAGAGAAGTATCTCCATCGTTACGCGCGGTGAAAAAGCCGTCGGTGAGAGCAGACCATCTTTTTTTGTCTTCTGCGCTTCTCTTTGCGTATCCATACCCCGGAAGGTCAACGAGGTAGAGTTTTTTATCTACCGAATAGAAGTTAACGGTAATAGTCTTGCCGGGGGCTGAACTGACACGGGCAAGTTTTTTTCTTCCGAGCAGGGTGTTTATAAGTGAACTTTTACCAACGTTTGATCTGCCCGAAAACGCTATTTGGGGGAGAGAAAATGCAGGGAACTGTTTAGTTGTACCCGCAGTTATTTCAAGGTTGGAGTTTTGTATATTTAGTTTCATATAGACCTCGTTGCACGTGATTTGTTTTTGGGGATATCCAAACAAGGCGTGTTTTTCAGGTTTTCAAGCACCGTGTTTTTTGAAAGTTTTTCATTTGCAAAAGCGTTTTTGATTACGTCGTCAAGGGTTGAACAAAGTATGATTTCAAGTCCCTCTCTTGCATTTTTGTCAAGATCTTCAAGGTCTTTTGCATTGTCGGCAGGGATAAGTACGGTTTTTACTCCTGCTTTGTAAGCCGCCATAGTTTTTTCGCGAAGACCGCCTATAGCAAGAACTCTTCCGTGAAGAGTGATTTCACCTGTCATAGCAATATCGCGGCGTACTTTTCTTTGGGTAAGTTCACTTAAAAGTGCCGTTGTAAGAGAAACTCCCGCCGAAGGGCCGTCTTTAGGGACTGCGCCCTCGGGTACGTGGATATGTATATCTTTGTTTTTATAGAAATCGGGATCAACGCCTAAAGCTTCGCAGTTACTTCTGATATAACTTACAGCTGCTTTTGCTGATTCTTTCATAATATCACCGAGAGAGCCGGTAAGTTCAATTTTACCCGTTCCGGGCATAGCGGTTGCTTCAATTCGCAAAAGATCGCCGCCGACAGAGGTGTATGCAAGACCGTTTACCGTACCTACTTCGTCGTGCTCGTATACAGCATCGGGAATAACCTTTCTGCCGCCGAGATAATCAACGATATTTTTATCAGAAAGGCGAATTGAATTAATGCCGTCTTCAACGATTTTTTTTGCGGCTTTACGGCATACCGACGCAATTTCTCTTTCAAGATTACGAACGCCTGCTTCGCGTGTATAAAAATCAGCGATTTCCAAAATTGCACTGTCGTCAAAACGGAGCATTCTTTTTGTAAGACCGTGTCTTTTAAGCTGTTTGGGAACAAGATGGTTTTTTGCAATAGAAAGTTTTTCAGTACGTGTATAGATCTGAAGTTCAATAACTTCCATTCTGTCAAGCAATGGTTTCGGAATAGTATCAAGGGTGTTTGCCGTTGCAATAAATACACATTCGGAAAGGTCGAAAGGAAGCTCAATAAAGTGGTCTCGGAAATTCTTATTCTGTTCTCCGTCAAGAACTTCAAGCAAAGCAGAAGAGGGATCGCCGTGGCTGTCGCGAGTGAGCTTGTCTACTTCGTCAAGAAGTATAAGGGGATTACGAACTTTTGCCTGATTAATTGCGTTTATAATTCTGCCGGGCATAGCGCCGACGTATGTTTTTCTGTGTCCTCTTATATCCGCTTCATCTCTGATACCGCCGAGTGCAACACGTACGTATTTACGGTTCATAGCAGTAGCAATGGATTGAGCAACGGATGTTTTACCGGTTCCGGGAGGGCCTACAAGACAGATGATTTGATTTTTTAATTCGGGATTAAGCTGTTTTACAGAGAGATATTCGATGATTCTTTCCTTAACTTTTTCGAGTCCATCGTGATCTCTGTCGAGTATTTTTTTAGCGTAGACAGTATCGAGTCTGTCTTTCGTAGCTTTTGTCCAAGGCAATTCAATGCAAGTGTCGAGATAGGTTCTTATAACCGCGCTTTCAGCAGAGCCGAAAGGCATTTTTTGAAGTTTATATACTTCTTTTACGAGCTTTTTCTCGACTTCTTTAGGAAGCTTTTTGTCATAAATAGCATCGAGGTAGTCTTCGGTTTCGTTTTCGCCGTCACCGTATCCCAATTCACCCTGAATAACTCTCATTTGTTCACGAAGATAATGTTCTCTTTGGTTGGATTCAAGTCTTGCTATAACTTTTTTGTGTACAGAAACTTCCGTTTCAAGAATTTTAGTTTCTTTTTCCATAATGACGTTCAAAAGTTCAAGACGTTTGAAGGGGTCAAATTCATTAAGAATATCTTGTTTGTCGTTTATTGAAGTGAAGAGGTTGCAAGCTATATAATCGGCAAGAAATCCGAGCGTTTTTATTGTTTTTACCGAAAGCTTGATGTCTTCAGAAAGGTTGGGGAGAAATTTTGCGAATTTTTCAAAGTTTTGTACCGTTTCTCTTATAAGTGCTTCGCCTTTTATACCAGCTTCATTTTCTGCGGTTATTTTTTTGCAGAGGGTATCTGCAAAAAGCTTGTCACCCTTAACTGCTATTGAAAGCAAAGAAGCGCGGCAAAAACCGTCGAAGACGATTCGGAGATTACCGTTTGGGAGTTTTAAGTAATCTTTAACTTTAGCCGCAGTACCGACTCTTTCAAAATCTTCGACTGTTTCGCATTTTTTATTAGTAATATCTTTAGGTGAAATAAGGAATACAGGTTCATCTATTTCTTTAGCGAACATACAAGCTTTTTTTGCCGTCTTATCTGAAATTTCGACACTTTGAGGAATGGAGGGAAATACCGTTATTCCGCGTAACGGCACTAACTGTAAAGTCATTTTTTCTGCTTTTTCTATGTATCTTATCATTTATATCTCCTTGATTATTTGCGAAGGGACGCTTTTTCTGATTGATGTAAAAATGGGTACAATACACCATATTAACACCATATTATAACATATACTTTAAAAAAAGTCTATATATTTTTTATTAATAATTAATATACAAACAAACAAGCCCCTTTCCGATAGGAAAAGAGCTTGAAGTAATATTTGCTTTATTTTTTTATAAAACCTAAGCCTTCGAGGAGTTTGCCACCGTTTTTTATGTAGTCATAGGCAGCTTTTTGAAGGCTGGTTTGCGGTGTTTTTTTGAGTACGTTTTCGTAGGTTGTACCGCCGCCGAATATTATACCGAGGCCTGATGTTGACTCACGGGTTTCGGTGACATCAAAACGGTCCAAAAATTTAACTATGTTTGATTCAGGTGGTAACAGTTGACGTAACGTCGGGTCAAGTAACCAAGAGCGACACATATAACACTTGTATTCAAAATCGGGAAAGTACTTCGGGAAAAAATCTTTTGCAAGGTTAAATGATTCTTCAACTTCTTTGTCAGACATAGGACCTCCGGTGCGAGGGATGTGTAAGCCTATAACAGAATCTCCGGGGGAAATACCGCCTTTTTCCCAAGTTTTTGGAGTTAATTTCATTTCAAATTCGAGTCTTCCAAGACAATAAAGTCTGCCGCTTAATATTACTTCTGCCCATTTTATTTGCTTTAGACCGACTTTTTGATTGTATTTGTAGTAGTTTTGAGAGTGTCTTCTGATTTCTTGCAGGGTTGCGACAAGTATCTCTTCCGAAATGCCTTTTTTTAGACCGTTGTTAAAAAAATCTTCGCACTTGTAGAGAGCATATAGCATTCCCTGCATTTTGTTTTCCTGTTCGAGAAGCCAAGAATAAGGGTTTTCTTGAGACTCGATTTTTTCGAGGTCAAACGTCTTTATCGCTTCAATTACTTCGTCTTTCCATTCGGTAGGAAATTCCAATATATCAAACCATTTTAAGATTCTTTTTTCCATATCAGTCTGTCCTGTTATTGTTTTAAGTTATTTTTTCTTTAAGCCAAAGGATGTATAGAGCTTGCCTCCGTTTTTCAAATGTTCCACAACTGCTTTTTGAAGACTTGTTTCAGGGGTGAGCTTATCAAGGTCTTCAAATTTGGTTCCTCTGCCGAAAAGATAGGTTAATGCGTCAAACGATTCTTTTGATTCGGTAACCTCAAACGTATCCATAAACCATACGATATTTGATGTAGGCTTCAAAAATTTCTTCAGAGTACGGTCAAGAAGCCAAGAGTTGCACGTGTAGTAATCATAAGAATATTCAGGGAAGTGTTTGGGGAAGAATTCTTCTGCAAGGCGGTATGCTTCTTTGCAGGTTTCTTTGGTGAAGGGGCCGCCGTTGTCGGGGATATGTACGGCAATAATGCTGTCGCCTTCGTTGACGCCGTGCTTTACTGAGCCTTTGAGAGAGCCTCTTATTTCAAATTCGAGTCTTCCGAGGCGGTAGATATTACCTTTCAATATTTTGCCTATCCATCTGATTTGCAAGATACCGATTTTTTCGCCCTTTGTTATTACTTTGTTATATTCAATGGCATATCTTTTAACTTCAGAAAGGGAAGCAAGTAATATATCATCGGGAATATTTCTCTTCTTTGCAGTATTAAAGAAGTCCTCGCATTTGTAAAGGGCGTAGAGCAACCCTTGCATTTTGTCTTCTTGTTCAAAGAGCCAATTGTATGGGTCAGGCTGACTTTCAATAACGGTTGTATCGAAGTTTTCTGCACTCTTTTCTACTGTATCTCTCCATTCTTGAGGGAGGTTTAAAAGGTCAAACCATTTGAGAATTGTCTGTTTC
This sequence comes from Eubacteriales bacterium, assembly GCA_045652425.1. GTDB lineage: Bacteria > Bacillota > Clostridia > Oscillospirales > CAG-272 > RGIG1995. The sequence goes on from JAZRUG010000018.1 coordinate 53,862, forward strand.
ATAATACGTTACCTCTTCGCTTTTTTTGTCAAATCAACAAGTTCATTATATCATATATAATAGAAAAATCAATTCAATTTCAAAAAAATAATCGGTGTTTTTTTACGATAACTGTTACATCGAAAATGCAATTAGCGGATGATGTTTTTGCAAAGTTTGCACGAAATTATTGCATAACCGGTAATATATATAATGTTAATGCAAAAGATATAAAAGTTTAACAAAAAGTACACATAAACAGAATTGTAAAGTGTTAATATCGTCAAGTTCTTATTACAGAAAAGATTAAGCATAAAGCAAACTAATATTATAGCTAAAAAGGGGAAAGATTTTGGAAAACTCAAAATATATACCGAGGAATTTTTTGCAAAATAATTATCTAAAACTCGGACTTGCGTGCTTCCTTTGTTATATGGGGTGTTATGCAGGCAAGACCATACTCAGTGCAATATCACCGTTTTTGCAGACGAACGGAGTATTCAATGCAGACCAAATAGGCTCGATGGGGTCCGCGCTTTTCTTTGCTTACGGCGCAGGTCAGCTTATTAACGGCACTTTAGGCGATATTATCAGCCCCAAAATTATGGCGTTTATGGGAATTATGATTTCGGGTGTACTCGTAATGAGTCTGCCCTTTATTCCCGGCTTTACGCTTAATATGGTTATATGGGCGGTTATAGGCTTTTTCTGCTCGATGATGTGGGGTCCCCTTACGAAGATAATTGCCGAAAACAGTACCGGAGATACGGGCAGAAAACTTATGCTTGCGCTTAACGCGAGTCTTGTTGCGGGAACGCTTATGGCGTATCTTATTGCATCTATAGTTTCCGCCGCATTTCCTTGGCAGACGGCATTTTTTGCCGCAGGCGGATATATGATACTGTGCGGAAGTGTCTATTTTGCGATTCTGACATATCTTGAAAAAAGAAAGATAATTGTATGCGCCGGAATAAAGACCAAGGGCGTAAAAAGGGCAGAGCCTAAGGAAAAACTATCATTTGGACTTATGATGAAGCACGCGCTTATTCCTACGGTTATCTACTGTATGATGAACGGCTTTATCAGAAATGCCGTGTCATTCTGGATTCCTATGTACATAAAAGAAATGTATAATGTAAGCGACGCTTTTGCTTCCGCAATAACTATATTTTTGCCTATATTTAACTTTATGGGAACGTTCCTTGGAGTTGTATTGTTAAAAGTAAAGATTTTCAGAAGTAGTGAACATATTCTCAGCGCAACATTGTTCTTTCTTTCGACGCTTACTTTTTCGATTATCGTGTTGCTCAATGGTGCGAGTCTCGTTTTGACGGTAATTTGTCTCGTACTTGCCTCGGCTTCTATGAATTCCGTATGTAATCTTATTTATGCGGTTTACGTTTTCAGATACAAGGAGACGGGAAGAATATCGACGTTTACCGGGGCGCTTGACTGTTCGGCATATATTGCATCGGGTGTTGGTACGAAGTGTATCGGTTTGATGAAATCGGCTATGGGGTGGAATAATACGGTGCTTGTGTGGTGTGTTATGGCACTTATCGGCGGCGCTTCGTGTATTGCATCAAGCATAATTTGCCGCAAAAACGGCGTCGAATCAAAAATGAATTGAAAAGCATTTTTTTGCTGAATTAATTGCAAGTACAACGCAAATAGACTGTATGAAAATAGGAGATATGTGAAAAACATATCTCCTGTTAATTTTTATGGCAAATCCAACTATAAAATTGCGGGAATTATTAAGGTTTATTGTGTTTTGTAGCAATTAGCATAACTTTTATTTTATCGTCCATAGTATTGTCAAAATTCATACCGTAAATAATGATTGCATCGGGAGATGCTTTTTCTGTTAATACAGAGGCGATTTTGTCAATTTCATCAAGTCTTGCATCTTCTGCGGCTGTAATACTTAAAAGAATTTTGTCTGCATTATCTACTGAAGATTCGAGAAGCACGCTTGCGGTGATTTGTTCTAAAACCATTTCGCTTCGAGCAACTCCAGATGCCAATCCTGTTGCAGTATGCATAATTCCCGATTTTTCTATAATACTGCGAATATCCTCAAAATCACAGTTGATATAAGCGGTATGTTGAATCAATTCTACAAGATTTTTTACTGTTTCAACGAGTACATTATCTGCAATTTCAAATGCGTTACACAACGTGATTTTTGTTTGTGATACCTTTTTCAGATTATCATTTGGGATAACAATCATTGAATCCACTTGCTTTTGTAATCCTGTTATACCCGCAATCGCATTATCCATTCGTTTTTTGCCTTCAAATGCAAAAGGTTTTGTGACAACGGCAACGGTTAGAATACCGAGTTTTCGAGCAATCTCTGCAATGACGGGCGCAGCACCAGTACCCGTACCTCCTCCCATTCCGGCGGTAATAAACAACATATCGCAGTTTTTCAAGATTTCCTCAATTTCTCTATAATTTTCTTGGGCTGAACGCTGTCCTTTTTGTGGGTCTGCACCAGCGCCGCGCCCCTTTGTTTCACGCAGACCGATTTGCAGTTTGTTTTTTGCTTTTGAGTTGTTGTACCCTCCGTTATCGGTATTAATGGTTATATATTCAACCATTGGAATGTTTAAATCGAGCATATTTTCAACGACGTTTGTTCCACCTCCGCCTACGCCGACGATTTTTATGCGTACCTGTTCTTCGGATGTCTGTTTGTTCATATTTATACCTCCAAAAATAATTCCTATTTATAGTTTTGCGCCTGAATACTTATGTATTCAAAATTATATATCTTTTACAATTCAAGTAATTTTTACAAAGGGGCGGGGGTAAAGATACTATTGTCAAGTAAATCAAGTATCTATTCTTTCTTGCCGAAGACGAGGTATACGCTGACACTGTGTTTCAGTATTTCTTCTTCGCCGTCTTTCCGGTCAATGATTGTCCAATTCTGTATTTTTTGATTGTTTATAGCAACATCACCTTGTGGTTCTTGTTCTCTTGATTCTTTTATATTTTCATCGTAAAACATATTTTCTTGTATACAAAAATCTCCTTTAGATGTATTTTTAGTTTGTACTAAAATTATACGTCTAAAGGAGGACAGATGGGGGTCTATGTGAAAAATCAAATGAAGAATTGACATTGTTGGTGCTGATGCATATATCGTAATTGTTTTTTTAAAATCAATAAATTTAATAAATTAGTCCAGCTTTTTTTAACACTGGTTCACTATAGAACCCGCTTATTAAATCCCTTTCCTTTTTTGCGAGGCATTCAGTTTTCAAAATGTTGTAGGAACGAATTAACAATTCCAACGGAAGTTCTCCTTTAATGTGGTTGCTTACTACAAGTAAGAATCTTTCTGTTCCGTAAAGTTCTTTTTCGTAGTATTCCATATCAAGATAGGATGGACCGTGATCATACCAGGTAGTACCGTTTTGGTCTTGTCTATATATGTTTGTAATCAAGTCAGTGCTGTCTCCGTGTTCTCTCAAATAGGAAACGATTTTAGTGTTCTTTCCGTCTTCTTCCCAATATGGAATCCAATCCAAAACAAAAGGATCTTTATCAAAATCTTGTTTGCTGTGAGTAACGAGAATATCGCCCTTTTTAAAAGGTGTAGGGACTTCAATCCATAAGCCGTCAAAAGCGCATAATATATCGCTGTCTTCGGGCGAAATGATAGAATGAATATCCCATATATCTATTGGGTTATTATCGTAATCTATACAGACAGACATATATTTTGCTTGTTCAGTTTCGTCGTTGTTTAACCATTGCTTTTTTACACGAATAGAAATTGGAGTTATTTCCATATTGCTTTCTTTGTAATCTGCAATCAATTTGTCAATATCATCTTTTATGGCTTTGTAGCAGCTTTCAAAGGTAAGGAATAACCTGTCATCTTCAATATAATCTTCATCACCGGAGTACCATACTTCAAAAGAATAAACGCAATTATTGTCGCCATTATAAAAAATAGAAAGATACTTATTTTGAAGATCCATATAAGTCTGCAAAAAGTTATGAAAACTATCGAAGTGTGGGGTCCAGATTCTTTCCGAAACTTCCATATCCATATAATTTGTAATTATTTCGGTAAATGCTATATGTTTCTGCTTGATGTTATTAGTGGTGTTGGCATACACCAAATATGCCATTTCAAGCGGGGTGAACTGATGAGCAATTTTTCTGCAGTGAGAAGAAATTGCCTTTGAATTTATGAAACTATATATATCCATTTAATGCCTCCTGATAATACTTTTTCTCAACCTATGATTGCTGATAATAATGCTCCGACTATTGCAATTACCATAATTACAGCACATACTTTTGCTAAAGTGACGAAAAAAACAATGCTTGTAATCCACCTAAGTAAAAGAAGTCCAATGGCAATAACTGCAGAACCAAAAACAATTTTACCAAGTGCAGAATCAAGACTTGCTACAATAAGTGCAACTATAATAATTACTATCCAAAACATAAGGATTTTCTCCTTTTGTAACGCTTTTGGATATATTATAAATAATCAACAAGACACAAGGTTGTCCGTATAAAAAACTCCTTACAGTGTAATAGTTTTAACTACACAATAAGGAGTTTGATTTTTTGTTTTAAATCTTTACCCATTTATGTTTACGGTCGCTTGATTTTCCGCAAAAGCTGCCAACCGGTGGACGAAGACCATTAGACGAAGAATATGTTGTTCCGCATTTAGTACATTGCCACTTGGTTGGTTTTTCAATAACCTTTGACCATTTATGGTGATGATCATTTGATTTGCTGCAGAGTCCTCCTACAGACGGTCTGAGTCCTTGGGTAGTTTGAGTGATTCCGCACTGTCTGCATTGCCATTTAGTTGTTGCCATAAAATTTTTTGACCTCTCAAGTGATATTTTTTAAAGTACAATGGCAAGAACGATAGAAATTACAATTCCAATGCTGCCACAAATGCTGATTAACAAGAATCTAAAATCTGATTTTTTTTGATAAGTTGCTTGTGATTCTTTGAGTTGTTGCAAGACGTTGTCGAGATTTTGAATGCGTTGATTAAAATCTTCTTTCATTATCGTCAGTTCTTCGGAGATGTTGCTAACTCGATACTCCAAATTAATTTGTAATTCTTCAATTTTTTTAGCATTATTAGTTATTACGGTCATTATTTCTGAATTCTTTTCTTCTGTGCGCCGTTTCTTAATATTTTCGGTTGCTGATGCAGCCTCTGTAACAACATTAGCGGCTTCCTTTAATTCATCTCGATGTTTATAAATAAACTTAGCGCTTTTTGGTACGCCTTTAACAATGGTATTCCATAAACCCATGATATTTTATCTCCTTTTTGTTAAATATTCAATTACAAAGTTTACATTGTCTCATAACTTACTAATATAGTTTAGGCTACAGAAAGCATTAGCTGCTGTTGGAATATTCTTCTTGAGACACATACACTTTTGCTTTATGTCCTTAATTTCCCATACACCGAGTGCCGGTGATTTTGGCGCAATAGCACTGTTGGTTGGGTCATACCAGTATTTGCAAAATGCACATTTTTTGTTGTTTTTTATGTTCACTATTACAGAAGACATAATATACCTCACTTAATAACTCAAATTAATTTCATAATAAGCAGTGCTATTATTCCAACTACATTAACAGAAGAAAGAGCAAGCACTATTCTTAGTAAAAGATTATTCTTTTTTATGATTTTCGTAGTTGTTTCAATTATTTTCTTTTCTTGATTTACAAGATTTTCATTTATGTATGCTTTTATATCTCTTGTATTTTGAATTGAGAAATTTTTTGCACATTGACGGTTTTCTTCTAACTTTAATGTGTATTCATCATTCAATTTATTTATATTCAACAAAATATTTTCTTGGACTGAACCTATACACAAAGAAACCTCTTTCATAGTTTCCTCAATAGTTTCTGTCTGTTTGTTTTTTTGTAAAAGTTCTTGTGCGAATGCATTTTCAAGTTTTTTAAGTAATTCTTTCTTTAAATTTTCATTGCTATTACTTATTTGGTTTGACAAATCCGAATGTCGATTTTGATTTGCGTTTTCGGTTTCTTCGATAGTTTGAATAATAGTATTGTTTTTTCCGATAAGGAGTTCGGCTTTACCGTTAATATTTTTTAGTTCATTCATATCTTTTTGAACATTGTCTATTTCATCTTCAAATCTCTTTGACAGCTCTGTAATTTTGTCGGAAATATCAAAAGCGTTATTATTTAAATCCTCTACCGTTTCGGAAAGTTCTTTTATGTTAGGAATTAACTTTTCTTTTTGTTGAATTATTATGGGTTTTATTTGTTCGCTGGTATGACTGTTAACTTTTTTTACAATATAATTATCCAGAAGCTCTTGAATATCGTTTGATAATTCGTTTTGCGAAGTTTTTGTATTATTATTGTTATTATTCATTTTTTCTCCTTTTCGTTTTATGTTACTTTAACATTTTTGATATGTCGCGTTCCATAAGCCCCATTGTGATAAGCAATTCCATTTTTCTATCACTTGATATGCTATTGGAATCAAAAAGTTTTTTGTACTCATTATATTGAGCTTTATATTCTGTTTTAGCCACATCCACCCACATTAAAGCCAGATTTTCCGAGGCATCATATTTAGCATCAATTAATAAAATAGAATCCTGACAAATTTTTGTTTTTGCGCGAAGTTCCGGGATGCGCTGTTTTTTTATGTCATCAATGGTTTTATTGCATTCTTTGCGACTTGATTCTATGCTTCTTTGCTGTTCGATTTTATTAAGTTGTTCAGAATTTATCTTAAGTGCAATGTCAGTTGTTTTTGTTGCAAGCCACTCTTTAACATTTTTAATAAATTGTTCGGATTGACTTTTTACTGTATCTTCGTCCGGAAATTTTTTAAAAGGCCAAATTCCTGTGGGTTTCAAATTATAATTTAAATCATCTATACAATCTGAAATGTATTTTGTGAATTCTATTGACCAATCAATATCTTTTTGTAAATGAAATAAAGAGGGTACTTCTTCAATTTCGGTTATAATGGTATTTAATATTTCCTTAGAATAATCCAGTACATTTTTTTCTAACTCGGAAATGAAAAGTGCTCTTTGGGAGTCTTTCAATTTACCGCTTGTCAAGTGGTTTTGGTAAAGCTTTTTCGTATTAATAGAAAATTTAGACTTGGTGCAAAGAACTTTTTCACTACATGCTTTTAATTTTTTTATGTGCGTTGAAAGTTCTTGTTTTTTTTCGTCTAACTCTTTTAGTGTTTTTGTGTGGTCTTCTTGGCTTTTTATTGCAACAGCAAGTTTTTCTTCATATTTGTTTTTTTCTTTTTCCACTTCTTCTCGTTGCTTTTTTAATACAATTTTCGCACGTGTTCCAATTTTATCGATAGTGGCTTTAAGTGTGTTTCCTTTTCTTTGCTCTATTGATTTTGCAAGTTTGTCAATTGTTTCTTCTTGCAATTCAACAATCTCTTTCCTATCTTCTTCGTTAAGCGAATCAAGTAATTTTTTATATGACTCACCAACGTCAAAAAGATACACTTCTAAATTAAAATTGTTACCAAATGTCGATAAAATTTCTTTTTCTTGTTTTGTCTCAAGCATTTTTGCGAATGATTTGTCGCGCTCTTTCTTAGGAAGTGAAAAATGATTTTTTATGCTTTCCATTGAATATGCCGATGTCAAAACAAGTATATACTCAGAATTTAAATTCTGCCATATATGGATATCTTCCTCTGGCAAAAGTTTTTTCATATCTAAATCATTTTGAAGCGATTGAATATCTTCTATGCTGCATACAATGATTTTTACATGAGCTAAATCAAAATATTTTGCTTTAAGCGTTTCTACGTGGGTAATTTCCCTTATGTTGCGGCTACCTGCGCCCGGAAGGTCAATAATATTGAAATTGTACTTTTTTTTGTTTTTATCAAAATACTTTTCCGGAATATAGATGTTTAGCCGATCATCGGGGTGTTTGTTTTCCTCTACCAAATTTCGTATTTCAATCAACTTTTTTTTAAAGATTTCATCATTATCGAAAAATATGGGGGCGTTTATTCGTTCGCCGTTACTCACATAGGATATTCCAAAATTTTCTTTAGAAGTTCTGTTGTATATTATAGCGGTCGATGTTGATGAGTTGCCTTTTTCTTGCCCAGCTCTCAAAAGAGTTTCAATGTATTCTTGATGTTCAAACGCAATGCCGGCAATAGCCAACAATGTGCAAGTTTTACCGGCTTGCGTCATTCCGAATACAATAATATTTTTAGTCGATCTGGTAACTTCGGTTGGGGTTAATTCAACTTCTTCGGAAAGCCCTATAGATTGTGAGATTTTTTCAAATGTCTTAGTTTGCCATAAATTTCGTTCTATAGATAGTGCTTCCAAGTCCATATGCATTTCCTCTTAAATTGTTCAAAAAATCCCTAATTTCATCTTCGATTTTAACTATTAGACAATTAGCATTGTATTTATCTAAAGCCAAGCGTTGGTCTGTAGTATTGTGTATAAGATTATCTTCAATAACGTTCCTAATGTTTTCCATATAATCGTCATAGTTTCTTAAACATTGGTCAACTATGTTATCATAGATTGAGTGTATCGTGTTCTGGCAAGTTGCGAAATCTTCTCGTCCCAAACGGTTTATATCTTGAAGGATGGATACGCCCATTCCTACTACTGCGATTGCGCCAAAGCCTATTGCGACAGCAGTAGAAGAAATACCAAACGCAGAAGATATTGCAGTTACAAGGTCAGCTTCACCGTCGAAAGCGTCAATTCCAACAATTCCTAACATTGAGAGACCAAATGATTTTGCATTTGTAGCACTTTCGAGCAGAGATTTTAGTGATACATTTGATTCTGTTAAACTTTCATATCCGACAGAAGGCAGCGTTTTAGTTTCTTGGGAACAGTAATAGCAAGTTCCCAGTTCAACAATCGCCTCAATAGCTTCTTTTGCCGACCCGGAGTCAAGAAGTTCTCCGGATTCATTTTTTTGCAATAGAAGCTGTACATTTTTAATAATTGGGCTTGCCTTATTGCTAAGCATATATTTATTCTCACCTGAATCATCAAACGAAGAAGTAGTAAGACGATTTTTTGTTGAATTGTTTGTTTCTATGTATCCCGCTAAATTCGACATTGCGTCAAAGCAATTGTTTGCTGATTTAAGTTTTCCATTTTCAAGTACAGCATTTTTAATAGCAGCTTGTGTTTTAATCAAATCTTTGGCAGTTGTTCCGATAATAACACGCCCAAGATTACTTAATAAGCCTTTGTTGGCAAAATAATCTTCAATGTATTCAAGACTGGTCTTCTTACTTTGTGTTATGTTCGTTTCAAGCATTTTTTTGTATTCCTTACGGATTTTTGCAGTACATTTATCGAATGTACTGAGCCAGCTTGATGTTTGTAGTTGAGCAACTATCATATTTCCGTCATCAGCTCTTAAAAATCTCTTTAATTTTAAAATTATATTTCTCGTATTGTTCTTTATTTCCTCGTATATATACTGGGTACAATAATTTCTTGTTGTTTGAGCATCATTAGCATAAGAATTAATAGCTGATTTGAGTTTTTCAATCCAAGCAGCATTCTTTTCTGACGTGCTGTATGCACCTGCACATACAACTCTGTCTGGTTCTGCACCAGTGAGCAAAGTTAACTGTTTTTTTGCCTGTGAATTATCGTCGTTTGTTTTATCTGATTTTGTTATTACATAGATAAGATTATCACCAAAATGTTCTTTTAATTCTAACAGTTTTTTGTGATTTTCTTCACGAGCAATTCGCATATTATCTATTAGAAAAACTGCGGCATCAGAACATTTTGCAGACAAATTTATGAGTTCTTCCCAATAGTCTCCGCGGTTTTCAAAGCCCGGCAATAGCATAAATGATGTTCCGGAATTGTGAGTGTGCTTGTAGGGAACAACAAGTTCAAGATACATAATATTACTGTCATCGCCTTTAGAAGCTTCTATAAATGCTTCCTCCGATTCAATAATTACATTATTAACAACAAAATTTCCACCTACTTCTTCGATTTTGGATACTTGCATACGAGGTTCAGTACATTCGCTTTCTGTTATAAGAATCGGTAGTTTTTCGCTTCTGTTTAAGGAAATATTAAAGAGCGTGGCTGGCAATTCATAAAAATTCTTCATTAGAGTGGTTTTGCCAACTCCTTGCATTCCTGTAATTGCAATTACTTGACGATTTGAAAAATGGGTACAAATAATAATTTTTCTCAAAGAATTGTGTAATCTTTCGGTCAATTCTGCTTCTTCGTTACCTAAAAAACCGGTGTAGTTCAATAATTCAAGGGTCATTTTTTGAATTTTTTCCAAATGACTCGTATTTACGCTGATATCCATTTTATATTCTCCTTTTTGTTTAATAAATATATTCAGTACATTTTTATCATTTTATTAATCTCGTTTTGTATTTCGTTGACAAGGTCATTTGGGGAGATTACCTTCGCCCAAGCTCCCTGGCTGAGTAACCACATTTTTATACCGTCGCCGTAGGTTTCGGCTTCGATAAGATATTTGTTGCTTCCCATTCGCTCAATAATCTTCGCTGTCGGCAGCTTGTCCAGTACTGCCTGCACCGACGGACCGCTGAATTCGAATCGAATAGTTCGGAGTTTACCCGGCCACATAAAAAGACTTTGTTTCCTCAATAGACCTTCGTCAAAATCGGGGGGTGATTTTATTTCATTCTTTCTGTGTTCGGTTATGTGCTTGATTCTGTCAACTCTGAAATACAGTGGCTTGTTTGCATCGTCGTCTGTTTTACAGGCAATTAAGTAAAAGTAATAATCCGTAAACATAACCGATAGCGGATAAAGTCTGTGGGTTACAAAACTTCTGTCCATCTTATAATAATCAATGGAGATTTCTTTTTTATCTGTTATGCAGTTCATCAGTTGCCAAAGATTGTCTTGCACACTGTCACAATCGTGTTTCACTTCCGGGTAATGATACAGTTCTTTGCGAATCAGTTCATTCAGTTTTTTAGAATCCTGCGGAGTCGTAAAGCGTTTTAATTTTGCGGTGAGTTTCAAAAGCTCTTCTCTTGAAAAGGCTCTTGCACCGATCATAACTTCAACGAGTGCGAACAATTCTTTGGTGCTTAAAAACTCATCCATATACAAGTGATAGCACTTATCTTGATATGAGTATTGCAATTCCGTATTTCCAACAAGTTCGCGATTGTCTGCAAGGAAGTTTTTGAGTTCATTTACGCTTCTGCTGACACTTTTTGTTGACACTTTGTATTCATCAGCAAGTTTTTTAACAGATATATCCTCTCCGCGAAGTCCGCGAAAAAAGATTTCAAGTATTCTGTATTGCTTTGTGTTTTCCATATTTCGACATTCCTTTTCGGGATTTTGTTCTATTATATAAAATCACATAGACACACCTATGTCTTGTTAAAAGAATATAATAAAAAATGCGTAGCCCCGATTAGTTCAGAGCCACGCACGAAAAACATGCCCCTGACTTTTAAGGTTGCTAGACACTTAAATTACACTTTGTTGCAAAGCAGTCAGCGGGTATGCTTTTTCCGTAACATATGCTTTGCACACAAAGGTTATAATATACCTAATTATAATTTAAGTATCTAGCCTAATCATTCTATCATACATTTTTCTTTTTGTAAACAATAATGTAGAAATTTGTCGTCTTCTTGGTCGTATTTTTTTCTGTTTATTTTTTCAAAAATTTTTAGCAAAGTTTTTTTGTTGTAACTCGTTTATAAGTAGCATAATTTGTGATTATCTGTACATTTTTGGTTATAAAAAAACGAAAAGCAGCACAAAACCATTGCTGGATTTTATGCTGCTTTTTACTTTATATTTTCACGATTTCGCATTGCAGATAATCGAACTGCTCCTGATTGTGTGTTATCACAATGCAGGGCTTTTTCTTTGAGTATTCGATTACCATATCCATAATAGCCTTCGTTCGGTCTGCATCTATACCGTTAAATGCTTCGTCAAGCAGCAGTATATCGCCGTCGTATGCAAAAGCTCGGGCAATCGCTACGCGCATCTTCATACCTCCCGAAAGTTCGTCGGGATAGGTGTCTAAATCGTCTTCAAGACCGAGCTTTGTAAGCCACGATTTCGCTGTCTCTTTTGCCTCTTCCGTATTGCCCAACGGTAACGCTACGTTTTCAAGTGCGGTACAGCTTGGTAACAATCGAGGTTCTTGGAATACGTAAGAAATTTTCTTTATGTTATCGTATTCAATCTTTCCGGAATATTTCCTGTCAAGTCCGGCTATAAGGCGCATAAGCGTCGTTTTGCCGCAACCGGAGTCGCCTTTTATGGCGGTGATACCTCTATCGGAAACGTCAAGGTTAAAATTATCGAAAAGTATTTTCTTTCCGAACTTCTTTGAAAGGTTGGTTATCTTCATATAGTTTTAGCCCCCCCTTTTCCGTGCGGTCAGCCTTTTTACCGTTTGCATAAGCAAAAATTCAAGTATTACGCTTATTACTATAACAGTTATTGTCCACGCAAACACGTCTACTGTCTCAAGATACGTCTTTCCCTCATAAAGCTGTTTGCCTATAGAGTTTTTTGGGAAAGACAGTACTTCTGCCGCAACGCCAGCCTTCCAAGCAAGTCCAAGCGACGTCTTAAAACCTGCAAGGAAATAGGGAAGTATGGACGGCAAATAAAGCTTTGTCAGCCTATGATTCAACGAAAAGTTATATATCTTTGACATCTCTATGAGGTCATTTGGTGTGTTCTTCAAGCCTTCGCACACATTTCCGTGTATTATGGGTAAAACCATCAAAAATGATATAAAAGAGGGAATAGTATCTTTGTTTAGCCAAACCAGCGCTAATATAATAAAGGATGCTACCGGGGTTGCTTTTATTACCGAAAGTATTGGCGAAAAAAGCTCGTCGAGTATTCGTATCTTTGCGGTAATTATACCGAGAACCGTACCGATTCCAACTGCAATAAGAAATCCCGAAAGTATACGCCATACCGAGCTTGTTATTATAATGTAATATTCTTTTTCGCCCATAAGCTGAATCAATCGTTTTGTAACCTCGGCAGGAGTGGAGACCAAAACTGCTGAATCAACCTTTACGGCAATTATTTGCCATACTATAACCCAAAAAGCAAGGACAATTAAAGTCCTTGCGAATCTTGGTGTTTTTTTAATGATAGAATTCATCGTCGGGGAGTTTTCCGCCTACAGATGATGCATTTGCATCAAAGAGGACCTTCAACATCTGTGAAACGGAGGATTTCATTTCCTCTCCTGTAATAAGGCATATATTGCAGTTGGGTATTGCTTTCTTTGCAACGGCTGCCTTGGGGATTATTCCTGCCTTTTCGATAAGCGCTGACGCATCGTCAACATTGTTGTTTACAAAATCAACTGAACTCTTGTATTCTTCAAGGAACTTTGCAAGGGCGGTGGGATATTTGTCAGCAAATTCTTTTCTTACTATAATACAACCCTGAACGAGCTTGTCTTCGGATACCTTGTCCCATTCTTTTGTTAAGTCAAGGGCGATTCTAACTTCGCTTCCGGTAGTTGCGGCTGTTACCTGGGGTTCAGGAAGCATACCGATTGCTACTGAATTGTTTTTGAGCTTGGTTGCGAGTTCCGCATGTTCTGCAAGAAATTCTATCGTTACGTCCTTGTCGGGATCGATATTGTTCTTTGAAAGAATGTAACGGAGAACGTATTCGGGGTTCGAACCTTGACCTGTAGCGTAAATTGTCTTGCCTTTTAAGTCAGCAACGCTGTTAATTGTGTTACCGTTTTCGAGCATATACAAAACACCGAGTGTGTTGATACCTGCAACTTGAAGTTTGCCTTCGGTCTTGTTGTACAAAACTGATGCGAGGTTAACGGGAACTGCCGCGATATCGTAATTACCCTTTATTACTTCGGGGCTTACCTGATCGGGAGCAGATGCTACTGTAAATTCGTAATTATAAGCAGTTTTGGTGTTTGTATCGTCTTCGATAAGCTTCGCCATACCCATACCGGTAGGTCCTGCAAGGGTAATAACGCGAATACTTTCGGGTTTTTCTTCTTTTGCTTCTTCTGTTTCGTCCTGTGTTTCTTCTTGTTTTGTTTCGTTCTTTGTTTCATTTGCGTTAACGTCAGGATTTTCGTTTGCGCACGAAGCAAAAACGAAGAGGGAGAGCGCCATAACCAGCGCTAAAGTGAGTGCTAAAAGTTTTGTGTTTTTCATAATGTTTCTCCATAAATTTTTCTAAATTCTTCAGGTGAAGTAATTTTGATTGTATTGTTTTCTCTTGTTATAAAACAGTTTTCCTCCAAAGAGTCGAAGGCTCTGTAAAGTGATGCTCTGCCTATATCAAGATTTTGTGCAAGTTTGGTCATATTCATTTCGATTTTTACGGTATTATTTTCTATCGGTAAAGACAATAGATATCCCGCAAGTTTCTTTTCGGTGCTTCCAGAGGTAAAAAATGCGATTTTCTTATTTAAAAATCTTATTTTGTCCGATAAAAAGCATATATAATTTTTCGTAAAACCGATATCGCTTTTCAGCATTTCTTCAATACGGTCTTGGGTTATTACGGCGTAAGTGCAGGTGCTCTTTGCGATAATTGAAGTGGATGCGCATTTTTCGCCGAATAATGATGCCATACCGAATACTCTGCCTTTTTTTAACGTATTCAAAATGACCGGTTGTGTTTTTGAAACTCCGTAAACCGACGCGCTTCCGTCAAGTATTATGAAAAGGCTTGAATGTTCTGTATCAAATTTTTCGCCCTTTTGAGTTTCGCATATACTGCAATGACAAATTGCATACTCGACTGTGCTTGGCATAGCCGACTTAAAAAGTGGTGAATTTGAAAATATTTCCGTTATTGTTGCTTTTTCCAAAACATCACTCCTTTTTGAAAACTGTCTCAAATGATACACTTTTGTGTTCAGTTGTATTATAATAGATCTCTTTTGCTTTGTCAATGGTTTTGGGTAAGATTATGTAAAAAATATATATAGGGTGATTATTTTCCGTAACGGAAAGGGAAGTTTTTTTGTTACCTCTGTGCACTTATATTAAGTGGGCAGATACTAAATAAGCCTCATCCTGACGGGGGAGGTGGCACGCGAAGCGTGACGGAAGGAGGAGGCAAGACAAAGCGACTACTTATTTGATGTTTCTGCAAAGAGGTGATGTAGAATAATGTACAAAAGGTATTTACTTTTGAGAAAGAGTATTATATAATTGGACTATAGATAGTATTTTTTTACACGAAAGGGAAGGTAAAAAACTTATGAAAAAACTGTGGATTATTCTTATTACGGTTGCATTAATAGTGGGAACAGTTATGTTAATCCCTAACAACGTAAAAGCAGCGACAGAGGGGTATTTTAAGTACACCGTATACAACGGCAAGGCGACAATAACCGAGTGTGATACGTCTGTTTCCGGAAAACTTGTAATACCGTCAACTCTAGGCGGTTATCCGGTAACAAGTATAGGCGAGTGGGCTTTTTATGAATGCAGTAGCTTGACGAGCGTTGAAATACCTGACAGTGTAACGAGCATAGGCGGTTATGCGTTTTACTCTTGCAGCAGTTTGACGAGTGTTGTAATTCCCGACAGTGTAACGAGCATAGGAGATTATGCATTTAGTTTTTGCAGCAGTTTGACAAGTATAGTAATTCCCGACAGTGTAACGAGCATAGGCGGTTATGCGTTTTGGACTTGCAGCAGTTTAACGTGTGTAGAAATCCCTGACAGTGTAACGAGCATAGGAAGTCATGCATTTTACCGTTGCTACGATTTGACGAGCATAGAAATTCCCGACAGTGTAACGAGCATAGGCGAGTGGGCGTTTGCAGGATGCAGCAGTTTGAAAGGAATAAGTGTTGCAATAAATAATACTGCATACTGTTCGGATAACGGTATATTGTTTGACAAAAATAAGACTACATTGATATGTTACCCTGCCAGAAAAACAGAAACAAGTTATGAAATCCCCGACGGAGTAACGAGCATAGGTGATGCGGCATTTTACAATTGCACCAGTTTGACGAGCATAGAAATCCCCGACGAGGTAACGAGCATAGGCGATCATGCATTTTACAATTGCAACAGTTTGACGAGCATAGAAATCCCTGACGGTGTAACAAGCATAGGTGATTATGCATTTTCCGCTTGCTACAGCTTGAAAGAAATAAATGTTGCAATAAATAATGCTGCATACTGTTCGGATAACGGTATATTGTTTGACAAAAATAAGACTACATTGATATGTTACCCCGCAGGAAAAACAGAAACAAGTTATGTGATTCCAAAGGGTGTAACGTACATAGACGTTTTGGCATTTGCCAGTTGCAGCAGTTTAAGGAGTGTAGTAATCCCCGACAGTGTAACGAGCATAGGCGATTATGCATTTTCCGCTTGCTACAGTTTGACGAGCATAGAAATTCCCGAAAGTGTAACGTATATAGGCTATTTGGCATTTTTCACTTGCTACAGTTTGACGACGGTGTATTATGGTGGAACTGAAGAAGAGTGGTCTTATATCGAATTTGGTTATTATAATGATGGTTTTTTAAATGAAAGAATTGTTTTTCTTGGAAAGATTTTGACTATTGGCAAAATGCCTGACGAAACAGAAGTCGTAATTGTTCCTACAGTTTCCGGTAACGTTGCAATGACCGAAGCTGAAGTCGCTGAAATACTTGGTGATGAAATAACAATCGTATCAAACAATGGTATCATCGGCACAGGTTGTAAGATAGTTGTTGGTGAGCAAGAAGTAGAAATTGCAGTCAAGGGCGATATTGACGGCGACGGTGTTGCAACCGTATTCGATGCGCTTATGGTTAAAAAGGCGTTGGCTGAAAACAGCTTTACCGAAAACGATATACGCGAATTTGCGGGCGATATTGACGGCGCAGGTGTAACAGACAGCGCAGATATTGATGCAATTCTTTCGCATATAGTCGGTGAAGCACTTATAGCGTAAAAACAAGTATAACAAAAACAAGCTTCCTTTTTCGTAACGGAATGGGAAGCTTTTTTGTTTTCACCTCTGCGCATTTACATCAATTTAGTAGGTACATTATTCGACCTCCATCTGAGGAGGGAGGTGGCACGCGAAGCGTGACGGAGGGAGAGAAAAACTTTAAATGTTGGTATCTTTATCTCTATGTACAGTTAAAATTGTAATAACAAATATAGGTTGTATTCCTTGGTTTTGATACCAAAACTCAATGCTTTTCTCTCCTCCCGTCTCGCTAAAAAACGGTCATATTCTTCTGATCAATTTTTAATGAAGAATATGACCGTTTTTTTACGCGATCCACCCTCCCCGTCAGGAGAGGGCAAGGCAAAGTGCCTACTTGTTTTGTGTTTTTGCACAGAGGTATGTTTGTGCAAATTTTTTTGGTGGGAATAGGGCTCGGCGTCCTCGACGAGCCCTACAATGTAGAAATAATGTTTGTGCGAATTAGTTTGTTTTTCGCGGGATGTCGAGGGCGCCATCCCCTACAAATATCGCTTTGCTTGTTTGATGTTTCTGTACAGAGGTGATATCTGTTTGAAAATAAAAATACGCACAAACCGGTAGGGGACGGCGCCTTCGACGTCCCATTTAAAAATAAATGTTTTTGCAATTATTAATTTTGGAGAATACAGAGCATAACAGTGGTTTTAATGTATTGAGTTTGTTTGTTTTTTCTCGGCTCGTCGGGGACGCCGAGCCCTACAAATTTTATACCTGCTTGTTTGATGTTTGTGTATAGAGGTAATGGGGTTATTCGCTCCAGAATATTCCACACAAATTAAAATGTGTTATCGTTTTTGTGGGAGCAATATACAGATATGTTGCTCCACTTTGGGTAAAATATAAAAAAATTAAAATTATTTTTGTGTAAACTGTTGTAAAATGAATTATTTTGTTTTATAATAATATGTTGTTAAAAAAAGAAAGATATTTGTTTTAAGGTAGGTATATTATTAATGAAAAGAGAAGACCTTCGTAATATTGCGATAATCGCTCACGTTGACCACGGTAAAACAACCCTCGTTGACGAAATGTTAAAGCAGGGCGGTGTATATCGCGAAAATCAGGCAACTGAAGAAAGAGTTATGGACAGCAACGCTATCGAAAAAGAGCGTGGCATTACAATTCTTGCAAAAAATACTGCAATACATTACAAAGACGTAAAAATCAACGTTATCGACACCCCCGGACACGCTGACTTCGGCGGTGAAGTTGAACGTATTCTTAAAATGGTTAACGGCGTTTTACTTCTTGTTGACGCGGCCGAAGGTCCTATGCCTCAAACGAGATTCGTTCTTCAAAAGGCGTTGGAATTAAATCACAGAGTTATCGTTGTCGTAAACAAAATAGACAAGCCCGATGCTCGTCTTGATGAAGTCGTTGACGAGGTTCTTGAACTTCTTATTGACCTTAACGCTACAGACGAACAGCTCGACAGTCCTATGATATTCTGCTCCGGTAAAGCGGGTACAGCATCCCTTTCGCCTTTCCAGCAGGGTACCGACCTTGTTCCTTTGTTTGAAACTATTCTTGAATATATGCCTGCTCCCGAGGGTGAACCCGACGAGGACTTGCAGGTGCTTGTATCTTCTATCGACTACAACGAATACGTTGGCAGAATCGGTATCGGAAGAGTTGAGAGAGGTACTATCAAGCAAAATCAAGAGGTAATGATTTGTAACTATCACACCGAGGCGGCTCCCAAGAAAACAAAAATCGTTTCTATGTATCAGTTTGATGGTCTCGGCAGAATGCCTGTAACAGAAGCTAAATGCGGCGACATCATTTGCTTTTCCGGTGCTGAAGATATTACTATAGGAGATACTATCACATCTACCGAAAAGCCCGAACCGTTGCCTTTTGTAAAAATTAGCGAACCCACTCTTGAAATGACTTTCTCTGTAAATGACAGTCCTATGGCAGGTCGTGAGGGTAAATTCGTTACTTCCCGTCAGCTCAGAGACAGACTTTACAAGGAGTTGCTCCGCGACGTATCACTTCACGTTGAAGACGGTGAAACAACAGACAGCTTTAAAGTTAGCGGAAGAGGCGAAATGCACCTTTCCATACTTATAGAAAATATGAGACGCGAGGGCTACGAGCTTTGTGCAAGTACTCCCAGAGTTCTTATGAAAGAAATCGACGGCGTTCTTTGTGAGCCTATGGAAAGAGTTTC
The DNA here is from genome assembly GCA_045652425.1 of Eubacteriales bacterium. Lineage (GTDB taxonomy): Bacteria > Bacillota > Clostridia > Oscillospirales > CAG-272 > RGIG1995. The sequence goes on from JAZRUG010000018.1 coordinate 73,047, forward strand.
CATTGACGTTCCCGAAACTTGTATGGGTTCTGTTATGGAAAAATTGGGCGCAAGAAAGGGCGAGCTTGTCGAAATGCAGCCTTCCGGAAACAGAATGAAGATAGAATACGTTATTCCCGCCCGTTGTCTCTTTGGTTACAGAAGCGAGTTCTTGACTGATACAAGAGGTGAGGGTATAATCAACAGCTTGTTTGACGGTTATCAGCCTTACAAGGGGGATATAACTCTCCGTTACACCGGTTCGCTTGTTGCGCATGAAGCGGGGGAGGCTACTTCATACGGTTTGTTTAATGCTCAGGACAGAGGCGTTATGTTCATCGGTCCGGCGACGGAAGTATATGAAGGTATGATCGTAGGCGAAAATCCCAAGATGGGCGATATTACTGTTAACGTTTGCAAGAAGAAGCATTTGACTGCAATTCGTTCTACCGGTGCCGACGAAGCATTGAGACTTGTTACACCGAAAGTTATGAGTCTTGAAGAGGCTATTGAGTTTATCAGCGATGACGAGCTTATCGAGGTTACTCCCAAGAGTATCAGACTCCGTAAGCGTATTCTTAATACAGAACTTCGCCTTAAAGCAGAAGCTCAAAAGAGAAGAGGAAATTAAATTAATAAAAAGCGTTTCTGCGAAAATGACGTAGGAACGCTTTTTGATTTGTGTTGACGACCTCATCCGTCTCGTCAGCAAAGCAAGAGTGCAATGGTCATTGGAATACTGCCTCGACACCTTCTCCGGTGGGAGAAGGTGGCTCGGCGGTGTAGTTTTTTTAGTATTTAGTTTGCTTTGCCGCCGAGACGGATGAGGTCGTTCTTTTAATGGTGATTAATATCGGAGAATAATAAAAAGTCAATTAATGAAACACTATCTTTTTTGCACAAAAAGCTATTACGAAATCTGTATAAATACAGCGAATTGGTTGGCTTTTAGTTTTTTTGACGAAATTGGTTATATTTATCTTATTTGTAAGAAAAAATACGGAATATTCGTCGATTTGATGAACGTTTTGTCTTGACAACGGGGCGTTTGTTTGATACAATACATAATGTATGGATTGCGAAAAAAGCAAATTATATAAAATCTTTAGAAAAGGAGGGCTACCATGGCCCATTTGAGTGAAGCATCAGTTGCTAAGATCAACGAAATCTGTGACAGATACGTTGAAGAAAAAACACCTTTGATGATGATTTTGTCTGCAATTCAGGAAGAATACGGCTATATTCCTCTTGAAGTACAGGAAATCGTATCCGAAAGAACCGGAATTTCCGTTGCTGAAATTTACGGTGTAGTTACCTTCTATTCTTTCTTCTCGCTCCAGCCGAAAGGAAAGTACGTTGTTGGCGTTTGTCTCGGTACTGCTTGTTACGTTAAAGGCGCGCAGCAGATCATTGACAAATTCTCCGAACTTTTGGGAATAGCTCCCGGCGGAACTACCGAAGACGGTATGTTCACACTTGACGCGCTCCGTTGTATCGGTGCTTGCGGTATTGCTCCCGCAGTTACTATCAACGGCAAGGTATATCCTAAGCTCAAGGTATCCGATGTTCCCGGCATTGTTGAAGAATATCGCAAGATGGAGGCATAAGGATTATGGAAAAGATTAAGAATTTTGAAGAACTTTCCGCTAAATGTGCCGTTTGCGCAGATGCATACGGTAAGAAGATTGAAGGCGGAAGCGGTAAGAGAGCTATAGTTCTTTGCGGCGGTACAGGCTGTATCTCTTCAAACTCTCTCGAAATAAAGGCTAAATTCGAAAAACTCGTAGAAGAAAAGGGACTTTCCGACAAGGTTACAGTTAACCAGGTTGGTTGTTTCGGCTTCTGCTCTCAGGGACCTTTCGTTAAGATTTACCCTGAAGATACTCTTTACAGACTCGTTACTATTGATGACGTTGAAGAGATCGTTGAAAAAGACCTTATCGGCGGCGAAATTATAGACAGATTGCTCTATGTTGACCCCAAGACAAAGGAAAAGATCGCAAAGCAGGAAGATATCGAATTCTACAAGAAGCAAGTTCGTATCTCTCTCCACGGTTGTGGTGCTATTGACCCTGAAAACATCGAAGAAGCTCTCGGTTCCGGTGCATTTATCGGTCTCGCTAACGCTCTTAAGATGGACAGAAAGGCTGTTATTGATTCCGTTCTCGCATCCGGTCTTCGCGGACGTGGCGGCGGCGGCTTCCCCACAGGTATGAAGTGGAACTTTGCATACGCTCAGCCCGACGGCGAAAAGTACGTTGTATGTAACGGCGACGAGGGTGACCCCGGCGCATTCATGGACAGATCTATTCTCGAAGGTAACCCCCTTGCAGTTATCGAAGGTATGGCTATTGCAGGTTATGCTATCGGCGCACAGAACGGTTACTTCTACGTTCGTGCAGAGTATCCCATCGCTGTAAACAGACTTAGAATTGCTATTAAGCAGGCTGAAGAAATGGGACTCCTCGGCGACAACATTCTTGGAACAGACTTTAGCTTCCGTGTACATATCAGACTTGGTGCGGGCGCATTCGTTTGCGGTGAAGAAACTGCTCTTCTTAACTCTATTGAAGGCCAGAGAGGTATGCCCAGACCTCGTCCTCCTTTCCCTGCAGTTAAGGGACTTTGGGGTTGTCCTACAATCGTTAACAACGTTGAAACACTTGCTTGCGTACCTTACATTCTCCGTGAAGGCGCTGAAAAGTTCGGTCAGTACGGAACAGAAAAGTCTAAGGGTACAAAGGTATTTGCTCTCGGCGGTAAGATCAACAACGTTGGTCTCGTTGAAATTCCTATGGGTACAACACTTCGCGAACTTATTTACGATATCGGTGGCGGTATTCCCGACGGTAAGAAGTTCAAGGCTATCCAGACAGGTGGTCCTTCCGGTGGTTGCTTGACTGAAAAAGACCTCGATTCCGCTATTGACTTTGATACACTCGTTGCTAAGGGCTCTATGATGGGTTCGGGCGGCGCTATCGTTATGGACGAAGACAACTGTATGGTTGACGTTGCTAAGTTCTATATGGAATTTATCTGCGACGAGTCTTGCGGTAAGTGCTCACCCTGCCGTATCGGTACCAAGCGTTTGCTTGAACTCCTTAACAAGATTACAGACGGCAAGGCAACAATGAAGGATCTTGAAGAACTCGAAGAACTCAGCGAAACCATTAAGACAGGTTCTCTCTGTGCTCTCGGTCAGACTGCAGCTAACCCTGTTCTCTCGACTCTCCGTTCTTTCAGAGATGAATACGTTGCTCACGTTGTTGATAAGAAATGTCCTGCAAAAGTATGTAAGAATCTTATGGAATACGTTATCGATCAGGAAAAATGTATCGGTTGCGGACTTTGTGAAAGACAGTGTCCCGTTAACGCTATTCAGAAGACTGATTACGTTGCACCCGGACATAAGTTGCCTTCAAGAACTATCGATACCGTTAAGTGTATCAAGTGCGGTATGTGCGTAGCTTCTTGTAAGTTCAAGGCTATTGAAAAGAAATAATAAGGGGGAAATGAAAAATGGCATTGATTAATATTATTATTGAAGGCGTTTCCTACCAGGTTGAGGCAGGAACGACTGTACTCGAAGCTGCAAAGGCTTGCGGCTACGATATCCCCACTCTCTGTGCTTACAATCACGGTGAATGCTCCAAGGGCTCTTGCCGTGTATGTCTTGTAGAAGTTCAGGAAGGAAGAAGAAACGAACAGGGCGAAGTTATGTACGGACCCCAGAGACTCGTTGCTTCTTGTGTATATCCCATTACTCCTGATATGAAGATTATAATTTCTTCTCCTAAGGCTGTAAAGGCAAGAAGAGCTTCTGTTGAACTCTTGCTTTCTAACCACTCTATGAAGTGTCAGCAGTGTGACAAGAACGAATACTGCGAACTTCTTTATGCAGCTAAGGTTACAGGCGCAAGAGAAGATATGTTCAAGGGTACTCAGACACCCGTTACAATTGACCAGCTTACTCCTTCTATTGTAAGAGATACATCTAAATGCGTTCTTTGCGGACGTTGCGTTGAAAGATGTAAGAATGCTCACGGTAAGGGCGTTCTCGGTTTCGAAAAGAGAGGATTCAACACTATCGTTGCTCCTGCTGAAAACCGTTCTTTTGCTAACTCACCTTGTATCCTCTGTGGTCAGTGCGTAAGCGTATGTCCTACAGGCGCATTGATGGAAAAGAGCGAAATTGCTTTGGTAGACAAGGCTATGGCTGAAGGTAAGTACGTTGTTGTTCAGACTGCTCCTGCAGTTAGAGCTGCTCTTGGTGAAGAGTTTGGTATGAAAGTTGGTACCGCTTGCACAGGTAAGATGGTTGCTGCTCTCAAGAGACTTGGATTCAAGAAGGTATTTGATACAAACTATGCTGCAGACCTTACAATTATGGAAGAAGCTACAGAACTTCTCGGCAGAATCAAGAACGGCGGTCAGCTTCCTATGATCACATCTTGTTCTCCCGGTTGGATCAACTATGCAGAAATTAACTATGGCGATCTTCTCGGTCACCTTTCTTCCTGCAAATCTCCTCACGAAATGTTCGGCGCAATTCTTAAGAGTTACTATGCAGAAGCAAACGGCATTGATCCTAAGGATATGTTCGTTGTTTCTATTATGCCTTGTACAGCTAAGAAGGGCGAAAAAGATAGAGAACAGCTCGTTACAAACGGTCTTAAGGACGTAGATGCTGTTCTTACAACAAGAGAACTTGCAAAGCTTATCAAGCGTTCGGGTATCAACTTCAACAAGCTTCCCGATGAAGAGTTTGATAATGATGTTGTAGGTGATTACACAGGTGCAGGCGTTATCTTCGGTGTTACCGGTGGTGTTATGGAAGCTGCTCTCAGAACTGCTTACTATGTACTCACAGGTAAAGAACACGAGGCTGTTAAGTTTGAAGCTGTTCGTGGTTTTGACGGCATTAAAGAAGCTTCTCTCGAACTTAACGGAACAACTATCTGGGTTGCTGTTGCTCACGGTATGAAGAATGCTAAGGTTCTTCTTGATGAAATCAAGGCAGGCAAGAGCAAGTATGCGTTTATTGAAATTATGGGTTGTCCCGGTGGTTGTATCGCAGGCGGTGGTCAGCCTTACATCAAGCCTCAGTTCCTTCCTAACGAAGATGCTGACATTGTTGACACATATAAGGAAAAGCGTGCTAAGGCACTTTATTCTGAAGATGAAAGACAGACTCTCAGACAGAGCCACAACAATCCTCAGATTAAGGCGCTTTACGAAAAGTTCCTTGGCGAACCCAATTCTCACAAGGCTCACGAATTGCTCCATACTTCTTATGCAGCAAGAGAAGCTTTCAAAGACTGAGAAAACGTTTAGCTTATAATAAAATGAGCGAGCCCCAAAGCAATTTGCGGCTCGCTTAATTTTGTAAGCAATATGTTATAAAAAGGAGAACAATATATGAAGATTGCTATAATTGAAATGGAAAACGGCGGCAAGATGACGTTGGAACTTTATCCGGAAAAGGCACCTATTACCGTTGAAAATTTTGAAAAATTGGCTAACAAAGGATTTTATGACGGACTTATATTCCACAGAGTTATTCGCGGATTTATGATTCAGGGCGGTGACCCCGAAGGCACCGGAATGGGCGGTCCCGGCTACAGTATAACAGGTGAATTTGCGGCTAACGGCGTAAAAAATGACCTCAAGCATACACGTGGTGTTATTTCTATGGCGAGATCTATGAACCCCAATTCTGCAGGGTCTCAGTTCTTTATTATGCATGAAGATGCGCCTCATCTTGACGGTCAGTATGCAGCTTTCGGTAAGATGACCGACGGCTTTGAAACTCTTGATGAAATTGCAACAACCAAAACGACCTACGGTGACAGACCTATGTTTGATATGGTTATAAAGAGCATTAAGGTTATGTAAGGACGAGCCTAATACACCTTTTTTGTGTTAATAAGTTGAACGACGGTAGATGCTATGAAAGTGTCTGCCGTTGTTTTTTTGTGGTTTTTTGTAATGTTTTTTGTGTAAATGTAACTTTATGGGTTAAAATTTACAAAAAATTAAATAATTGTAGAAAGTTGACAAAAGTGCGAGGGGGATTGGTGGGGGTTGTGTATGGATTGTTGAGGGAAATAGACTTTTGCTATTGACATTAGATGATCCTATATGTTATAATGTAAAATAATATATTTATATTATATGCAAGTTAGTGCGTGTACGTGTGATTTTAGTAAATATTTAGTTCTCATTGTAATTTGTTGGAGGAAGAGCGTAAAATGTACGAAAAATATTTAAAAAGAATTATTGATATAGTTTTGTCGTTGGTTGGTATTGTAGTATTAAGTTTGCCGATTTTAATAATTGTTTTAGCTATCAAGCTTGATTCAAAAGGCCCTGTTTTTTTTAAGCAAAAACGAGTCGGTATACATAAGACACATTTTGATATTTTGAAATTCAGGACTATGAGAACGGATACTCCGCACGATATGCCGACTCATATGTTATCAAACCCTGATATGTGGATTACTAAAGTGGGGAAGTTTTTGCGGAAAACCAGTCTTGATGAGTTGCCGCAGTTGTTTAATATTTTGGTTGGTGATATGTCTATAATTGGACCGCGTCCTGCTCTTTGGAATCAATATGATCTTATTGCTGAAAGAGATAAATATGGTGCTAATGATGTTAGACCTGGGCTTACGGGCTGGGCGCAAATAAACGGCAGAGATGAACTTGAGATAGACGTCAAGGCAAAGCTTGATGGTGAATACGTTGAAAAGATGAGCTTTGTTTTTGATGTAAAATGCTTCTTTGGAACTATAACTTCTGTCCTTAAATCCGAAGGTGTGGTTGAAGGCGGTACCGGCGAGATGAAGAAGATGGAAGAGAAAACTGCTGAGGAATTAAAAGAAAAAGAGGAAGTTAAATGAAAAAAATTCTTATAACCGGAGCAAACAGTTACATTGGTTCATCTTTTGAAAATTATATAAAACAAAACTATCCTAATGATTATGTTGTTGATACGGTAGATATGATAGACGGTTCTTGGAGAGAGTATGATTTTTCTACATACGATTCTGTTTTTCATGTTGCAGGAATTGCGCATTCCGATAACGGTAAGATCAGCAAAGAGAAAGAAGCGCTTTACTATTCTGTGAATACTGATTTGACTATAGAAACGGCAGAGAAAGCGAAGGGTGACAGAGTTCGCCAGTTTATATTTATGAGTTCTGCAATTGTGTATGGAGATAGCGCGCCGATAGGCAAGAAAAAATTTATAACACAAGTTACCGAGGTTTCACCTGCGAATTGTTACGGAGACAGCAAGGTTCAGGCGGAGAAGGGAATAATGCCGTTAAATGATGATAATTTTAAGGTTGTAATTTTGAGACCGCCTATGATATATGGCAAGGATAGTCGCGGTAATTATCCGATACTTGCAAAAATTGCAAAAAAACTTCCAATATTTCCGTATGTCGAAAACGAGAGATCTATGCTCTACGTTGAGAATTTGTGTGAATTTGTTCGTCTGATGATTGAAAACGGTGAATGTGGAATTTTTTGGCCCCAAAACAACAGATACAGTAATACCTCTGAGCTTGTAAAAATGATTGCGCAGACTCATGGGAAAAAAATATTGAGCGTTAAGGGCTTGGGATGGCTTTTGAAGCTTTTGAGTAAAGTTACCGGATTGGTGAATAAAGCTTTTGGAAACCTTAGCTATGATATGAGCTTGAGCGAGTACAAAGAGGATTATCGCGTTTGCAACTTGGAGGAGTCGATTGAAAGGACAGAAAAGACAGTATGAAGATTCTTATAGTTACGCAATACTTCTACCCGGAGACCTTTCGTGTGAATACTTTGTGCGAAGAACTAGTTAAACGCGGAAATGACGTTACGGTATTAACAGGTTATCCACAGTATCCGCGAGGAGAGATATATGAAGGATTTGGGTTTAAAATACCTTATGAAAAAGAATGGAATGGTGCAAAGGTAGAGAGAATAAAAGTGTTGCCGAGAGGGAAAACACCTTTGGGATTGTTGCTCAATTGTTATACTTTCGTTTCTGAAGGTAATAAATGGGTGAGAAGATGTACCGAAAAGTACGACGCGGTATATGTTTTTGAGGTATCTCCGGTAACAGTTGGATTACCTGCTGTGTCGTATAAAGAAAAGTTTGGAACACCTATTTTTTTCAATGTACAAGACCTTTGGCCTGAAAATGTAGAAATTGTACTCGGTATACATAATCGCATAGTGATTGGTGTTATCAATAAGATTGTCAATAAGATATATGCTGCAAGTGATAAGATACTTTGTTCTTCTAAATCTTTTGTGAAAAATATCGCCAATAGAGGTGTGAGTGAAGAGAAACTTGTATTTTGGCCGCAGTTTTGTTCTGAACCTGAGGTTGATAGCGCAGCAAAGCCTGATTGTTATTCAGATGAATTTTTTAATATTGTTTTTGCAGGAAACATCGGCGAAGCTCAAGGGTTGGATCTTTTGGTGGATTCTGCTGAAAAGTTGAAGGATACAAAAGTTAGATGGTATCTTGTTGGAGACGGCAGAGCGAAAGACAGACTTGCGAAGAAGGTAAAAGACATGGGGCTTGAAGATAACGTGTTTTTTGTTGGCAAAATGTCCGAACAGGAGGCAAATAGATATATTCATTTTGCGGACTGTGCGTATTTGTCGTTTAAAAAGAATAAGTTGTTTGATATGACACTCCCCGCAAAACTTCAGTCGTATATGGCTTGTGGAACACCAATAATTGCTGCTGCCGGAGGGGAAAGCGCGAATGTTATTGAAGAAGCAGAGTGCGGTTTTGTTTGTACACAAGATGCCGATGCTTTAGCGCTTTTGATTCGCAATGAGGTGCTTAAAACAAATAAATTGGCTGATATGGGAAACAATGCAAGAAAGTATTACGAAATGCATTTTTCGATGGATAAAGTTATTGATGAACTGGAAAGTTTGATGAGTGGTAATTGATGTAGAGGTGCTTTGAGGGCAGTGGTCTACTGAAAATAAAGAGTTCCTAATTGATGATGTAATTGAGTATTTTTATTCTAGTTTTATAAAAAAGAAATTTATAAACAAATTGGAGGCGAGGTCAAATGAAAGTCTTAATGATTAATGTGACTTGTGGAATAGGTTCTACCGGACGTATTTGTACAGATATTGCTTTAGAACTAAAAAAACAAGGCCACGATGTGAAAATTGCATACGGACGGGAAACTGTTCCTGAAAAGTTTCAACAATATGCTGTAAGGATTGGGAATAGTCTTGGTGTAAAAATACACGCTTTGTTATCAAGGTTTTTTGATTGCTCCGGATTTGGAAGTAAATTGGCAACTCGAAAATTTATTAAGTGGGTGGAAGACTATGATCCGGATGTGATTAATTTGCATAATATTCACGGTTACTATATCAATGTGGAAATGTTATTTGATTATTTGAAAAAGTCAAATAAAAAGGTAGTTTGGACGCTTCATGATTGTTGGGCATTTACCGGACATTGTGCATATTTTTCGTTTGCTAAATGTTACAAGTGGAAAGAACAGTGTTGTAAGTGTTTGCAAAAAACATCATATCCTTCGTCAGTATTGTTTACCTGTGCAAAGCGTAACTATAACAGAAAAAAAGTAGCTTTTACTGGTGTTAAGGATTTGACTGTTATAACGCCCTCTAAATGGTTAGCAGATTTAACCAAAGAAAGTTTTTTGAAAGAATATCCTATTGCGGTAATAAACAATGGTATTGATATTGGCGTATTTAGAAATACAGAAAGCGATATTTTAACAAAATACGGTATTTCTGATAAAAAAATTGTTCTTGGGATTGCTAATAATTGGGAGGCTCGGAAAGGGTTTGTTGATTTTATTGAATTATCCAAAAAACTTTCCTCTGATTATAAAATTGTAATGATTGGATTGACGTTACAACAAATAAATAATATTCCGAACAATATTTTGGGAATTGAAAAAACAAGTAGCGTTGATGAACTTGTGAAATGGTATTCTGCGGCAGATGTGTTTGTTAATACAACTTACGAAGATAATTATCCTACAACTAATTTAGAGGCTCAAGCCTGTGGAACTCCTGTAATTACTTATAAAACAGGAGGAAGTACGGAGAGTGTTCCTCCTGAAAATGTTGTGGAACAAGGGGATTTAAATGCTCTTGAAAATAGGATAAAATTGTTTTGTGAACAAAATTACAAAAATAAATTTGTTTGCGATTCTGCAAAATATGATCGTGCTGTGTTTTTTAGAAAATATGTACAACTATATAATCTTGAGTGATGTTTAGTTCTTTATCTATATCATCAAAAGTTTTGTAAGGGAGATTGTATTCGTATGAAAAATGTTATAGCCATATTGGTTGATTCTGTATTTGCAGAGTGTATAAGTAATAATAAGACTGAAATTAGTTGTACACCCTTTATAGATAAGTTGAAAGAAAATGCTATTTTTGCGCCTTGCGTATATTCATATGGACCTTATACAGATGCGGCATCCAAAGCTTTGTATTGTGGAAACAGAACTTTGGACGATTATGGATACTTTTTGGGGTTAAATAGTTCTGAATATAACCACTTTAGACTTTTTCATGAAGCCGGATATGAAACTTTTGGGGTGTATTACCCGTACTACTTGTTGGGAAGTGGTATAGAGAAATACATTGACCATTCCTTGTATACAAATGGCTTTAAATACGTAAGTGTTTGGGACGGAAAATTTGAGTATTACGCAGAAAAACAAAAGCGTAGAGGACTTACCGAACAGGAATATTCTCTTTTGGTTAAATGTATGGAAATGGTCTTCGATTGTTGGAACTTGTTTTATGAAAATATCGATGAATATTCCGATTCAGCCAGAATTGTAAAAGAGGTTTTTAATAAAGAGTTAAACGGAACCGGAAAAGATGGTTTGAATACGGAGTTTGTTAAGTTTAATGAAAATCCCAATGGGTATATAGATGAAATTTTAAAATTGGGTATGGAACATCCATTAGCTAAAATTAATGAGTATTCATACGGAAGGATAGAAGATTTAGATTTTAATAAAGAAGTATATGAGAATAACAGTGAGTTTTTCAAAGAAGTATCTCTCGTAAACGCAAAGAGGAATTTATTAAATAACCCAATAAGTATAAAAAAGTCAATTGATTGTGTGCTTTTGTATTTAAAGAGCAGAAACAAGGCTGATTTACGTTATTTTGGCAATTACGGTATGTTGATTGATTATGCCAATTTGATAAAAAGGCGTTCGGTGAAATCTAAATGGAAGGAAGGGGCATCGTTTAATAAACAGATTGATTCATTGTTAAAATCGTTGGATGAACGTGCTCCCAAATCGGGTAAACCGTTTTATGCTTCGATCCATCCTGAAGAACCCCATCACAATATAGCATGCTTCTCGTATGATTCTTTTGATCACAAGTTAATACAAGAAGAATTAGCTTATTTATATCCACTTGTTGAGGAGTGCGGAAAGAAATTCTCCGGTAATTTGATTTACTCCCTTTCATTGCGGTATGTGGATTTGTGTGTAAAAAGGTTATTTGAACAACTTGAGAAGCGTGGGTTGCTTGATAACACAACTGTTATGTTGATGTCGGACCATGGCTCTTCATATTTCTTTGATCCTCCAAGAAATTATGTTGTGAATACATTTCATAAGGAGAATTACCAAGTTCCATTGCTTATATGGGATAAAGACCTTCCAAAAGAAATGGTTGGCGAGTTTAATGGTTTGTATAGTTCAGATGATATATATCCTACATTGTGTGATGTTGTTGGACTTGACGTTCCGAAGGCGTTTACAGGAACATCTATCTTGAAGAATGTTGACGGAAGAGAATACGTTATGGTTGAGTATATGGGCCCGGGAGTTCCGGATATGCTCCACAAAGAAGTTTGGATTGCTATACGTAATAACAAATATGTAATTGCATATAAGAATCCAATTGATAAAGATATTGATCTTTCTAATCCGTGCGTTGTTTATGATTTAACGAAAGATCCGCACGAGTTAAAGAATTACGCGAAATCAATCAATGACGATGAAGAAATTACAAACATGAAGAAATTATTAAGAGAAAGGTATTATAAAATTCAGCAAGAAACTAGCATATTTCTTGAGATGATTGAAAAAAGCAGGTGAAATGTATTATGAATATTACTTTTGTTTTGAAAGGTGGTATACAGTTGTTACCGCCAATGATTCCACGTATATTAATGAGTGCAGAGAAATGTAATGTTAATCTTATTTGTACAAACATTTTGGCAGAACACCGTTCTATGTTTGAAGAAAAAGGTGTTAAGTGTTTTGAAACAAACCATAAAAGTGAAATATTTAAACATAGATTTAAAATACTTGATTGGTGTGGTTTTAGAAAGAATGCTTGGAAAATAATAAAAAAAGAGGGTTTTGATAAAGATATACTTTATATATGCTCGGCTGATACAGCATTGGCTTTGGGTAGTAAATTGTGTAAGAAAAAATATGTTTTCCAAAGCAATGAATTGTATGATACATTTATAATTTATAAAAAAATGATTAAAAAATATGCTGTAAATGCTTTGTATTTTGTGGTTCCTGAATTTATTCGCGCTAATATATGTATGTATTGGTATAAATTGAAAAAAATGCCTATTGTAATCCCCAATACCCCGTATGTTCCGGGTGGTATATACAGTGATGATATTATTGATGATAATGCAAAAAGAGTATTTGAGAGTATAGGGGAAAAGAAGATAATACTATACCAAGGGAGTGTTTCTTTTGGGGATAGAAGCCTTGATGGGATTGCAGAAGCCTTAAAAAAGATAAATGATAGTTCTTTTGTTTTGCTTTTAATGGGAAGAAATTACGACAATGCTTATGAAAAAATCAAAGAAATATATCCCCAAACATTCTACATTCCATTTGTTACGCCTCCAAATCATTTGCAAATAACCAGTAGGGCACACATAGGAATTTTGACATATGACAGGGTGTCGTTAAATAATATTTTCTGTGCACCAAATAAAATATTTGAATACAGTGCATTTTCGGTGCCAATGTTAGGTAATAACATTCCCGGTTTAAGAAATATTATTGTTTCTAATAATATGGGCGAATGTGCGGATTTTGAAGAGGTTGACAATATTGCTGAAGCAATATTAAAAATTAGTAATAATCGAAAGAAATACTCTGAATTTTCAAAGTCATTTTACGACAAATCTAACTATTTGGATTCTATGAATAAACTTTTAAAAATGTTGGAGGAAATTGACGTTTGAGAAGTATGTTTTTGCTTATTATGACTTTGACATTGTACTGCTTTGCTTAATTGTGTGTTAGTTAGGCAAAAATGGTGGACTCTGAGTGTTCCATATATGTGTAGGGGGATATACTCCTATCAAGTGTTGGTTTTGAATGTTTTGCAATCTAGTTTAAAAATTGAACGGATGACAAACAAACTTAAATGTGAATTATAATGCTTTGAAAATGGTTGTTTTTGAGGTGAAAAAATAGTATATTTTGTGCTATAAAAACCTCGAAAGGAGTAAGAATGAAAATAATGATTGCATGCCAATGTGGCACTAATAAGGGTGATAGAGCAATTGCTGAATATTTAATAAACGAACTTCAACAAAAAGGTGTGGAAATTACATTGTCGACTTCAAGACCTGATTTGTGGAGTAGTATTGAAGAAGAAAATGTTAATGTAATCTCGATGGGATATCCAAATCTACTTCCGCGTGTTCAAGGGAAATTTTTTAGCAGGGTAACCGGTTATATTCAGCGCAAAGTGTTAGATAAAATGCTTTTGTCCAGTATGGCATCATCCAAAGGTAAGCATTTGATTTGTAATTTGTTGTCAAGAAAGTTTATAAAAAAGATTAGTGAAATGGATATGGTGGTTGTTACGGGGGGACATCATATTACTTCCTTGCGAGAGGAAAATGCTTTCTTTTCGTATACATATGATATTGGTTTGATTAGTTTATACGCTAAACGGTATGTACTGTGGTCCCAAACGATTGGTCCTTTGGCGTTTACTTCAGAGAAAGCGAAATGCTTTTTTGGTAACGTACTTCAAAAAGCGGAAAAAGTATTTATCAGAGATGAAAATAGCATTAAATGTATTGACGAACTCTATGGCGATTGTGGTAATTTAGTCAAAACCTTTGATTCGGTTTTTGGATATGGAAGTATGAGTTATCCTAATATAGAAAATAGGCAAAAGAAAATAGGTATTGCTATTTTTGATGGATTAAAAAAAGCTTTCAAAACTTATACTACGCTTGCGAAAGTTTTAGATAAATATGCAGCAAAGGGGTATGTTGTCGAATTTTTTAGAATGGAACATAATGATCGTGAGTTGGGGAGCATTAATAAAATTATATCTCTTATGAATCATAAAGATAATATTATTATTTATCCTTTTATGACAACGACTGAAAAACACTTGCAAGAAGTGGCGTCTTGTAAATGTTTTATCGGTTATAAAACACATTCCGTAATCATGGCATTGGCAACAGCAACTCCTATAATAGCTATTGCATATCATAAAAAAACTGAGGATTTTATGCGTGATTTTGGTTTGGGAGACTATGCAATATCAGATGAAAATCTTGAGCTTGTCGCGGTTGAAAAGTGTATGACCTTGTTAGAAGATAATATTGAGCAAATCCAGGAAAAACAAAGGATTGTGGCGCAACAAATAGCGCAACAGTTAAAAAAGGATTTACACGAGATGGTGAATAATGAGTGATAATGTAATTCGATATGAAAATATGAGAACCCCCTGGATTATAAAAATGCAAGAATTTCTTCTTATTGCATTTATAGTCTTATCTCCAATATACAAGTGTCTTGAGGAAATTACTATTGCAGGGTATAACATAATAACAATTGTAATTGGAGCGATATTAGTTTGTTATTTATTAAATTTTGTCCACTTTGTAAAAAGCGGACAAGTAATATTTTATTCGCTAACTGTACTGTTTGTTTTTCTGATAGAGTTGTTGTTTTTCTCTAGCAACAATGATATAGGGTGGATATTGTCGATTTTGCTATATGTGTGTTTTTTGCAAACAGATAAACTTATTTCAGTAAATAAATTGTACAATGCTTTCTTGATTTCTTCGATTTTTGCCGCATTCTTTTCGTTAAGTATGGGACTTGTTGATGGGGAAATTACACGTGCTGCAACTTTCGTTGATGGAAGTATAGCACCAATAGCAATTGTAGTAATTTTATTTTGGGATACTGATTTTATATATAGCAGAAGGCGGAATTATGGAATGTTAAAAATCATGTCTATGATTTCGAGTATAATTGTAATAGCTTTGGGGATGTCGCGCGCGAGATTTTTGATAGTATTGATGATTTTTATTATATTTGGTATATCAAGACCGAAAAATAAAAAAATAAAAAAATCTCGCAAGATAGTATTGTATTTAATTGCAGCATTGATTTTTATGATAATCCTATTATCCAGTAGTGTTGTTTATAAATTATTTGAACCTATAATTGAACGCTTCTTTAATGAGGGGTTAGATAGTATGGGACGCGATGTGGAAAGTAAATTTGGGTTGAAATTATTTAAAAACAATTTGCTTTACGGGGGCGGTTGGGGGAAATATACATTTGAAGATTTGAACGGATCTATTGTTCAATATGATAATCATAGTGCATATATTGCTGTTCTGGCTCGTGGTGGGTTGTTGATGGCACTGCCTACGTTTTTGTCCTACTATTCGTTATTAAAAAATTCGTTGCGTATTCGTAAGTTGTGCAGAATGGCATGGGTTTTGATGCTTGTATTTTTGCTTTTGTCATACGGTAATGCAGGAATGTTCAATTATACTATTTGCAGTATTATTCCTTTGGTAGTATTAAATATAAAAAAGGAGTTATGTTATGAAAATTGATGAATTTTTGAAATTGTTTTTGAATGAGTGTGGTGTAGAGCAGTCGATTGCACGAATAATTCAAATATGTGAGGAGCCTCGTTGTTAATGAGTAGTGTATCAAAAAAATCCGGCACAAATGCGTTTGTATTGATGTTGAGCAAAGTTATAACGTTGTTCCTTTCTATGATGACATCTATGATCTTGGCTAGAACTTTGGACTTGGATGAATACGGAACATATTCGGAATTGCTGACTGTCTCATCAATTGCTGTATCAATTTTCTCATTAGGCTTGCCTAATGCTTTGAATTATTTTTTGCCTAGATGCAAAGATGAAAATGAAAAAAGAAAGTTTATTAATTTCTATTTTTTATTGATTACTGTTTTATCATTGGTTTTAATGTGTGTAATGGGCTTGGTAAACAAACCGATTGCGGCATATTATCATAACACTCGCTTAATTACATATTCGTATTTTTTGATTCTTGTTCCTTGGACCAAACTTGTTATCAGTAGTAGAAGTAATTTGCTTGTAGCTGAAGGTATGGTAACAAGAGAAATGATATATTGTGTTTTGAATGGAGTATTTCTTTCTCTTATATCAGTTCTTACGATATTTAATCGGAGTAATTTTGATATATATATAGTGTCATATGTTTTGATTGAAGGCGTATTCGCTATAATGGTGTATTTTGAAGCATTTTGGTTGTCCGGGAAAAAATTTCATTTTGAAATAACTACTTCCAGAATAAAAGAACTTTTAATATTTACTATTCCGCTTGGATTGTCGACAGCTATTTCGACAATTAGTTTGGATTTGGATAAAATGGTTATAGGGTATGTAATGGATGAAGCTTCTGTGGCTATTTATGCAAATGCAGGAAAAGAATTACCATTTTCACTTATTTCTACATCATTTACAGCTGTATTTTTGCCTAAAATCGTTTTGTGGGTAAAAAATAAACAAACTACTGTGGCCATATCATGTTGGAAAGATATTATGGAGATTAATTATATCATACTATCTTTTTGTGTTGCTGCCTCTATTGTTTTTGCTCCGCAAATAATTAGTTTACTATATTCCGAAGTTTATCTTGGTGGTGTGAATATTTTTAGAATATACTCTCTTACATTGCTTTTGCGTATTACATATTGGGCAATGTTTTTAAACGCTTTCGGAAGAACGCAGGAGATATTGTATAACTCAATAATATGCTTGATATTAAATATTATTCTGAATTTTGTTTTCTACTATATTATAGGCTTTGCAGGACCGGCAATTGCGACGTTACTAAGTATTCTTTCGATTGTGATTTTGCAGATTAAGAGAACGTCAAACTTGTTGAAAATGCCTGTTTGTTCATTTATCCCATTCAAGAAGTTTTTATTCCCTACCGCAGTTTGTTTATTGAGTGGTATGTTTATGAGTGTTACTATCAGTATGCTTAACATAGGAACAGATACAAAAGGAATCTTATTTGCTGTTGCTTTGGGGATTGTATGGGGAGGGGGGTATTTGATGGTATTTGATAAAAAGATTTTGACTTTATGGAAATCTCTTAACTGTGATGTGAGCGAAAAAATATAGCGTAAGTAGTTGTGAAAATAAGTGTGCGTGTTTTTGAGGACACGGACAGAAGACTATAAAAATATATCCTTTTATAAGTGAACTGAACACAAGAAAAATATTAAAACTTTTGTTTGATAATAAAGAAGCATAGGACTCTATATTTAAGGCAAGTAATCTAGATGGAAACGACATTGCTTGTAAATTAATTGCAAATATCTTGGAGGAAAATTAAATATGGGACTTTTTACAAATAAAACATTGCTTATAACTGGTGGTACGGGTTCGTTTGGTAATGCTGTGCTTAACAGATTTTTAAAAACTGATATAGGTGAAATACGCATTTTTTCAAGAGATGAGAAAAAGCAAGATGATATGCGTCACGAATTTCAGGCGAAAATGCCAGAGGTTGCTGAAAAAATCAAATTCTATATAGGCGACGTTCGTGATATTGCATCTGTAAAAAATGCTATGTATGGAGTCGATTATATTTTCCATGCGGCAGCATTAAAGCAAGTTCCTTCTTGCGAATTCTTTCCCATAGAAGCTGTTAAAACAAACGTGCTCGGTACTGAAAATGTACTTACAGCCGCAATTGAAGCGGGGGTTAAAAATATAGTATGTCTTTCTACTGATAAGGCTGCTTACCCCGTAAATGCAATGGGTACTTCAAAGGCTATGATGGAAAAAGTAATTGTAGCAAAAGCAAGAACGGTGGATCCTGAAAAAACCAAGATTTGTTGTACTCGTTATGGAAATGTTATGTGTTCGCGCGGTTCTGTTATTCCCCTTTGGATTGATCAAATTAGAAACGGTCAGCCTATAACACTGACCGATCCCACAATGACTCGCTTTATTATGTCTCTTGATGAAGCTGTTGACCTTGTATTGTTTGCTTTTGAGCATGGAGTATCAGGAGATATACTGGTTCAGAAAGCACCTGCTTGTACTATTCAAACTCAAGCTGAAGCCGTATGTGAGCTTTTCGGCGGAAATAAGAAGAATATTAAAATTATTGGAATACGTCACGGTGAAAAAATGTACGAAACCCTTCTTACAAATGAAGAGTGTGCTAATGCTATCGATATGGGTAACTTCTATCGTGTTCCGTCTGACAAGCGCGGTCTTAATTATGATAAATATTTTAAAGATGGTGATACCGAACGCAATACTCTTACGGAGTTTAATTCGAGTAATACCAAACTTCTTTCGGTTGAAGAAACAAAGGCGAAAATCGCTTCGCTGGCATATATTCAAGAAGAACTTGCAAAGGATGCTAAATAACTATGAATATACTTGTTACGGGCGCTGCAGGGTTTGTCGGTAAAAATCTTGTAGCTTCGCTGAAGAGCATTAAAGACGGTAAAGACAAAACACGTCCTAATATTCAAATTGAAAACATATTTGAATATGATATTGATACGGATCCTGTATTAATTGACGAATACTGTCAAAAAGCTGATTTCGTTTTTAATCTTGCAGGAGTGAATAGACCTCAAAATCCCGAGGAGTTTATGCAAGGGAATTTCGGTTTTGCTTCTACCTTACTTGAAACTTTAAAAAAACATAAAAACACTTGTCCGGTAATGCTTTCTTCTTCTATTCAAGCAACGTGTATCGGTAGATATGATGGAGATTACGGAAGAAGTAAAAAAGCGGGAGAGGAGCTTGTTTTTGACTACGGCAAAGAAACAGGCGCCAAGGTTTTGATATATAGATTCCCAAATCTTTTTGGAAAGTGGTGCAGACCTAACTATAATTCTGCAGTTGCTACGTTCTGTAATAATATAGCAAATGATTTACCTATCCAGGTTAATGATAGAGCAGTTCAGCTTGAACTTTTATATATAGACGATCTTGTTCAAGAAATGTTTGATGCTCTTGAAAACAAAGAGCATCGTTGTGAGTTTGACGATATAAATACTGTTATTTGTGAAAACGGCAGGTACTGCGCAGTTCCTACTACTCATAAGATAACGCTTGGAGAAATCGTGGATTTGCTTGAAGAGTTTAAAACTCAACCGCAGTCTTTGGTAATTCCCGAAATTCCCGACAATTCTTTCGCTAAAAAACTTTATTCTACATATCTTTCGTATCTTCCAAAAGAAAAAGTATCTTTCCCCTTGAAAATGAACGTTGATGCGAGAGGCAGTTTTACAGAACTTTTTAAGAGTAATAAGTGCGGACAGGTTTCAGTGAATATTTCAAAACCCGGAATAACCAAAGGACAGCATTGGCATCATTCCAAATGGGAATTTTTTGTTGTTGTAAGCGGACACGGTCTTATACAAGAACGCAAAATCGGAACCGATGAAGTATTAAATTTTGAGGTTTCGGGAGATAAGATTGAGGCTATACACATGCTTCCCGGATATACTCACAATATTATTAACTTATCTGAAACAGAAGACCTCGTTACTGTTATGTGGGCGAACGAGCAATTTGACTTAAATAAACCCGATACTTTTTTTGAGGTGGTTGAATAATGAGGCTTATTATTATAGGTGCAGGCGGATATGGCAGAGTAATTGCTGAGATTGCCGAGAGTATGAACAGATATAGTGAAATTTGTTTTCTTGATGATAATAGCACAGATAAAAGAGTGATAGGAAAATGCGGACAGTATGCTGCTTTTCTTAATGATGAAACTGAATTTTACGTTGCATTTGGAGCTAATGAATTTAGGTTGCAGTGGATAAATACGCTACAGGAAAATGACGCAAATATCGCCACAATTATTGATAAAACCGCATATATAAGCCCTACAGCGACAATTGATATCGGTTCAGCTGTTCTTCCTAAAGCTGTTGTTAATACGAATTGTGTTATAAATAAAGGTGTTATCGTTAATTGCGGTGCGATAATCGACCACGACTGTATTATTGGCGAGGGTACGCATATTTGTCTTAATACTGTGATAAAAGCTGAAAACGCTATTCCGGCAAGGAGTAAAGTTGATGCCGGTGTCGTAATAGAAAACAGACAATATCCCATAAAATAACCGAGGTGTATTATGAATATAAAGACTGATTATTCTGATGTTAAATTTAAAGACAACGGAAAATTAAAACTTCTTATTATAGTAGGTACAAGACCGGAGATTATACGTCTTGCTGCAGTTATAAATAAATGCAGAAAATATTTTGATTGCATTCTTGCTCATACAGGTCAAAACTATGATTATAATCTTAACGGTGTGTTTTTTCACGATTTGAAACTTGATGATCCCGAAGTTTATATGGATGCGGTAGGCGATGATCTCGGTGCTACAGTTGGTAATATTATCAACTGTTCGTACAAGCTTATGAATCAGATAAAGCCTGATGCACTTCTTATTCTTGGTGATACCAACTCGTGTCTTTCCGCTATTTCTGCTAAAAGACTTCATATTCCGATATTTCATATGGAAGCAGGTAACCGCTGTAAAGATGAATGTTTGCCCGAAGAGACAAACCGCCGTATAGTTGATATTATTTCGGATGTTAATCTTGCATATTCGGAACACGCAAGAAAGTATTTGCATGAATGCGGGTTACCCAAAGAAAGAGTTTACGTAACTGGTTCGCCTATGGCAGAAGTATTGCACAGTAATCTTGCCGAAATTGAAGCATCTGACGTTCATAAGCGTTTAGGACTTGAGAAGGGAAAATATATTTTACTTTCTGCTCACAGAGAAGAGAATATCGATACTGAAAAGAACTTCATTAGTTTGTTTACCGCAATAAATAAAATGGCTGAAAAATATGATATGCCCATACTTTATTCATGTCATCCACGCTCGAAGAAGCGTCTGGAACAGTCTGAATTTGTACTTGACAAGAGAGTTATACAAAATGAACCTTTGGGATTCCACGATTATAACTGTTTGCAGATGAACGCTTTTGCGGTGGTTTCAGACTCCGGAACTTTACCCGAAGAAAGCAGCTTTTTTACAAGCGTGGGACATCCTTTCCCCGCTGTATGTATAAGAACATCAACAGAACGCCCGGAGGCGCTCGATAAGGCTTGTTTCGTTCTTGCGGGAATTGATGAAAAGAGTCTTTTGCAGGCTGTAGATACGGCGGTATCTATGAACGTTGACGGAGAATACGGGATTCCAGTTCCGGATTACGTTGAGGAAAATGTTTCCACTAAAGTTGTAAAACTTATTCAAAGTTATACCGGTGTTGTAGATAAAATGGTTTGGCGGAAATTTTAAGAAATTTGGAGCTGTTGTGGTGAACAGATGAATTTTGGCAAGATAGAAAAATAGGAGTTACAAGAGTTTTTTAGTAAGATTGATATTCACATGATTACGAGATGATCAAAAAATAAAGTGTAGGGGATAAATGAATGGAAAAATTTCAGAAAGAGTGCATTGGTTTAATTCAAGCTGCTTTTACCGATAGACCGGTTGCAATTTCTTCAGATTTTGATTGGAAAAGAGCTATAGATATTGCCAAAAAACATAATATTGCTTCAATTATGTTTTACGGTGCAGTGAACTGCAATATTTCCCAAGATAGTGAATATATGCAGGAGCTGAATCATCTAACGCTCCAGAGTTTGATGGTGAGTTTACAACAAATATATGAGATAGAAAAAATTGAAGAAGCTTTTGAAAAAGAAAATATTGAATATATGCCACTTAAGGGTACTATCTTAAAAACAATATACAAAAAACCAGAAATGCGTACAATGGGGGATGCTGATATTCTTATTAAACTTGATCAGTATCAATTAATCGAGAAGATTCTGGGGCAGCTTGGTTTTGAGTTCAAATATGAATCGGATCACGAATTGGTCTGGAAAAAGCCTTCTTTGTTTCTTGAACTTCATAAAAGTATAATGACATCTTATAATAAAGATTTTTATAATTATTTTGGTTCCGGTTGGAAAATTGCTAACAAAGTATCCAACAGTAATAGGTATGAGATGTCTGTCGACGACTTTTATATTTATACCTTTGTTCACTTTACCAAACATTATCGCATTTCAGGTATAGGAATTAAGCATTTGCTTGATCTGTGGGTGTATGCCAATGCATATGCTGGATTGAATTGGAAATATATAGAGAACGAGTTGGAAAAAATGAATCTATACACATTTTATTTGAATGTTATAAAAACTATCAATGTCTGGTTTAACGGGGAAAAAGAAACTGAAATAACTGATTTGATTACCAATGTAATATTTAATAGTGGTCAATATGGTTCTGAAGATATGGCGGTGGTAAACCGCGCTTTGCAGAATGGCTTGGATTCTGCTTTGAAAATAAAATTTGATAGGATATTTCATAATATATTTTTGCCTTTTAATGTAATGAAGGAGAAATATGGAATATTGAAAAAAGTACCGTTTATATTACCTGTTATGTGGCTTGTTCGTTGCTTTGATATTTTGTTACATAAAAAAAGCTTTTTTAAGCAGTATACGAAAAAAATGAATCGAATAAATTCCAAACAGATCAGTGATAATAAACGAGCGCTTCATATTGTTGGTTTGGATTTTAATTACGATGAATAAGCGAAAGGACTGTAGAAAATCAAACATCGTCAACGATTTCGGCAATTAAAAAGATATTGAAAGAAAGATTAAACAGTGCCTACTATACATTATTCTTAACGTGATAAGAGGCTGAGTCATTTGCTTTTTTTGCAGTTGACTTAGCCTCTCTTTTTTATTTATTCCATTATTTCAGGCATATTTTTGAGCATATTTTCAATAAAGATTCCGTATCCCTTGGTAGGATCATTAACCAAAACATGTGTGATCGCACCGACGAGTTTTCCGTTCTGTATAATCGGACTTCCCGACATTCCCTGAACTATCCCGCCTGTTGCTTCTAACAACCGTTTGTCAGTTATCTTTATTACAAAATTCTTCTGCTCGCCCTCTTTGTTGCCTATCTTCACAATCTTTGCGCTGTACTTCTCAACATCTTTCGATACAGTACAGTATATTTCAGCATCGCCTATTTCTACTTCATCTTTTAACCCGATTTTTAAAGGTTGGCTGTGGGATACATCTATTTTTTCGCTCATTATCCCATATACACCACACGTCTTATTTCCTATAAGCGATCCTGTTCTTCCGGGCAAAAATACCCCTTTTAATTCACCGGGACTGCCCGTAACACCTTTTGTTATACCTTTTATGCTTACGTCTACAACGGTCCCTTTGCGGAGTGGCATAACTGTGCCTGTGTCAACGTCGCAGATTCCGTGGCCGAGTCCTGCAAAACCGTTGTTGTCAGGCGAAATAAAGGTAACCGTTCCTATCCCTGCTGTGCTGTCACGTAACCACATTCCTGTTCTGTACATATTATCCGTTTGTGACAAAGCAGGTTCTATTTCTATATTCAGTTCTTTGTTTGCTCTTACTACTGTAAAAGTAATTTTCTTTCCTCCGCTTTGCTCAACTGCGGAAGAGATTTCATCTGTTGTGTTAACTTCTTTTTCGCCTATTCTTTTTATTATATCACCGACTTTTATTCCACCTTCGGCTGCAGGTCTTTTCTTCCCATTTGCAGTTTCAACCCCTGACACACCCGCGACGATCACGCCGTCTGTATAAAGCTTTACACCAAACGGCATTCCTCCGGGATATAAGGCTATTTCCCGAAACACGTCGATGTTTACTTTTTTTAATGGTACAACACCGAATATCTTTGTGTTTGCTGACCGCAGTGAATAAAGTCTGTCTTCAGTCTCCGGTTTAGATACTCTTTCAACGGCTGGGACTGATTCGATGTCGGCTGATACAAACGGCATACTTATTTCTTTTGTTATCTCAAAGTCTGCAGTGCTTGAAAAAACAGATATTGTGTCGGGGATAATAAAGTCATATATGCCTATTGCCGCTATACCGATAATGCATATAATAAAAATGATACGAAAAGCGTTTTTTACTTTTGTGCTTTGCATTTGAGTATCCCTTTTCTTATTTTTTCTCTAAATGTTTTTGTTTCTTTTTGTCTGTTTCTATGATGTGTTGTTTTGACCTTGTTTATGTTATGAAAAATATAGATTAACTGTATAATAATTTTTTTCTTGTGCAAAAATCATATTGAAAATGCTATTGCAAGATGAATAGAAATGTGATATACTATGTATATTAATAACTAATAAAGAAGGGAAGCTTTGAAATGTCAAAAAATTATGATGATTATAAGCCCTTGAATCCTATGCCGCCCCGAAGAAGAAGTAATTCATTTCTCTCTTTTGTGCAGTTTTCAATTATTATATTGCTTATTATTGCATTGATTGCGGCAGGGGCGTTTTTTTTAGTTTTGCATAATGATTTTGACGGTAATGTTATTCCTCCTGAAACATTAGAAACGGTTTCGCCGGATGAGCCGGAAGAAGAACTTCCGTATGAATCTGAAACCTCCGAAAATGTAGGGGTAGAATCGGAAGAACCTGATGAGGAAGTTCCGCAGCCGAGCTTGGATATGTATACAGAACTTCAAGTTCCAAAAAATGATATTCATAAAGGTAGTCTTATTTTTGTCGGCAGCAACTATAAGGTGGTTTATCCTACCGACGAATTGATAACGCTTTTAGGGAATAAAACAACTTCATATTCTATTAGAGATAACAACGTTATTGTTCACAAAAGTATTTTGACTGACCTTAACAGTATGATGGATGCTTTTAAAACTACGGCTGGTAAAGCAGGTTTGACCGTTTGGAATGCTTTTAGAGATGAAGAAGTCCAAGCTAAATTATATAATGATTATGTTGCGAATAATGGCGAAGAAGCGGCTAAACAAATTGTTTCCAAAGCCGGTGAAAGCGACCACAATACAGGTCTTGGCTTTTCGCTGAAAGTTTTTACGGGGGGCGTTGCTTATCAGCTTTGGGAAGTCGAAGGATATGAGTGGCTTCAAGAAAATTGTTATAGTTACGGTTTTATAGAGCGTTATCCCAAAAATAAGATTGACAGAACTAATATAAATTATTCTTCTGCTTACTATATTCGTTACGTAGGGGTTCCACATGCAGAGATTATGAAATCCAAAGATTTTTGTCTTGAAGAATATCTTGCTTTCATTAAAGATTTTTCTTTTGACAAAACACATTATGAATGTACTTTGAATAACGGTGATAGTTACGAAATCTATTACGTAAGTGCTGAAACAACCGAAGAAACGGTAAATGTTCCTGTTCCCAAGGATTATGAGTATACAATCTCCGGAGATAATATGAACGGTTTTATCGTTACTGTAAAAAAATAAAAAATCCCTTTCAGAATTTGACTTTTTCTGAAAGGGATTTTTTGTTTTTTTAATACAATCGAGAGGATATGTGGAAAACTTATATCTTCTCTGATTTATCAATTAAGTGTATTTTAAGTTTTCGAAATATATCTTCGGTGTAGTGCCGATATGTTTTTTAAATAATCTGTAACCGTAAGATATATCGGTTATACCCACGCATCGACAGGCATCATCGAAAGTTATGTCACGAGTCTTTTTCAGTTCAATGAGCATATGAATCTTTTCTCTTGCTATATATTGACCTATCGAGGTTCCTTCGACCTTACTGAAAACCGAATTGAGATAGTTGGGAGATTTACCTATTTCCTGCGCAACGTCTGTAAGGGAAAATGGTTTTGTTATATTCGCCGAAATATATCTTTTTACTTTATAGCACAAAATGGAAGAAGAAATATCATTTTTTTCAAAAAGTGTACTTTTACATATTTGTGATATTTCACCTAAAAGACCTAGCGCTGTTATGGCGCAAGCAATAGAGTTGCTCTCGGTAGCATTGTGATCGCTAACAATTTGAATTAATCTTTTTGACAGTCTTTTGGTTTCGTCAGATGGGGGGAGATACAAAGGAAGAAGCAATACGTTTTCAGTTGAATTAAAGGATTCGGCTATATTATCTGTCAGGGCACAGTCGTAGTCCAGTTCAATATCGCAAGTATAGTGCATATGGATTACACCTTTTTCGGCTTTGAACATTGAAGGTCCTGATTTGCGACAAAAAATCAAAAAGCTTCCTTGGGGGACTCTTTCGTGTTTGCCGTATATCTCAACATCAAAATATCCATTTTTTACATAAACGAGTTCAATTTGGGAATTTGATGTGAAATATTCCTGGCTGTAATCCTTTTTGGCGAAATAATGAGCAAACTTCACTTTTGGAAGTGATTTTGGAACTATTTTATAATACAACATTGGTATCACCTCTTAAGCTCATTATACAACATTATAGTTGTTTTGTCCATAAAAACATTAAATGTTTATTGAAAAAAATTGAAATTATTGTACAATATAAAATATAGAGTTTAATATTCCGTTCTTATAATAAGTTTTTTATTGATATGGAGGTAAATTAGCATGAAGAAAATATGGTTGTTTTTATTGGCCTTGGTTTTCTGTATTTCTGTATTGATTTCCTGTAACTCGAATAAGCCTGTTGAACCCAAAGAAACGCAGGGTGGGGAAGAAGCGTCAGAGAAAGGTGATACTCCGGACGTACCCCAAGGTCATATTCATGATTTGACTGATGAAATGAAGTCAAAGGTTTATAAATCAATAGAGTTTGAATTGCCTAAAGATTTGAGGAAAGCGGCTGTTGACTATATGTATGAACAGGCTTCTGTTGAATGGATATGCGCTGAATCCTTTGGCGTAAAAGAAGAATGGGAACATTGGGGTATCAATCTTGATTTTCAAAAAGATGTAAAATATACAGGTCAGCCCTATGCAAACTCTCAAGTGAACGTTACACTTTTCAAAAAAGTACTTAAAGACGGTAAATATACTTCACCCTCGACTTCCTGGGATGATGTTCATGGTTCGCAGTGTGTTTCTTCCATACTTAACGCTTTGCAACAGTCTTTCATTATTGACGGTTGGTCGTATAGTCTTAACCCCGGAAGTGAGAGCTTTGACGGTATTAAGGTTGGTGACTATAAGGTTGATGTGAAACCGGTAAATCAAGAAACACCCACATTAGAAGTTTGCACAAACAACGGTAAAGACGTTATGTTTGATGCATATACAAAATTGCAGCCCGGCGATACTATTATTACTGTAAATAGCTGGGTTCATGCTAGAATGGTAGTTGACGTGAACGTAACAAGAAATTCTGCCGGTATGCTTAATACAAGAAGAAGTGTTGTGAAGTGTGTTGAACAGACCAATGCGTTTGATACTTCAAGATCAGACGTAAAAACAACATGGAGAGTTGACAAATCGTATACTTTTGAAGAATTGTTTGAAGATGGTTATTTGCCTGCAACTTATGAAGAGTTCCAGACGGGTATAAGTCATATTCCGTACATCACTCTTGATGCTGAAAATAACGCTACCGCACTTGCAAAGAATATGGTTTCAGGGAACGTTCGTTCAAACTATCCGGTAAGATACGTTGTTCTTGAAATATTTAACGAAAATGGAGAAATTGCAAAAGAGTATACCGTAAGAGGCCTGATGAACGATTATGTATTCGGGCTTAGAAAGTACTCCTACAATTTGTTTGGAAAAGGACTTGAAAAAGGTAACTATACCTTTGTTATGACTGCAGGTATTGCGGCAGGCGAAGTTGAGTTTGAAAGAATACCTTTTACTGTTGAGTGATATTTTGTATTACTCAAATTTTAAAAATAATAAAAAAAGAGGTAAAAACATGAAAAAAATCTTAACATTAATTTTAACACTTTTATTATGTTTGATTTTGGTTGCTTGTAAGGGGGAAAAAACTCCCAACGGTAACGGAGATGTTCAAAGCGGGGAAACTAATACGCCAGAAATAGAGTCCTCTGAACCTCAGTTACCCGAAGGTGTTAATCCCGATGATTACTTTAAGTTTGTGAAGTTCGAACTTCCCGAAGGTAGTCTAAGAGAAGCGGCTGTAAACTATATGCGTGAGCAGGCAAATGTTGTGTGGACACCGAGTAAAACATTTACATACGGTAATACTTATGAAAACTGGGCGTATAAGCTTACCTATGAAGCAGGTAAAAAGTATCACGGACTTCCTTATACACACCTTTCTGCTTCTATTGGTGAATTTACAAAACTCCTAAACGAAAACGGTGGAAAATATTCATCTGACTCTGAGAGTGGTAATGAAGTAATGGGGGCTCAGTGCAACTCCTCTATTTGTCATTCTTTCCAGCAGTTTACCCCTATTGTATGCATGACCTCCAGACAGTATATGCCTTCCTACAAAGATGAGTTTGTAGGAAAAGTTTGCGGAAACTATAACGTTCCCGACGGCGTTCAGCGCACAATTGATATAATTCAGGCTAATACACAAGAGGCTATTTATGAAGCATACGCTTTGGCTGATAAAGGCGACGTTATTATGAGTAATGATGATACCAAAGGCGTTGTTCATGACAGAATGGTTGCTGAAAAAGCTGTTGTTGTAAGGGGTGCTAACGGTAAGATAAACGCCAACAGAAGTTATCTTGTTACAGTCGAGCAGACAGATACTTTTGATTCTACACGTACTGACGGTGTGAATACGACTTGGTGGATTGACCATAAGTATGCATTTTCCAAGCTTTACGAAACCAATTATATTCCCGTAACTTTTGAGGTGTATGAAACAAACAAAGGCGTTGTTCCTTATATTACACTTGACGAGGAGCCTAATGCTTCAGCACTTTCAAAAGGTGTTGTTAACGGAAACATTGCATCGAATTACCCCGTTAGATACGTACACGTCAGCATTCTTGATGAAAACGGAAATCTCGTAAGCAGAGAAGTGCAGCGTAATAACTATGACGTTTTCAAAGTGAATATCAAGAAGTTCTCCGTAAAGCTTTTTGGTGATTTAAAAGCAGGAAATTATACCTTACTTATTGAAGCGGGAATTTGCCGCGGAGATGCCGAACTTTACAGAACTGATTTTACTTATAATGGTTAATGTTTTGTTAAATCCATTGACAAAATACGGTATTGGGTATATCATATAAAATGCGATATATATAGTATCGTTTGGATAAAACGATTTATTTATTGAGTAGAAAAATAATTATATTTAAGGAGAAACAAATGAAAAAAATCCTACTTTTAGTCTTAGCAATTATTTTGTGCTTTACTTTTGTTGCTTGCGGAAATAAAGGCGGTACAGAAAAGCCTAACAATGAAACCGTTGACAACGGCGGAGAACAGACAAATAATCCTGCTGGTGATGATACCCCAAAAGGAAATGCTTTGCCCGAGGGAATAAAGGCGGAAGATTTTTATAAATTCGTACAGTTTGAACTTCCCGAAAACTTCAGAGAAGCAGCTGTTGCTCAGATGCGTAAACAGGCGGCAATTGAATGGACTCCCGAGTATACTTTTACATACGGTAACAAGTTTGATAACTGGGGATACGAAAAGACATACGAAGCCGGAGTTAAATATACAGGTCTTCCTTATGGCGCGTTGAACTCTAATATGAGTGAGTTCCAGAAGTACCTTGATGAACACAGAGGAAGATATGCTACTATTTCCGATGATGGCTACTATAAGGTTATGGGTACACAGTGTAATACTGCGCTTAACCTTTCTTATCAGTTGTTTTACCCGGAAGCTTGTCATGACTCGGGGGCTTATATGCCTTCATATTCAGATAAGTTTATAGGTGTAAAGCTTGGGGATATAGTTGTTCCCGAGGGCGTAAAGAAGACTCTTGATATCGTTGCTGCAAATACAGAACAAGCGATTTACGAGTCCTATGCTTTGGCTGATAAGGGCGATCCTATTATGGGTAAAAATGATGAAACTTGGGTTACTCACGTTCGTATGGTTGCCGAAAAAGCAGTTGTTTCAAGAGGTGCTAACGGTCAGATTAATCCCAACAGAAGCTATCTTGTATGCGTAGAGCAGACTGACTCGTGGGATCAGACAAGAACTGATATTAAAACAACATGGTGGATGGACCATAAATATACGTTTGCATCGTTGTATCAGGCAGGTTGGATTGCATCTTCGCTTGACTGCTTTAAGGATAACGTAAGCGTTATTCCTTATCTTGCATTGGATGAAGAGATTACGGCAGATATGCTTTCAAAGGGTAACCTTGTAGGTACGGTTTCTTCCGACTATCCCGTAAACTACGTTTATCTCACTATATACAATAAAGCAGGTAAGATTGTAAACAGAGTTACTAATATCAACACCTACGAAGGTGATAAGGTTAACTTGAGAAAACACTCATTTAATTTGTTTACCGATAAGCTTACTGTAGGTACGGACTATACGTTTGTTCTTGAGGCAGGTATTGCAAGCGGAAGCGTAGAGTTTTGTAGAGTTGATTTTACTTATGCAGGCAAGTAATAAAAAACAACAATTATTTATACTACAATTTTAGTAAAGAATCAAAAGAGGATTTAATATGAAACAGTATCTTACTTATTTTGTTGACGACACAGTTAGATTTCTTGAAAATCTTAGCAAAAACAGACCTGCAAGTATTTTTGATGATCCCTACCTCAAGGCTCACAAAGAATTGCACGATAAATATAATTTGAAGGTTCAGTTTAATCTTTTTTATGAAACACTTGATAAATCCTGGAACCTTTCAATGATGACAGATGCATATAAGGAAGAATTTCTTGCAAACAAGGACTGGATGAGATTCGGTTTCCACGCAAGACACGAGCTTCCTGACTGGCCCTATATTAATGCTACTTATGATGAAGTTTGGAAAGATTATACGGATATTGAAAATGAGATAATCAGATTTGCGGGTAAAGAGATGCTTACCAGAAGCGCAATTATTCACTGGGTTACTATGACCAAAGAGGGTATGATGGCGCTTAAGGATAAGGGGATTGAAATGATGTCCTGTACTATGGGCGACAAGGTTGATTTCCCTGAAGCAAGAAGTGTATTTTCTACAGAGCATAATTTTAAGCTTAATGAAAATAAGAATATTCCCGTAAGTGAGGCGTTTATTAGCCAGAAGACAGGCGGAGCATTTACATTTGGTAACTTTAACCACCTCGATAACGCAGGTGTAGACAAGTACCTCGGAAAGATTCAGATGTATGTTGAACCCGAGACAGGTATTGCTTTCAACAGATTTGCTTGTATTCTTTTGAATGCAACGAGACTTTCTGATTTTGATCCTATTCTTGAAAATCTTAAAAAGTATGAACATACTTGCCTTGCTATGCACGAGCAGTATTTCTATGACGATTATTTTGCTTATGAACCTGACTTTGCAGAAAAAGTAGGTTATGCATGGAAAGCTATGCTTGATGCAGGATTTGAACCAATAAATATTGATGAACTGGTCGACCTTCAGAAATAATTAATAAATCAGTATATTATTTGACTCACTAAATTATTATAACTGTGATTAAGAAAGGTTAATGGAATTATGAAAAAGTATTTTACTTATTTTGTTGACGACAACATTAGATTTCTTGAAAATCTTACAAAAAACAGACCTGCAAGTATTTTTGATGATCCTTATCTCAAGGCTCACAAGGAATTGCATGAAAAGTATGGTTTGAAGGTTCAATTTAACCTTTTCTATGAAACAATTGATAAATCTTGGAATCTTGCTAAAATGACCGATGCTTATAAAGAAGAATTTCTTGCAAATAAAGATTGGATAAAATTCGGTTTCCATTCAAAGCATGAGCTTCCTGACTATCCGTATATTAACGCTACATACGACGAGGTTTGGAAGGATTACACTGCAATCGAAAAGGCAATCGAAAGATTCGCAGGTAAAGAAATGATTACAAAGAGTCTTGTTACTCACTGGGTAGTAATGACTAAAGAAGGTGTTCAGGCACTTGTTGATAAGGGTGCCAAGATGATGACGTGTACAACAGGTAATCGACTTGATTATCCCGAAATCAGAAGCGCATTTTCTACAGAACATAACTTTAATCTTGCGAAAAATAAAGAACTTCCCGTTAGTAAAGCAAGTGTTTGCGTAAGAGCTACAAACGGACTTTCCGGTATGCCTTGTCTTTGTAACTACAACCATCTTGAAGATAAGGAAGCTGATGAATATTTTGGCAAACTTAAAATGTTTAAGGATCCCGAAACAGGTATGATTTACAACAGATTTGCAGGTATTACAATGAATGCCGTAAGACTCTGTGATTTCCCCTCAAAATTCGAAGAACTTGTAAAGCAGGAATATGTTGGTATTCTTATACATGAACAGTATTTCTATGATGATTATTTTGCATACGAACCCGACTTTGCTGACAAGGTTGCATTTGCTTGTAAGACTCTTCTTGATGCAGGTTTTGAGCATATCTCTATGGAAGACCTTATTGACTTCCAAGACTAATTTTACAATTGGCGTAAAAAGGGAGACTACCCCACGTAAAATTTGGGGTGTCTCTCTTCGTTTTTTTTGTTATATTTAACTATTGATATATTCTTTTTGTTGGTATATAATTACCGACGGATGTTTTTTAGTAAAATTTATGAGGTTAAATAATGGAAGTTTTTAAATTAACTGTCAGTCAGATGCTCGTTATCTTTCTGTTTATGTTGGCAGGATATCTGCTGCGTAGATATAACGTTGTTGAAGCGAATGCTTATGCAAACCTTTCAAAAATGGAAATGTTTATTTTTATGCCTGCATTGAACCTCTACAATCAAATGACAAAGTGTACGGTTTCGAATTTGAAAGAAAATGCCCCGTTGATTCTATACGGGGGAGTTACGATTATTGTCGCTATTTTAATTGCAGGATTTCTTTCAAAGCTGTTTGTCAGAAATTATAAAGAAAATAGGGATGCGGCATACCAAAAAAGAATTTATCAGTATGCTATCGCATTTGCAAACTACGGTTTCTTTGGAAACTTTTTGATTCTTTCTGTTTTTGGCGATGATATGCTGTTTAAGTATTCAATGTATTGCCAAGTCTTGAATATATTTACATACGCTTGGGGAATGTATATTCTTATACCTAAAGATAGAAATACGGGTGTTGTAAAGAATATGATTAGAGGTCTTACATCACCGCCTATGTTGGCTATATATTTGGGGATGATACTTGGATTGACCAGTGCCAGCGGTAAAATTCTTGAAGTTCCTTTTATAAATACGGTTTTGAATAATGCTGTTGATTGCATGGGACCTATTGCAATGTTACTGGCGGGTATGGTGCTGGGCAACTATCCGTTGGGAGATTTGTTTAAGGAAAAAAGGGTTTACGTCATTTCATTATTCAGATTGATAATAATTCCCGCATTTTTTGTGGCTATTCTTAAACTTATAGGGGCGAATGACGTTGTTATTATTCTTACCCTAATTGCGTTTGCTGCGCCGTTGGGACTTAATACTATCGTGTATCCTGCGGCGTATGGCGGAGACCCTAAAACAGGGGCCTCTATGGCGTTGATTTCAAGTTTGTTTGGTGTTGTTACGCTTCCTTTAATGTATTACGTATTTATACAACTTTGGTAAAAAAACTTGCCATTAGTGGCAAGTTTTTTGTTTTGGTGCCTTTAGGCGTGGAAAACAACCCCCAGTTCTACTGGGGGCGAAAAAATACTTTAGTATATGTAATAAAAAACCTTCGTGATATAATGAGTGTAAAGGTTTGGCGACCGCATTACACACAAAATATACGGAGGTTTTTAAACATGATAAGAAAAGAAAAAAACGAAATAAAGAGTAGTGCACATTCAAAATATAGGTGTCAATATCATATAGTGTTTGCCCCCAAATATCGCAGACAAGCAATATATGGAGAAATCAAAAAAGATATAGGGGAGATATTGAGGAAATTGTGCGAACAAAAGGGAGTAGAAATAATAGAAGCAGAAGCATGTGTAGATCACATACATATGTTAGTGAGTATCCCCCCGCATATAAGTATAGCACAATTTATGGGATATCTCAAGGGGAAAAGTTCATTAATGATATTTGATAGACATGCAAATCTAAAATATAAGTATGGAACACGACATTTCTGGTGCCGAGGCTATTATGTAGATACGGTAGGAAGAAACAAAAAGGTAATAGCAGAATATATTAGAAATCAGTTGGAGGAAGATAATGCCTCGGACCAGATAAGTTTCAAGGAGTATATAGACCCGTTCACGGGTACCAAGAATAAATAGGCTAAAAAAAGACAGCCGCACGTGAGCGGCTGCCTGTGAGTGTAATGCGGTGTCAAACTTCTGTAGTCCCTTTCAGGGACGAAGCCTGTATTAGCCCCTTATAGGGGCTGTGCAAGCCACCAGTTCAACTGGTGGTCTTGACTAATTCATATTTTATTTACAATTTTATTTATCTCTATTGTTGACATAAAAAGAGTGTTGTGCTATAATATTAAAAGCCGATTGAAAAAGCAATCGGGCCATTAGCTCAGTTGGTTAGAGCTACCGGCTCATAACCGGTTGGTCCGGGGTTCGAGTCCCTGATGGCCCACCAAAAATCGACAAGATTCGTCAGAGTCTTGTCGATTTTACTTATTACCTATTCACTCTTAACTCTTCCCTAAAAAGCCGTGTCGATTTTTGGAAAGTAATAAGTAATAGTGAATAAGGAAGAAGTTAATGTTGCTTTGCTAACGCAAAGCTTATTTTTATATGCATCTATATTGTTCTCCTTTGCCAAAAAACAAAAGACACTTTCGAGTGTCTTTTGTTTTTTGGCAGAGAAAAGGGAGTCGAAGGGGAAGCGGAAGTGAATTGACAGTCCGGTGGACTGTCAAGAGCCGCCATCCCTCGTCGCGTAGGTCGCACGAGGCCAAGTCCCTGATGGCTCACCCAAACGAAAAGATTGTCGAAAGATAGGATTTTTTTATTTAACAACAAAGGGTATTTTCTTTTGCTAAAAGTTTTTGGTATTGCAAAAATAAAAGCAATATGATATACTAAAGTGTATATTTTTATTTAGTAGGAGTTGAAAAAATGAAAAGAATTATAAGCTTTTTTCTGTTACCAATTTTTGTTTCGATATTAGCAATCATATTGTTTTTTATAGCGGCATTGATTCCACAAGAATCCATTCAAGAAAATGTTGAAATGTCCACAAATCAATTGCTTTCCCATTTTCAATGGGAGGATGTATTTAACAAAGGCGATCCTACCTATAAAATGGACATTTGCACCGATTCAATGATTCTTCTTCAAGCATACAATATGAATATGGATGATTCCTCTTCAATTTTCAAAAACCCAAAGCATATTTCCAAAGAGGCAGATTGGAATGTTGCATTGGCTCTCAAGGAAGTTGTTTTTGAAGGTGCTGAAAACGAGGAGAATTATAGCAGATACTGGATGGGGTTCCGTTTTGTTATACGTCCATTGCTTTTGTTTGTAAACTATTATACTATCAGAAAAATCGTAGCAGCAAGTTTTTTTATACTACTCTTTATGTGTGTAGGTTTGATTGGAAAAAGATTTGGTATAAAGGGGATGCTTTGCTTTGGCATTCCGATGGTACTTATGAATCCTGCAGTGATTTCTCATTCCTTGCAATTCACCTGTGATTTTATTTTAGCCTTTCTTTTTATGATATTTATATTGTTGACCGATTGTAAAAAAATCTGCATTCCAATTCTATTTTGCATCTTTGGGGTGCTTACTCAATTATTTGATTTTTATTCTACACCTTTGATCACCTATGGATTGCCGATCTTATTGATTCTTGCAATAGATGAATTTACTGACAGGCGTTGGAGGACAGCGCTGACGGCAATAGGAGCTTGGGGATACGGATATTCTTTTATGTGGATTTGTAAAATGGCATGCACAACAATTTTCACAGATGCAAACGGCTTTCAAGAAGCCTTCGGATCTTTTGCTTATCGAATTGGTATTAACATCGGAAACGAACCGAAAGAAATATACAATCCAATAAAGGCGCTGAATCTTGTTTATAACAATATTTTTATTGATAAGCTCGGCAACACGGTTTTCTTCATATTGGTTATTGTTACCATCATAGCAATCATTATCAGTTTTCTAACACGCCCCAAAAAAGAAGCTCTTTCCCTTGGTTGTTTTCTGTTTATCGGTGTACTCCCGTTGGTGTGGTTTGCCGTTGCGGCTCAGCCTACCGTAATTCACTATTGGTTTCAATACAGAACAGTTATCGTATCCTTTGTTTCTCTTTTTGTATATTTAACATACGCTTTTTCGAAATCCAAAAATCTTTTGAACAATAAAAATGCAAAGAGAATAAATATTGATTCATATAAGGTATAGAGTCCTGCATGGTTTCTAACCAGATATTTAGATTATCGAAATCTTAGGTCCAGAACAGTAGTTTTTTGAAGGTTTATCCTCAGGAAAATAAAAAACGTTTTGTCAATTAAATTAAGAGGAACAAGAGAAATAACTCTAAGTATTCATTAGCAGCGAGCACAGAAAGTTGATTCACAATAACGGGAACAGAGGGTGAAAAATTTTGTTAATTACGCTCTATGTAGATTCTGTATCGTTTTTGTGCAAACAAAAAGGACCGAGTGAATGACTCAGTCCCTTTTGGAGTGTTACTTATCAAATGCATTTTCTGCGATATTTTTGGGTTGTGTTCCCTCGTATATTACGTCTACAAGGTTTGTGCATTGAGCAAATGCACTATCTTCTATAGTTTCAACTGAATCTGGGATAGTTACTTTAGTAAGTTTCAAGCAAGGCGAAAATGCGTTTGCAGATATTTTTGTTACCGAACTTGGTATATTATATTCGTTTGCGTCATTTGCAATAGGATAGTAGAGAAGTGTCGTTTTGTCTTTATTAAATAATACGCCTCGCGCGTCTGATGTGAAGTGTTTATTACTGTCTATAACCGTAAATTCGCTTATAGACGTACACATAAAGAATGCTGAAATTCCAACTTCCTCTACGCTGTCGGGGAAATACATACTTTCAAGATCCGTACACCAAGCAAATGCCGATTCGCCTATCTTCTTAATTGAAGTGCCGAGTTCAACGGACGTAAGTTTTGACTCGTTAAAGGCAAAGGCGCCTACTTCTTCAAATCCATTCTTGAAACTTATTTCTTTTAAGGTTGATGCTTGGAATGCATAACTGCCGACTGTCTTTAAGGTTTCGGGGCAGGTTACTTTTTCAATAAATTGAGCTTTTTCAAATGCATAACTTGCAATAGACGTTACGTTATTAGGTATCTCATAGTTTGTATCTTGGCTACCTAAAGGATATTGAATAAGCTCTTTGTAGTCTTTTGTGAACAATATGCCTTTGTCGTCTGAAACATATTTTTTATTATCATTTGCAACATTTATAGTTTCCAATGAAGTACAACCGGTAAAAGCACATATACCAATAGTGTGTAAGTTGTTCGGAATGGAAACTTTTTTTATGCCTCTACAGTTCGCAAAGGCGGTATTGCCTATATTTTCAAGGGATTCGGGGAGAGTAATTTCTTTTAGACTAATACAAAGTTCAAATGCAGACTGGCCGATTTTTTTCAAGGTTTTAGGAAAAGTAATTTCGGATATTTCGTAGTTCTCCTTAAATGCATTTCTGCCGATTTCAATTACGGTATATTCTTCAAATGCTTCGGGAATGGTTACCGTTGTTTCTTTGCCGTTATACTTGGTTATTGTTGCCGTCTTGTTTTCTTTATCAAATTCACATTCAAAGTCTCCTGTTTCGGGCAGTTTTGCACCGCAAGAGAAGCACGTTGCGGTTATTATAATGACTAATAATACAAAAATCAGTCTTTTCATATTTTTACTCCTTGGTTCCTTTTTATTATTCATTTATATTAAAATACTTATTAAACATTCTTCGAAGTGTAACACCGCAGTCGTTACTTCCGCCCGCCTGCTCAATAACGCAAGTAGCTACTATTTGAGGTTGGTCATAAGGGGCAAATGCCATAAAAATACCGTTGTTACTTCTGGTCTTTCCTACCTGTGCCGTTCCTGTTTTTCCGCCAAGTTCAATGGGATAATCGGCAAAAACTGCTGCTGCAGTTCCGTTTTCCATAACGTTTCTCATGCCGAGCTTTAATGTCTGCAGGTTTTCTTCGGAAAGCTGAACTGTATTTAAAACATTTGGAGTAGGCTCGTAAAGAATCTTGCCTGTGCCGTATTCGCGTACTGAATGAAGTATATGGGCTTGGTATCTTGTTCCGCCGTTTATAAGGGTTGAAAGATACATAGAAATTTGCATTGGTGTAAAGTTGTTGTCCGACTGGCCGATGGCGGCTTGGATCGTATCGCCCGGAACCCATATTTTGTTTATTGATGAACTGTATTCGGGACCTGCCAAAATTCCTGCTGATTCGGGAATCTCTATTCCCGTAGGTTCACCTAACCCTAACGATTTGCAATATTTATTAAGTTTTTCTATAGTCAACTGTCTTCCAACGTCATAGAAAAAGTAGTTACAAGAATTTTGTATTGCGGATATAACGTTAACGTTTCCATGTCCGTAACCGTAAGACGTATATATCCAACAATGCGGCTGAAAGTCATTATAAAACTTATATACACCGCTGTCAAAAATCGTTGTGTTTCTATTTATAACCCCATTTTCGAGAGCCGCTGCTGCAACGCTTATCTTAAAAGTTGAACCCGGTTCGTAAGTTCCCATAAGAGCTCTGTTGAAGAGCGGATTATATTCTGCGTTGATTAGTGTGTTATATTCCTTAATGTAGTTCGTTAAATCAAAGGTAGGGTTTGAGGCAAGTGCTAAAACTTCGCCTGTATATGGATCAACTAATGTAGCCGCGCCCGAGCTTACGTCTTCGCCTATATATTGAGATATTTTTGCATTAGGACTGAGCGTACCGTCGGGAAGGGTATATTTTGCTGTATCTTCTGCTATTTTTTCAATAGCTTTGTTTCGTATATATTGAATATTATATGCCAGAGCATCTTCGGCGGTAATCTGCATATCTATATCTATCGTAAGATATACGTCTTTTCCGGGAATGGGTTCTTTTTTATAATATTCGTCTACTCTGTTCCCGTTTGCATCTTCAACTATAACGAGAATTCCGTCTTGTCCGCGAAGATATTCCTCAAATGCTTCTTCTGCACCGTCAATACCAACTACAGCATCCATTGAATAGCCTTTTTCTGTATAATATCCAAGTTTTTCTGACGGGATTTTTCCGGTTCTGCCTAAAATGTGACTTGCATAAGATGGATAGTTGTAAGCTCTTTCGGCTTTCTTTTCAATAGATACACCGTTCAAATTTGCTTCTTCAATCGCTGTAAGCTGTTCGTTTGATATGTTGTAAGCGATAGTAAAAGGATTGGTTGAACTGAAATTCAGTCTTTCAGATTCATAACGTATTGCCATAACAGGTAGATAATATTCTTCCTTTACGGTGAGGTTTCCTTTTGTATCAACGAGCGCATACCGTTTCTCCAAATATTTTACAAGTCCTACAGCTTCAGTTTCTCTTGAAAGAGCATATCTGTCGAGCATTTTTAAAAAACTTTTTTCTTTTTGACTGTTGCTTTCAAATGCTTTGTATTCTATTCCTTCCTTTGTCTTTTGGATGGGGAAATAGTCTGTTTCAATAGAAGCTTTTAAAATATCTATCAAAGAAATTATTTCCCTATTTATCGCGTAGTTGGTTTTGGGGAAGCTTCCTGCATCGAGATAAACGTTATAAGAATATTCATTTGATACCAAAGGCTTACCGTTTCTGTCAAATATCTCTCCGCGCAAT
This sequence comes from Eubacteriales bacterium, assembly GCA_045652425.1. Taxonomy (GTDB): domain Bacteria; phylum Bacillota; class Clostridia; order Oscillospirales; family CAG-272; genus RGIG1995. The sequence continues at coordinate 113,060 of JAZRUG010000018.1, forward strand.
GCTTTGACTGTTAACGTTCTGACGGTTAAATCAGAGTCTTCTTTCTTTTCAGGGGCAGTTACTTGCAAATATATTATTCTGCCGATAAAAAATGCGCATATCAAAACAAAAAGGGAAGCGAGTAATATGTATCTAAAATGATGTCTGCTTGTTTTTTTCAATACAAACCGCCTCTCTTTCTTATTATGTATACAGGATACTCAAATACCTTTACTAAAATAAACACGGGAATACACACAACGAGGGTGTATATAAATTCAGGTAAAAGGGTATGGAGAAAAAGCACCGTATAATCAATGCTTTCAAAATATATTATTATATGAAAAATAAATGAAAAAGCAGTCCTTGAAAGGCACAAAAGAGGAATGGAAACGAGATATGCTGCAAAACGCGCGTTGGATTTTGCGTTAAAGCCTATTCTGCCGCATACGTATCCTACTAATGTGTAAAACAATGGGAGAAGTGAAATATTCGTACTTCCCAATGCTTCAACACAAAGTCCTGCCCAAAGACCAAATAGGGCGGCTGTATTTTCGCCTTTATATATTCCTATACAACATATAGCGCCTATTATTATATCCGCTACTGCGTAATATACAGTTAATTGTGGCATAAGAGTAGTCTGGATAACTGCAAGAAATGCTCCCAAAAGTCCGTATATAACTGTGTTAAGTACAATCGATAAAAAAGAGGTTTTATTATTCATAAGCAGCCTCGAATTCGGTTATGACCATAACGTTGGTTGCGTTTTCTAAATCTGCCGCAGGTTTGATATATGCAATTATTTCTCTTGTAAGGGAATCGGATTCTATTGAGTCAACCGTTCCTATCAACATTCCCTTTGGAAACATTGCGCTTTCGTCGGAAGTTACTATTCTGTCGCCTATTTCAACGGTTGCATCTTTTGGAAGATATGAAAGTACGCAGAGTCCATTTTTAGCCGCAGTAAAAGAACCTGCGCAAACACCTACGTTCCCGCTTTTTTCAACTACTGCTCCCAACGATACGTCGGGTTCTGTTATAGACGTAACTTTTGCCCAGGTTAAGCCAACTTCGCTGACACAGCCTAATACACCGTATTTGTCAATAACGGGCATTCCCGGGGTTATACCGTGATACGTACCCTTGTTAATGGTATATAACACGTTATACGTGTTTGACTGACGGCCTGTAATTTTTGCATTTTCAAAAGTACAGTCAATATGCTCTTCTTTTATGCCGAAAAATTCTTTTAATGATTCGTTTTCTTGTAAAGCAAGGTCTGCTTGTGCTAATTTTTCTTCGTTTTCAGCCAACTGCTGCTTCAAACTTTCGTTTTCTTTTTTTAGTTCACCGTATTTTTCTTTTGAAGAAAAAATATCTTCAAAACCGTCAAAAACAAAGTTTAGTCCCTTTTGTACCGGCGTCAAAACAATACCTATGGCATTTCTGACATAAGAAGTGTAACCCAACGCGGATATAAAGGACGTCGTACCTACAAGCAATATAGCTATCACTATCAGCACTACCATAAATTTGTTTTGGAACAGATTTTTCAATGTTGTTTTCTCCTATTTTTATTTTTCGTTAAAACTTATTGCATCGGGGAGAAGTTCAATTATTTTTTGTATTCCCACAACACAGCAATCAAGAGGATTTTGGGCAATTTTTACTTCGAATCCAAATAACTTGGAGTAATATTCTTGTATTCCGTCAATCAACGCTCCACCGCCCGAAAGTGTGAGTCCGTATTCGTAAATGTCAGCCGAAAGTTCGGGGTGCAGTTTTTCAAGCGTTGATTTAATGCAGTCGGTAATTTTTGAAAGCTGTTCTTCAATTGGTTCTTTAAGTTCGGTATTTTTCACATTTACCGTCAAAGGCAGACCGCTTACTGCATCGCGGCCGTATACTTCCTGTGTTTTTTCTTCGCCTGTTAATGAAAGAGTACCGAGTGTTCTTTTTAATTCTTCTGCATCGGTAAGTGTTACAATTAGGTTGTAAGTTCTCTTTAAGTATGCTGCGATTGCTTCGTCAATCTCGTCTCCGCCGACTCTTACGGAATTGCTTTGAATTATTCCGCCGAGGCTCATTACAGCAACATCGGTGGTTCCGCCGCCGATGTTAACTATCATACTTCCTCTCGGCTCTTCTATGGGTAATCCTGCGCCCATTGCGGCTGCAAACGGAGAGGGAAGTATTGCAACGCTTCGCGCACCCGCTTCTGCAGATGCCTCTTCAAGCGCTCTTTTTTCAACTTCCGTAATGCTGTTTGATACTGTAAGTACAACGTTAGGTCTGTTTAAGCTGCCTTTGCCGGATGCTTTTGCGAAAAATCCGTGAAGCATAGCGACCGTTATATCAAACTCGGAAATAACGCCGTCCTTTATAGGCTTTACCGCTTTAACACCGGTGGGTTCTTTGCCTATCATATTGTACGCATCTTCGCCGAGGGCTACAACGCGGCTTTTTTCTTCGTCTATTGCGATAACAGAGGGTTCTCTTACTACTATCCCTCTTCCTTTTCTGTATATATATGTATTTGATGTGCCAAGGTCAACTCCGATAATCCTTGCCATTACTACACCTCTTTTTTTAGTTTAAGTCAAATAAATCTATTTTAAATTCATCTAAAATCATATTCCGCAATTTGAGAACAGGCAGACCGACAACGTTGTTTATATCACCGCTGACGCTTTCAACAAAATATCCGCCCTTTTCCTGAATTCCGTACGAACCTGCTTTGTCTTTGTGTTCGCCGGTTTCAATATATCTTTCAATTTCTTTGTCGGTAATCTTTCTGAATTTTATTTTTGTTTTTTCACTGCTTGAAACGGTTTTGCCGTTATATATCGCGCATACGCCCGAATAAACGTAGTGGGTGGTATCGCTCATACTGCGAAGCATTTTTCTTGCATCATCGTCATCTTCGGGCTTACCGAGAATATCGCGCTTTAATGCAACAACTGTATCTGCCGCAATTATAAGAGCCTTATTATCCTTTATATCCTCAAAGCATCCTTTAGCTTTTGCTTTTGCAAGAAGTTCCACTTGTTTGCACGGTGATAGTCTTTTTATCTTGTCTTTTAAGCTGTTTTCGTCTACATCTCCGTCCCACAAGATATGCTCGATTTTCAGTTCGTCAAACATCTTACGTCTTCGGGGCGATTTTGAAGCTAATATTATTTTCATATTACTTGTCCCTTTTTTAGCGTTTAAATATGTATTTTGCAACTATAAGGCACAGGGTAATACAAATTATTGTCGCAACGTTGAGGTTTATTGCCAAACCGAAAGTTAAATCGATTATACCAAGATTGAGAATGAGAGGATTCTCCATACCGAATACGAGTCCGTAAGATAGCCAGGAAAGTGCTCCTATATCCTTTGTGAAGGTTGCAAGCATCATGCCGAATACTATACCGCATAAAACGGGAAAGCCCGTATATTTCCAAAATTTAACCATTTGTTTTTAATCTCCTTATTTGTTGGTTTTTAATGCTTCGATTTCCGCTTTAAGTTCTTCGTTTTCTTTGGCGAGTTTATTTCTTTCGTCAAGGTAATCAAGCGCACAAAGTAACAACGCCTCGTTCTTTTGACGTGTTGAAGAGGATATAACAAGGTCGCTGACTCTGTTTTCAAGAAGTCTGCCCAGTTTTCTTACATATTCGGGGTCATTTTCAGTTACTACGTTTATTCTGATTCCCGATACGACTAATGTTATTTTTTGTTTCATTGCTTTTTCTCCTGCTTTTATTACTGCATTATTGCGTGAAAATAATGCGAAACCTACTTGAAAAATGATAGAAAATATAATATAATACTATTATAATATATTTTTTATTAGATTAAAAGGGTTTTTTGAAAAAAATTATCATTTAGAGAAAGAATTATAGATTATGGAAAGAGTAAAAAGTGCAAAAAGAATAGTTGTGAAGGTGGGTTCTTCCACACTTACTTATGAAAACGGTAAGCTTAATTTGCAGAGAATTGAAAAAATGTGCCGTGTTCTCAGTGATTTGAAAAATACGGGCAGAGAAGTCGTTCTCGTATCTTCGGGCGCGGTAAGTGCAGGTATCGGGAAACTTAATCTTGAGCGCCGTCCCTCTTCTGTTGAGGAAAAACAGGCTTTGGCGGCTGTCGGACAAGGCGTTCTTATGATGATATACGAAAGATTTTTCGGCGATTACGGTCATACTGTAGCGCAGATTCTTTTAACGAGGGATACGGTTACTAACGATATTCCCAGAACTAATGCCGAAAATACATTCGCAACCCTTTTAAAAATGGGATGTATTCCGATAGTAAACGAAAACGATACCGTTGCTTTTGATGAAATTAAATTCGGCGACAACGATACGCTTTCGGCTTACGTTTCCGTACTTGCGGGGGCAGATTTGCTTATAAACATGAGCGATACAGACGGTTTCTACGACAGCGATCCCAGAACTAATCCTAATGCCAAAATGCTCAAGAGGATTCCCAAAGTTGACGAGGCTCTTTATGCTTGTGCTGACGGGGCGGGTTCTGCAAGAGGTACGGGCGGAATGACCTCAAAACTCCACGCGGCTGAAATAGCTTGTGGAAACGGAATACCCATGATGATAGTAAGCGGAGAAGACTTCTCAATACTTTACGATATGTTAAACGAGGGTATCCAGCACGGTTCATATTTTGAACCCTTTACAAAGTAAAAAGAGGAAACGATATGGAATTTACAAAAGAAATATACGAATATATTGAACAGCTTTGCAAGTCCGTTAAGGCGGCTGAAGGTTCTATTGCCAATAGTTCACTCCCCCAGAGAAATAACGTTCTTGCACGTATTGCGCAAAAACTTCTCGACAATAAAGATGCTATCCTCGAAGCAAATGCAGTTGACGTTGCTAATGCTGAAAAGAACGGCGTTATTCCCACTATGGTGGACAGACTTACTCTTAACGAGAGCAGAATTAAGGGGATAAGCGACGCGTTGCTTGAGCTTGTCGGACTTAAAGACATTCTCGGTGGCGGCGACGTATGGACACGTCCCAACGGTATAGAAATAAAAAGAGTAAAAGTTCCGCTTGGTGTTGTTGCTATTATTTTTGAAGCTCGTCCCAACGTAACCGTTGATGCGGCTGCTCTTTGTATTAAAACGGGCAATGCAGTTGTTCTTCGCGGCGGTAAAGAGGCTATCAATACAAACAGAGTTTTTGTTTCTCTTATGAAAGAGGCTATGAAAGAAGAGGGAATATGTCCAGATGCTTTGGCTCTCGTTGACAACACATCGCGAGAGGGTGCATCAGTTCTTATGAGTATGCGTCAATATATCGACGTGCTTATTCCTCGCGGTGGCAAAGGTCTTATCAGAAGCGTTGTTGAAAATGCGGCGATGCCCGTTATTGAAACGGGTGCGGGAAACTGTCACCTTTATGTTGATAAGGCGGCTGATATAGATATGGCTGTTAATGTTGCTTCAAACGCGAAGAACCAGAGACCGTCTGTTTGTAACGCTATTGAGACGTTGCTCGTTCATTCGGCTGTTGCAGAAGAATTTTTGCCTAAGTTTGCCGAGATTTCAAAGCAGTTTAACCTTGAAATAAGAGGTTGTGAAAAAACAAGAAAAATACTTGACTTTGCTAAAGAGGCTACCGAAGAAGACTACGAGACAGAATATGACGATTATATAATTGCCGTTAAGGTCGTTGACAGTGTTGAAGAAGCGGTAGCACATATCAATAAATACAACACCAAGCACAGCGAGGCTATAATTACGAACGATATAACAAACGCCGAATATTTCAAAAAGACGGTTGATGCAGCGGCTGTATACGTAAACGCATCGACACGTTTTACTGATGGTAACGAGTTTGGGTTCGGTGCTGAAATAGGAATTTCAACCCAGAAGCTTCACGCGAGAGGTCCTATGGGACTTGAAGCGTTGACTACGGTTAAATTTCTTATTTCGGGTAACGGTCAGATAAGATGACGAAAGATAAAAGGCTAAAACTTAAAGCTGTTGAGGTTGCAAACAGATTAAAAGAGCATTATTCGTCGGAATGTGCTCTTGAATATCAGGGGGAACCCTGGAAATTGCTTGTTCTTGCAAGGCTATCGGCGCAGTGTACGGACAAAAGAGTAAATATAGTTGCAATCCCTCTTTTTGAGGCTTTTCCTACCCTTGAAGCTATGGCAGAAAGTGATATAACGCGTCTTGAAGAAATAGTTAAGCCGTGCGGTCTGTACCGAATGAAAGCGAAAGAGATAAAGCAAAGCTGTCAGATACTTGTTGAAAAGTTTGACAGCCGTGTTCCCGATACTATGGAAGAGCTGCTTGAACTTCCCGGTGTGGGCAGAAAGATAGCCAACCTTATTTTAGGCGATATATACGGTAAACCGGCGGTTGTTGCAGATACTCACTGTATACGCATATCGGGCAGACTTGGGTTTACCAATTCTGACGAAAAATCACCCGTAAAGGTCGAAATGGCTTTGAAAAAGTATCTTCCCGAGGAAGAACAATCGGATTTCTGCCACAGAATAGTTCAGTTCGGCAGAGAAGTATGCTCCGCGCGTTCGCCTAAATGCGATACGTGTTTTATGGCAGACCTGTGCGAAATGAAAAAATGATACAACTGAATAATTAAAAAGAGTTGATTTTACGTGGAATCGGCTCTTTTTTTGTTTATATATAAAGCGTTTTGTAAAGACGACCTCATCCGTCACGTCGCGTATTGTATGGTAATAACTGTTTATCTAATGGCGACGCTGATAAAAAAATGATTGTAATAGATTTTAAGCAGCGAGTCGGATGAGGTTGTTATGAAATGGTATAATTTGCTCAAACTACAAAAAATCTTCTGTCTAACGCGTTTTGCGTATTGACAAAAGTTTGTTTAATATGATATAATTAAACTACTATATCTATATTTTGTGGAAAAACGGGGGTGGACAAATGTCGTGCAGAGTTATTACCGTTACCTCATTCAAGGGCGGTGTAGGTAAGTCCACCGTTGCAGCAAACCTTGCTCTCTCGTGGGCGATGTCAGGGAAAAAAACTTTACTTGTCGATTGTGATTTCCGTATGAGAAGCCTTGACGTATTGCTCGGTCTTGAAAATGAAATCGTACACGATTTAGGCGATGTTCTTTCGGGAAAAACCCCTCTTGAAAAGGCTGTTATCTCTTATAGAGGTAATGAAAAGTTGCTCTTTTTGCCGGCACCCTTTAATTGCAAAAGCGGAATAGACAAAAAGGCGTTTTCTGATATATTGGAAGAGGCAAAGGAAAAATATCAGCTTGGATATATTGTTCTCGATACTCCCGGAAGTTCGGGCGAGGAGTTTTCGGCGGCGGCATCTATAAGTGATACGGCATATATAATTGCTAATCATTCGTTTCCATCAATCAGGGCGGCGGAATGTACAGGCCGCGAACTTGAAGATGCGGGAATTTCCGACAGAAAACTTATAATAAATATGTTTGATACTTCGGGCAGAGACAGTGATAAAAAGCCGTCGGTTGTGGATATTATAGATAGAACGGCGTTGTGTCTCGGCGGTATAATCCCTTATGACCTGGGACTTGTTCTTATGCAGGATAAGGGGGAGCTTATCGACAAAGCACAGGGGCACAATATTTCAAAGGCGTTTACTAATATACGCCAAAGAACAGAGGGAAAGAATATCCCCTTGTTTACCGGATTCAAAGGAATAAACAGAAAAAAACTTTTAAATAATTAAATTAAAAAAACAGTTTTAAACCCTTATATATACAATAGGAGGAAAAAATGCAGATTGCGATTATAGCAGGAGAAAAGAAAAAGGAATTGATGGCTCAGTTCTGTATTGCTTATTGCGGAATACTGAGTAAGCACGAGCTTTTTGCTACGGGTACTACGGGTAAGTATATTTCAGATGCTACCGGACTTAACATCGAATGCCTTCTTTCAGGACAGCAAGGCGGTGCAGAACAGGTTGCATCACGTATATCCTATGACGAAATTGATATGCTCCTGTTTTTCAGAGATTCTGATTATAGTTTCGAAACAGATAATAACCTCGTAAGACTTTGTGATATCCACAATGTTCCCTTGGCAACAAATATAGCTACGGCAGAGGTTCTCGTACGCGCTCTCGACAGAGGCGACCTCGACTGGAGACAGATAGTTAACCCAAAATATGCTAAAAAATAAAGTTTTATTATAGATAAAAAAGCGTTTGATGAAAAAAATACAGTCATATATACCGCACAGAGAAACGGTGGTTGGTGAGAACCGTATGGGTATTTTGGTTGTTTTCCGTTTTCAGAGCTCAACTTCGGCGATGAACCGAAGAGGGTGCGCCCTTTACAGCGTGTTAGGGTAGATGTTTATGTGAAACAGTTACCCTATATAAGAGGCGCGTACTTTTGCGCAATATGGGTGGCACCGCGGAGCATTTCCGTCCCATTGGTTTTATGTTTTTTGAGTTTTTGTCGAATTACACTTAAAACTAATTTGGGTAATGGAAAGGCTTTTTTTGTTTTTATTTTTGAAAATAATATATTTAGGAGATTATAGAAAATGTTAGACATCAAATTTTTACGTGAAAATCCCGATGTGGTAAAGGAAAATATCAAGAAAAAGTTTCAGGACGATAAGCTTTCTCTTGTTGACGAAGTAATTGAACTTGACGTTCAGAACAGAGAAGCAAAGGCAAAGAGAGATTCTATCCGCGCTATGAGAAACACCGTAAGCAAGGAAATAGGTAAGCTTATGGCTCAAGGCAAGAGAGAAGAAGCTGAAGTTGCCAAAAAACAAGTTAGCGATGCTGCAAGCGAACTTGCTTCACTTGAAGAAAAAATCGAACAGCTTGAAAATGATGTTAAGTCAAGAATGATGGTTATTCCCAATATCATTGACGACTCTGTTCCTGTAGGTAAGGATGACAGTGAAAACGTTGAAGTTGAACGTTTCGGTGAGCCTGTGGTTCCAGAATTTGAAGTGCCTTACCACGTAGACATTATGGAAAGACTTAACGGTATTGACCTTGACAGCGCAAGAAGAACAAGCGGCAACGGCTTCTACTACCTCTGCGGCGATATTGCAAGACTTCATTCAGCTATTATTTCTTACGCTCGTGATTTTATGATTGACAAGGGCTTTACCTACTATATTCCTCCCTTTATGATCAGAGGCGACGTTGTTACGGGCGTTATGAGTTTCTCTGAAATGGAAAATATGATGTATAAGATAGAGGGCGAAGACCTTTACCTTATCGGTACGAGTGAGCACTCTATGGTTGGTAAGTTTATCAATACTATTACTGATGAAGCTGAATTGCCTAAAGCTATGACGAGTTATTCTCCTTGCTTCAGAAAAGAAGTTGGCGCCCATGGTATCGAAGAAAGAGGCGTTTACAGAATTCACCAGTTTGAAAAACAGGAAATGGTCGTTATCTGTAAGCCCGAAGAGAGCATGGATTGGTTCCACAAAATGTATTCATATACCGTTGAATTCTTCAGAAGCCTTGACATTCCCGTAAGAACTCTTGAATGTTGCTCGGGTGACCTTGCTGACCTTAAGGTTAAGAGCATTGACGTTGAGGCTTGGTCTCCCCGTCAGCAGAAGTATTTTGAAGTTGGAAGCTGTTCCAACCTAGGTGATGCTCAGGCAAGACGCCTTGGTATCAGAGTAAGAAGAAAAGAAAAGGATAACTACTACCCTCATACGCTTAACAATACGGTTGTTGCTCCCCCCAGGATGCTTATTGCATTCCTTGAAAATAACCTTCAGGAAGACGGAAGTATCCGTATTCCCGAACCTCTCCGTATGTATATGGGCGGTAAAGAAATCATCAAATAATAACAATATGGCATACAGGTAAAATCTGTATGCCATATTATCTTTGTGTGTAATTTAGAGAATGTGGGGTTCGCTTAAATTCTGTTCTTTTAAAGAATAAACTGTTTTATAGGTTTGATAGCTCTCCCGTTAGGATAATCCCTTGCTTCTCCAAGTGCAAAAAAGCCTTTTTCACCGCACAGTCGAACGCGTGTTCCCACCGATATTTTTTCAGGAGAAATACCAATCTTTTTAACGTATATTTCAAGACCGCTTTTTGCTAATTTTTCAAAGAAGGGGGATAATTTAACCTCTTCAATATCTGAAAATAGGGCATCTATTGGGCAGAGAAGAGAGGCGCGTTCTTCTTCGTTCATATTTTCAAGCTGTTCTATTGTATAACTGTTGTGTATATTAAAGTTTCCGCTTTTTGTTCTGCACAGGCTGCTCATAACTGCGCCGCAACCGAGCTTTTCACCTATGTCTGTGCAAAGCGTACGTATGTATGTTCCTTTTGAACACTCTACATTAAGTCTGTATTTGCCGGTGTTTTCGTCGATAACCTCTAAATCTATTGATTTTATGTGTATATCTCTTGACTCTCGCTCCACTTCTATACCTTTTCTTGCAAGGTCAACAAGCTTTTGTCCGTTAACTTTCAAGGCGCTGTACATAGGAGGTGTCTGTTTTATTGTTCCTATAAACGTTTTTACGGTGTCTTTTACGGTTTCGTGGCTTGGAATAACGTTATTTTGAGATATTATATTTCCTGTAATATCGCCTGAATCGGTAACGATACCGAGTTGCATTTCGGCTATATAGCCTTTGTCTTCGGCAGTTAAATATTCAGATGCTTTAACTGCTCTCCCCACCATAACGGGTAAAACCCCTGTTGCCATAGGATCAAGAGTGCCTGTATGCCCCACTTGCTTGGTGTTGTACAGTCTTCTTATCATATTTACAATCGTATGAGAAGTTACACCCTGGTGTTTGTTTATACAAATTACGCCCATAAGGGTATTATCTGTCATTTTTGTGTATATTCCTTTTATTTTATTTCTGTGAGCGCAGCTTCGACTACAAGTTTAATTGCATCTTCTTTTGTGTTTGCTACAACAAGTCCTCCTGCGGCGCAGATGTGTCCACCGCCGCCAAGGCGCTTGCATACTGCTCCTGCATTTGTTCCGGGATGGCTGCGCATAGATATTTTAAAGTTGCCCGGTTTATCGCCCTTTTCTTTCAAGGTCGCGCCGATTAGTACTCCCTCGATTTCTATGGGGATTTGAGCCAAATCTGCAATATCGTCTTCCGAGAGTCCTTTCTCTTCGCGCATTGCGTTTGTTATGCAGGTTATTGCAATTTTGCCGTTTGCAAAAAATTCTAAATTATTGTATGCCATTTTTAAGGCTTCAATTTCTTTTTTTGTCTTATTACCAAACAATTTTTGGTTTATCAAAGCCGAATCAACTTTTCTTGAAATAAGATATGCCGCCTTTTCGTGTGTACCGCTTGTAACGTTGGAGTGCTTGAAGCAACCTGTATCAAAACTTATTCCAGCATAAAGTAACTCGCATACTCTGTCGCTCATTTTGTCGGTAAGTAAATTTATCAAATCAAAAATAATTTCCGAGCAAGATGCACTTTCCGAAACAGTATAATTGTGGTCAGCAAACTGTTCGACAGCTTCGTGGTGGTCTATCTTTATTGATTCCGCAAGAAATAAAAGCTCTTTGCAGTTTCCAAGCATAGAGTAACTTGCCACGTCTACTGATACTACAAGGTCCGGGCTAAAGGCTTTTGGTAGTTCATCGGGCAAATATACTGTATCGTCGCAGAGAAATGAAAGTCTGTCTGCAACTTTATCGCTTGACGTGCAAACGATTTTCTTTCCCATATCTTCAAGTACTGCTTTTAAAGCGAATGCAGATGCCAAAGTGTCTCCGTCGGGACGAACGTGACATATAAGCAATATTCTGTTTCTTTGTTTAAGAATTTCCGCTATTGCGGGTAAAGTGGTATTGTTAATCATGCAAATCGTCCTCAACCTGTTTCAACAGTCTGTTTATATTTGCGCCGTATTCGATTGAATCATCGGGAATGAATTTAAGTTCCGGGGTTTGACGAAGGTTAAGTCTTACCGCTATTTGCTTTCTCATAAAGCCCGATGCACTTTCAAGTCCTTTTTTTACTTCCGCTTTATCGGCGTTGCCTATGCAAGAGAAGTATATTTTTGCATACTTCATATCTGCTGTTACGTCTGCGGCAGTTATGCTCACTATTGCTTTCTGAACGCGGGGGTCTTTTACCTCGCGTACTATGGAGGCAAGTTCTCTTACGACCTCTTCGTTTATACGTCCTCTTCTATATCCTGCCATTACTTTTTTCCTCGTTTCATTAAACTTAACTTTATTATAACATAATACACATAAATAATTCAATAATAAAGTTGAAAAAATATAAAGAATGGTGTATAATATATGCACGGAGGTAGGGAAATATGGTAAAAGTTTTACATTGTGCAGATCTTCATCTTGATGCGCCCTTTGTTTGTGGTGATGCTTTGAAGTCGGAACTTCGAAGAAATGAATTGTTGGCTACTTTTTCATCTATGATGAATTACGTCAAGATGAATGGTATTGATATAGTTGTTATAAGCGGAGATCTTTTTGAAAGTATGAATGTTACGCGGGATACAGTCGCTATGGTAAAGAGAGAATTTGCGGATAATCCTTTGTGTAAGTTTGTTATTTCTCCCGGTAACCATGATCCGTATACGCCTGACAGCGTATACTGCAAAACGGATTTTCCGTCTAATGTCTATATTTTTAACAGTACTAACGTATCTTGTTTTTCTTTTGATGAACTAAACGTTGATATATACGGCTATGCATTTACAGACACAACGTTGGACTACAATCCTTTCAAGGATATAAAGCCGAAAAATCCTTCAAAAGTTAATATTCTTCTTGCTCACGGTGAGTTAACTTCATCGGGTAAGGGAGTTTGCCCTATATCAAATGATGATATAAGAAACAGTGAGTTTGACTACATAGCTTTGGGGCATATTCATCTTGGTTCTGATGTCGAAAGACTCGGGGAAACTTTTTATGCGTATTCAGGTTGTCTTGAAGGCAGAAATTTCGGCGAATGCGGTTACAAGGGTGCCATACTTTGCGAACTTGAGAAAGACAGATGTGAACTGAAATACGATTTTAAGAAACTGCGTTTTTGTAAACGGCATTATGAAACAGAGAATATTAACGTTACCGGAGCGCAGAATATTTCAGATGTTTTGCCAAAAGTAAAAGATATTATTGCAGAGAAAAATTATTCGAGAGATGCTTTGGTAAGAATAGTGCTTGAAGGCGATGTGTCCTCTGAACTCGTTATTTCCAAAAGCGCCTTTACCTCCCTTGAGGATAATCTTTTCTATCTTGAAGTTCTAAATAAAACGAGACCTTTTTATGACGTTGAAAAATTAAAAAATGATCCTACGGTAAGGGGCGCCTTTTACGACGAGCTTTTACCATTGCTTGAATCAGATGATGAAAAAACACGTGAGATAGCTTATTCTGCCCTGAAATACGGTCTTTCGGCACTTGGCGGTAATAACGTCGTTGATTTTTGAGGTTTGTTATGTATATAGAAAATATAAAAATTGGAAATTTCGGTAAGTTATCGAATCGGGAGTTTGATTTGACTTGCGGCGTTAACATACTTGAAGGCAGAAATGAGTCGGGAAAGAGTACCCTTTGTGAATTTATTAAATTTGTTTTTTACGGACTGTCAAATAAGTCGCTCGGCGGTGAAATGAGCGAAAGAAAAAGACATATAAGCTGGAAAACCAATGATGTTTCCGGAAGTATTGTTTTGAATTGCGGCGCAAACCGTTACCGTATTGAACGTTCTATGATTTCTCACGGCAACAGTTATAAAGATGAATTAACCGTTGTCGAACTTGAAACGGGGGCTGTTTTGGCGGGAATAAAAAATCCCGGAGAACACTTTTTCGGTGTGCCTGAAGAGGTGTTTACAAGGACGGTTTACATACGTCAGAATGAAGGCGCTTATTTTAATGGCGGAGATATAGGGCAGGCGGTTGAAAATATATTTTACTCTGCCGATGAGAGTGTTAATACAGATAAGGCTTTGAAAAAACTCGATGAAGCACGCGTTATGATAAGACATAAAAAGAATACGGGCAGAGGTATGCTTGATATTCTTGAAAGAGAACGCGATGAATTGATCGAAAAACTTGTTGAATCAAGACAAGTCAATGAGAATATTATCCAAAACGAAACCTCTCTCGGTTTTGCTGTATCGGCTGTGGAAAAGAATAAAAAAGATTCCGAAAAAATGGCTGCTCAAATGAGAAAGACGGAACTTCATTATTTGCTTTCCAAGTTTGCTGAAAAGAAAAAGATTGAAAAGCAAATAGCAGAATATAAACAAGGTGAAAAGCAAATTGTTGACGCTATGACGTTTAACGGCTTTTTCCCTACCAAAGAATATAGCAAAGATATTGAAAAAGCAAAAAGCGAAGTTTTGTTTTTGAAAAATGAGCTTAACTCCGCTAATGACGTATCCGACTGCGGAGAAGAGGCGGATTACTCGAAAGAACAAGCCGAATATATTGAAGAACAGGGCGGAAAAAACGGGGTTTCAGAACTTCTCGCTTCTTTGAAAAAACAAAAGAAAAGTTTTTTTGTTTTAGGTTTCGCCTTGATAGCCGTAGGGGTTATAATTGCTTCTGTGGCAGTTGCTTTTGCGAATTCTTTGGGCAATATCGGCAAGGTCTTGTATATAGGCGGAACGGTAATTGCATTGAGCGCTCTTATCAGTTTTATTCTGTCATATAGAGCAAAAGAAAAAATTTATAACCTCTTTGACTTCTTTGAAGCGGAAGATGAAGATGTGCTTATGGCTGTTGTCAGCCGTACCGAAGAAGCTGAAAGCTATGAAAAGAGCAGGACCGAATTACTTAAATATAAAGAACTGCAAAAAAATGAAGTTTTGAGAAAGCTAAATTCGAAAATAGAACAAGCGTGTGAGCTTCTTGGAAAATGGGGGATTTCTCCCGAAAACCGAGGAGCCGATACGGTTGTGGTATCTATGAATAATGCTGTGGCAGATATAAAAGAGATTTCTGACAACATAGAAATCTACCGCAAAGAAATAGAAAAGAATGAAGCTGTTTTGGCGGTTGTAGAGCAGCAAATTCAAGGATACGAGGAAGCTTCGCTTAAAGAAGAATATGATTCGATTGCATTTGAGTTTGATCCCGATTCTTTGGCAGAACTCAAAAAAAGATTTGATTTTGTTTCAAAAGCCAAAGATAGTCTTTCTGAAAAAGTTTCTGTTTTAGAAAAAACGCTTGTGGAACTAAAGGCTAAATCGGCTGATCCTGCAGACATTGAAAGCCGTCTTAAGAGTGTTAACGATAAAATTAACGAGCTTGAATTTAAATATGAGGCTTACGTTCTTGCCTATGAAAAACTTCAAAAAGCCGGTGCTAATTTAAGAAATAAACTTGCTCCCGGTCTTTCTTCGGCGGCAGGTAAGCTTATGGGCGGATTGACCGACGGCAAATATACTCAAATAGGTGTTTCGGATAATTTGCAAATGACTTATACATTTGAAGAAGAAGGCGCCGTTTTTACTAAAACTATTGACAGCGTTAGCTCTGGTACGCAAGATATTGCTTATATTTCGTTGCGCCTGGCTTTAGCTGAAATGTTCGGTAAATCGGTTGGCAAACTTCCCGTGGTCTTTGACGAAAGTTTCTCAAGACTTGACGATATAAGACTGAAAAATATGTTGGTTATTGCCGACAGATATGCTGCTGATGATTCACAGGTGCTTATTATGACAAGCCATAACCGAGAGGCTAAAATTATAAATGAAATACCCGATTCTAAAAAAGTAAATCTTTTGTCTTTATAAGACGGTTAATTTTTTTGGCAATGACTTGAAAAATGCGTTTTTTCGGTGTATAATAATTCTTAAATAAAGAATGAAAAGGTAAATGATATGAACGAAAATAAGAAAATGGCAAGGCTATACGTATTTCTTACTGCGGTAATTGCCGCTGTAGCAGTATTGTTTCAGTATATTTTGTATGATAACTATCTGGAGTTTGATACGGGGGTTTATATTCACGGCGCGAAGACTCCGGGGGCATTTTACATTTTCATATTCATTGCTGTCGTCTTGTTAATTACACCAGCTTTGGTTTTTAGAAGAGATCTTTTATCTTGCGAGTTAAGCAGAGGAACGTTTCTTACTTCTGTAACCTCTCTTTTGTCTGCAGGTGCAGCCGCTTACATTGTCGTTGCCTATTTTAAGGGCAAGAATATTATTTCGACAGTGACTGATCCTGCGATGACTACGATAGAAAAACTTAAACTTACTTGTGTTATAGTAGCTGTTTTGGTTTCGATTTATTACTTTTCCGCGGCTTTGTCCGGGAAAACTAAATCGGGATTTGTATCTTTTATGTCGTTTTTTCCCGTAATATGGGCGTTGCTGTTTCTTATGTGTCTTTACTTTGACCGTTCGGGAGTTATAAACAGTCCGGTTAAGGTGTTAAGACAGGTTTCTCTTATAATATTTATGCTGTACTGCCTTTTTGAGTCAAGGGCTTCTTTGGGAAGATCAAAGCCTATTATTTACTTTATCTTTTCAAATTTAGCCGTAATTTTTCTTTCCATTGCATTTGTTCCCGAAATTATATATATGTTGCAGGGAACGATAAAATTGATGCCTGACTCTACGTTCAGCATTTACTGCGGAGTGTCGGTTTTGTATGTTTTATCACGTTCTATTGCTTTTGCAGAAAGCAGTAACGGGAATATAATATATGCGAAAAAAAAGCATTCTCGTAAGTCAAAAGACAGTCTTTTTGAACCTGAAGAAGATGCAGACTAATTTTTATTGGCGGAGATTATTCTCCGCCTTATTTTAAAATTAAAGGAGGGAAAGTGGTATATGGATTTTTTGACGCCTATAGGGGCTTTATCCGGTGTTGGAAAAAAGAGAAGCGAATCTTTTTTTGCACTTGGTATTACTAACGTAGAAGAGCTTTTGTATCATTTTCCCAGAGCATATCAAAACAGAGGTAACGTTTTATCTCTCGCTATGACTCCCGACGGGACGGTTGGAGCCTTTGTTCTTACGGTAGCTTCAACCCCGCAGACCTTTATGCTCAAAAACAGAAAGCAGATTACAAAGTTTATTGCCTTTGATGAAACGGGAAAGTGTACGGTTACTTTTTTCAACCAGCCTTTTGTTAAAGACGTTTTTCATATTGGTGACGAGTTTAGATTTTATGGAAAGTTGAACGTAAAATACGGCAGTAGGGAAATGTCATCTCCAATATATGAACCTATTGTTCCGGGGAAAAAACTTCCCTCGCTTGTGCCGGTTTACCCGCTCACAGAAGGCTTGACGCAAAAGTTCCTTAAAGCAACTACCGAATTTGCATTGAATACACTTATATATGAAAATTACGATTTTCCCGAGGTGTTCAGGAAGTCTACCCTTGAAAAAATGGGGCTTATGAGTCTTAAAGAGGCTTTGATGGAAATACATTTTCCGTCCTGTATCGAACGGGTAAAAAAAGCGAGGGAGCGTTTTGTTTTTGAAGAACTTTACGCTTTCGCGCTTGGTCTTTCGATTTCAAAGAAGAATATAAAAAGAAAAAGTAACGGTATTATTATGTGTGACACCGATATATCAGACTTTTTAAAGCTTTTGCCATATTCTTTGACTGGTGCGCAATCGCGGTCGGTAAATGAAATAATTTCCGATATGTCAAACAATCAAGGCGTTCCTATGAGCAGACTGCTTTCGGGTGACGTGGGAAGCGGTAAAACTATTTGTGCGGCAGCAGCTCTATACGTTGCTGTGAAAAACGGAACCCAGGGGGCGTTTATGGCTCCTACGGAAATATTGGCGACACAGCATTATAACGAGTTATCCGTTCTTTTTGAAAAGTTAAATATAAGAACTGCACTTTTGACAGGTTCAACACCTGCTTCTGAAAAAAGAAGAATATGTGATTTAGTTGCAGTTGGCAGTATTGATATAGTTATCGGAACCCACGCATTGCTTAATGAAAAAGTAGGGTTTAGAAGACTTGGTCTTGTTATTACCGACGAACAGCATAGATTTGGTGTTCGCCAGAGGTCAACACTTGCTGAAAAAACGAAGGAAATGGGATATAATCCACACGTATTGGTTATGTCGGCAACGCCTATACCTCGTACCCTTGCTTTGATACTTTACGGTGACCTTTATATTTCTATATTAGATGAGCTTCCGCCCGGAAGAAAAAAGGTTGATACGTTTTTGGTTGACGAAAGCTACAGAGAAAGGCTTAACGGATTTATCCGCAAAAATGCATTATCAAATCAGGTGTATATCGTGTGTCCCTTGGTTGAAGATACCGACGGAGAGGAAGAAGCGCTTTTGCCCTTCGATTTTACTTCCGAGGATATGGAATTAAAAGAAAAAAAGAATATGATGTCCGCCACTTCTCTTGCTGAAAAACTGCAGAATGAAGTGTTTCCCGATATACGCGTGGGGCTTATCCATGGCAAAATGAAAGCTGCGGAAAAAAACAGCGTTATGCGTGAGTTTGAGCAGAATAAGATAAAAATTCTCGTTTCTACTACGGTTATAGAAGTTGGTGTTAACGTGCCTAACGCCGTACTGATGGTTATTGAAAATGCGGAAAGATTCGGTCTTTCGCAGTTGCATCAGTTGAGGGGAAGAGTTGGAAGAGGGGCAGATAAATCATACTGTATTCTTGTTTCTTCTACTGAAAATGAGAAGTCGAAGGCAAGACTTAACGTTATGTGTTCTACAAATAACGGATATAAGATTGCCGAAGCCGACCTTGAACAGCGAGGCCCCGGAGACTTTTTCCCGAGTGCTGCAGGAGAGGTAAGACAGAGCGGTGGTTTGAAGTTTAGATTTGCTTCTCTGTGCGATATGGAGTTGTTGAAAAAAGCTTTTGAGGAAGCGGAAAACGTACTGGCAGAAGATAACAGACTTTCGCATCCCGAAAATAAAGGCGCGTTTGATTATATGCAAAAACTTTTTTCAAGGCTTCAAAATTCGTAAAAACAAAATCTTTCTTACAAAAATTTACATTTATTACTTGCAAGACGGTCGTTTTGGGTATATAATGTGTACATCAAAAAATATTGACATAAATTCAGGAGGAAAAAGAAAATGTTTATCAGATTGTTGGCAGAAGCTACAGGAGACGCTACCCCTACGGGAGGACTTGGTTCTTGGGGCGGTATCTTAATGATAGTTTTGATGCTTGCCGTTATGTATTTCTTTATGATTAAACCCCAGAAAAAACAGGAAAAAGAAATACAGGAAATGAGAAATAACCTGCAGGTTGGTGATGAAATTACCACTATCGGGGGTATTATCGGCAAAATCATAAGCATCAAAGAAGAAACTTGTCTTATCGAAACAAGCGGCGACAAGACCAAAATCAGAATTCTTAAGAGCGCTGTTAAGGTTGTTGACGTAAAAGCAGAAGACGCCGAATAATTTTTCTCGAATAAAAGTACAAACCCTTTCATAAACATTTAACAAAAAATGTTTTTATGAAAGGGTGTATTTTTTTGCAAAATGATTTTTTGAAAAACAGTGTTAAAGGACTGCTCGTATCGATTGTTTCGAGCGCTGTTCTACTACTTCTTTTTGGTTGGATTTGTTATACAAGGGAGGATCCTTCGGCTTTGTCGGGAATCCTCGGCAGAGTAGCTCTTTATTTGAGTGCATTTCTTGGCGGTTTTTTTGCATCAAGATTTAACAGAGAAAAGGGGCTTTTGTCGGGACTCGCGACGGGCGGCGCGTTTATGCTGTTTGTGATGATGCTGTCATTCCTTTTGAGAAGCGGTAACGAGCCTGCCAAGTTTATGACTTGGGTAATGTTTTTACTTATACTGCTCGTGGGAATTGCGGGCGGCTATCTCGGTGTCCCCTCGGGTAAAAGAAGAAAGAAAAAGAACAGAAAGAAGAGATGAAATATGACTATTGTGTTTTGATTTTTTGGGGATAAATGCTAAAATTGCAGATTGATTATTTTTATGTTTTATGATATAATTAGATGAATTTATAACGATGATCGAAAGCATTGGTGAAATAAGCCTTCTCCTGCGGGAGAAGGGGGACCACAAGAATTTCGAAGAAATTCGGTGGTGGATGAGGAGTAAAAAATGATACCATACAATAAAAATCTTGTATCAAATGCAAAAGAATTGAGAAAAAACATGACTCCCGAAGAAAAGCATTTATGGTATGATTTTTTGAAAAAACTTCCTTTTAACGTAAGACGTCAGCACAATATAGAGAATTACGTTGTAGATTTTTATATTGCAGAAAAGAAAATTGTTATTGAGGTGGATGGCAGACAACATCTGTTAGCTGAACATAAGGATGCGGATAAACAAAGGGATATAGCTTTATCTGCTTGGGGAATTAAAGTTTTGAGATATTCAAATGATAATATACGAAATAACTTTACGGCAGTTGAAATGGATATTTTGAAAAACCTTGAGTTGACGGTTTTTGATTTGAAATCGGGGAAATGACACCTCATCCGTCGGCTTCGCCGTCACCTTCTCCCGCTGGAGAAGGCTTGGCAAGATTCCTTGTTTTATATTTAAAATTAAAGTTCCCACAAACCATTTGCTTGGCTTGTGGGAGTTTTTTGTTTTTTATGAGCTGTTTTTTTATTGTATATTTTATTTGCTATCTCTTGGGGGAATATGTTGACTTTTTACTAAATGGGTGATATAATTTGCTTACCACACAAATTGAATAGTATTTTTTTGCACATAATATAGGCGAAGTGTACGCTTTTTACTTTTGGTAAAAAATGTATGCTCCGTCTTCGTATGCTTTGCCTTTTTTAGTGCAAAAGTACGAATTCAATTTGTGTGGTAACAATAGGAGCCATACATTTTTTCGGTGTGTCTCTTATTGGGACACACTTTTTCTTTTTTTGGCAATCGAAAGGAGGACAGCCAAAGTTTGATTTGCGGAAATCAAACATGTTTTTTATAAACTAATTATTAGAGAGGACAAATTTATGAAGAAAAAAACTTTATTGTCATTTTTTGTTGTTGCAGTGGTTTTGCTCACGGCTTGTGTTATATTTATACCTAACGCAAAAGCGGCGACAGATGGTATATTTACGTACACCATATCTAACGGTGAAGCAACAATAACACATTGTGACACATCTGCTTCGGGTGCGCTTGTAATACCATCAATTCTCGGCGGATGTCCCGTAACGAGCATAGGCGAGTGGGCATTTTATGGGTGCATCAGTTTGACAAGTGTAGAAATTCCCGACAGTGTAAAGACAATCTGTAATTATGCATTTTGCGAAAGCGATTTGATAAATGTAATAATAGGTGATAGTGTAACGAGTATAGGGAACTCTGCATTTAGTGGTTGTACGAATTTGACTAATTTAGAAATAGGAAATAGTATAAGAACTATAGGACACTGGGCATTTAGTGGTTGTACGAATTTAATAAAGATTGAACTTCCTAACAGTGTAACGAGTATAGGCTATCGTGCATTTTACGATTGCAACAGTTTGAAAAACATAAAAATGCCAGATAGCGTAAAAAGTGTGGGTGAGCAGGCATTTTACAATACGGAATACTATAGTACTGCAAAAAACTGGACAGGGAAGGTACTATACATAGGAAAGCATCTTATAGAAGCAAGAGATACTGAAACCAGAGAATATACAATAAAAGAGGGAACAAAAACAATTGCTGGCTCTGCATTTCCAAATTATAATAATTTGATAAGCATAGAAATACCAGAAAGCTTAATGAGCATAGGTGATATGGCGTTTTTTGATTGTAGTAGTTTGGCAACAGTATATTATTCAGGAACAGAGGAAGAGTGGGGCGAGATTTCGATAGGTTGGGAAAATGATAGGTTATTGAGTGCGAATATTATCTATAATTATGTTCCCAATCCCAAGGTTGAAGCTATAGATAGAGCTATTGAGGGAACGAGCTTGAAGCTTGGTCTTATAGGCAGTGGTGAAGCGGTCATAATAGCTCCAACATCAAAGAACGGCAAGGCAATGACAGTTGCAGAGCTTGAGGCGATTTTCAGCGGTTCTAATGTAACAATAGAATCAAGCAATGGCGTTATCGGTACCAGTTGTAAGGTTACTATCGGTGAATATGTGGTAGATATCGCTGTCAAGGGGGATATCGACGGCGACGGTATAGCAACTGTATTTGATGCTCTTATGGTAAAAAAAGCGTTGGCAAACAACGGCTTTGAAAACGAAGCTTTGAAAGAGTTTGCAGGCGACGTTGACGGCACAGAAGTAACAGACAGTGCCGATGTAGATGCAATTCTTGCGCATATAGTCGGTGAAACACTTATAGCGTAAAAACAAGTATAACAAAAACAAGCTTCCTTTTTCGTAACAGAAATGGAAGCTTGTTTTGTTAACCTCTATGTATTTAGGTTGAGTGCGCAGATACTAAATAAGCCTTCTCCAGTGGGAGAAGGTGGCGCCGTCGGGGTTCCCCGAAACGCACGTAGTAAGTTTTGGGGGGCGTGCATAGGCGACGGATGAGGTGTTTTTTTGAGTTAAGACTCCTCATCCACCACCGAATTTCTTTGAAATTCTTGTGGTCCCCCTTCTCCCGCAGGAGAAGGCTAAACAAAGTGCCTACTTGTTTTATTTTTCTGCACAGAGGTATGTTTGTACAAATTTTTTGGTGGGAATATGGCTCGTCGAGGACGTTGACCCCTGCAAATAAGTCGATGATGTTGGCACAAACCAAATAAGCGAGGTTTCTTTGCCTACTTTCTTTCCTTAAAAGAAAGTAGGTGCGGATATAAAAAAGTCCTCTCCGGCTTGGAAAGGACTTGATTTTATGTTTATTTTTATTCTTCTTCGGGAGCTTCCCAGTTGTGATAGATTTCCTGAACGTCGTCGTGTTCTTCGAGATATTCAATGAGAAGTCTCATCTTCTTGAGGTCGTCTTCGTTTTCAAGAGTTACGTAGTTTGAAGGAATCTTATCTTTTTCTGCAGATTCAATCTTATATCCTTTATCTGTAAGTGTCTGGTTTACAAAGTCAAGGTCTTCGGGAGTCGTGTAGATTTCAAAAATTTCGCCTTCATCTACAAAATCTTCTGCACCTGCTTCAAGTGCATCTTCCATAAGCTTGTCTTCATCAAGACCGTCAGCTTTTGCTACAATAATCACGCCCTTATCTGCAAACAAGTAGCTAACGCAGCCTGTCTGTCCGAGCGATGCGCCATATTTATCAAAATAGTGTCTTACGTCGCCGCCTGTACGGTTACGGTTATCTGTCAACGCTTCAACAATTACCGCAACGCCCGAAGGACCGTAGCCTTCATATACTATCTCTTCATAGTTAGCACTGTCTGCCGCTGTAGCTTTCTTAATGATACGGTCGATGTTATCGTTCGGAACGTTCAAAGACTTTGCTTTTGCTATAAGGTCGCGTAATTTGCTGTTGGAAACGGGATCGGGACCGCCTTCCTTAACACATACGGTAATTTCCTTACCTACTTTTGAAAATACTTTTGCTTTTTGAGCGTCAGTCTTTTCTTTCTTGTGCATAATATTTTTCCATTTTGAATGTCCTGACATTTTTCTATCTCCTTAAATATATCTTATATCTTTTCTGTCTTTCTCATACAAATGAGAGAGAATGCGTTTCCAAGTACGTAGTTAACCGCTTCCGTAAGCTTGATACGGAATACCTTGGTGCTTTCGTCGTCTGCGCCGAGTATCTGGCAGTCGTGATAGAATCCGTTGAAATCCGTACATACGTCAAGTATGTATCTTGTTATAACAGAGGGTTCGTAATCGTTTATCGCCTGAAGTACTTTTTCGGGGAAGAGTGATAAAGTACGGAGGAGCGCTTTTTCTTTATCGTTCATACTGTACGTAATTTCAATATCTTTCGCAATATCCTTTGCTTTTTCAAGGACGCTGCAGGTTCTTGCATAGGTATACTGTGCATAAGGACCTGTGTTTCCGTCAAAGTTCAACGCATCTTCAAGCATAAAGTTTATGTCTTTTATTCTGTTATTTGAAAGATAGTAGAACACAATTGCACCAACGCCCACAGCTTCTGCTTTTGCATCTCTGTTTTCGAGGTTGGGGTTCTTTTCGTTCATTATATCCTTTACTTTTTCGATTGCCGATGCAAAAAGGTCTTTAAGAAGAATAACGTTACCTGTTCTTGTAGCGAGTTTTTCGCCGTTAAGGCTTACCTTACCATAGGGAACGTGAACGAGGTTAGTCGCCCATTCATAGCCCATAAGTTCAACAACCTTGAACCATTGCGCAAAGTGAAGTGATTGACCTGCGTCCGTAACGTATATAACCTTTTCAAAGTCATAGGTATTCTTACGATAGAGGGCTGCCGAAATATCTCTTGCGGGATAGAGGGACGAGCCATCTCTCTTAAGAATAAGGCAAGGGGGCATCTTGTATTCTTCAAGGTCTACAACAGATGCGCCGTCGTCTATCTTAAGCAAGTTCTTCTGCTTCATTTCCTCGATAACCGCAGGCATCTTGTCGCTGTAGAAACTTTCGCCGCAATAGCTGTCAAATTCGATATCGAGCTGTTTGTACGTCTTTTTGTATTCTTCGATGCTTATATCAATAAACCATTTCCAAAGCTTGATGTTCTCTTTATCAAAGTGTTCAAGTTTGGTGAATTCTGCTCTCGCCTTGTCGTTCAACGTGGGATCTTCTTCGGCTTCTTTATGGAATCTTACGTAGAGCGCAACAAGCTCGTCAATACCTTTTTCTTCAATAGTAGCTTTGTCGCCCCAAAGGTGATATGCTACTATAAGTTTACCGAACTGCGTTCCCCAGTCGCCCAGGTGGTTTACGCCAACACATTTATATCCTGCAAATTCGTGGAGCTTCTTCAAGGAATGACCGATAACGGTAGTTCCGAGGTGTCCTATATGGAAGGGCTTTGCAACGTTTGGGGAAGAGTAGTCGAGGACTACCGTCTTTCCGTTACCGAAATCGAAGGAACCGTATTTGTTGCCATTTGCCAAAATATCGCCCAAAACCTTTTCGGAAAAATAATTTTTCTTAATGTATATATTCAGGTACCCGTTTACCGTCTCGATTTTTTCTATATTGTCATCGCTTAACTCCGAAGCGATTTTTTCGGATATCATAACGGGAGACATACGAAGAGATTTTGAAAGCTTAAAGCAGGGGAGAGCTATATCACCCATCTTTTCGTCGGGGGGATATTCCAGCATCTGCGCTATTTTTTCTTCGTCAAGCCCGTGAGAAGTATTAATTGAGTCGAGAACAGTTTTTAAACCGCTTGACAGACTTTTCTTGAACTGTAACATAATAACATCCTTTCTGTCGTATTGTTTTATTATTTTTTTGCACACAAAAACCCATTTTAACTTATGTATTATAACACAGTATAATTAGCTTTTCAAGTGCTTATATTAAAAAATATTTACTTATTCGCTTTTCTTTGCCCTAAAACTGTTGCAAAATACAAAAAAATAGTTTATAATTAAACGGAATAGACTAAACGTATCGGAGAAGGAGGGAGCCTTGTATGGCAAGATATATCGGAATTGACCTCGGAACGTCATCTGTTCTTATATACGTTAAGGGAAAAGGTATAGTACTTGACGAGCCTTCCGTTGTTGCGGTAAACGATGAAACGGGCGAACTTGTGGAAATAGGCAAGGAGGCTCTTTTAATGCATGGGAAAACACCTGACGGTATCTCTGTTATCCGACCTATGAGCGAGGGTGTTATAAGTAAATATGAGGTTACTCTCACTATGCTTCAACATTTTATAAAAAAGGCTACGGCGATGTCGCAGATTTTTAAGCCCATAATTGCGGTATGCGTTCCCAGCGGAATAACCGACGTTGAGGAAAGAGCCGTTAGAGATGCGGCGACACAGATAGGCGCAAGATATACTTATCTTATTGAAGAACCTCTCGCGGCGGCTATAGGCGCGGGAATAGATATAATGAGTCCGGATGCTCAAATGGTTATTGATATCGGCGGAGGTACTACAGATATTGCTGTTATTTCATACGGTCAGATCGCTTTCTCCGAGTCGGTAAGAGTCGGCGGAGATAAGTTTGATGACGCTATTACACGCTATATCAGAAGAAGACACAATCTGCTTATTGGCGAAAGAACGGCGGAAAGAGTAAAAAAAGAAATAGGTACGGTTTGGCAGAGAGACGAGTCGGTTTCTCTTGAAGTTAGCGGAAGAGGGCTGCTTGAAGGCTTGCCAAAGTCTGTTAAGCTGAATTCCTCTGAAATGGTTGGTGCTCTTGAAGAACCTATAACTGCGATAGTTGAGGCAATTTGTGCGGTGATTGAAAAAGTACCGCCCGAAATGCTCAAAGATATAACGAAAAAGGGAATCGTTATGACGGGGGGAGGCAGTATGCTTTACGGTCTTGACCGTCTTATTGCAAACGTTACCGGAATAAAAACAAAGGTGGCGGAAAATGCTATTTCTTGTGTGGCTATCGGTACGGGCAAGGCGCTTGAAAGATATTTGAAGGATCCCGGTAAAGCTATCAGCTTTACAAAAGAAAAGAAACATTACGAATTTGACTGATAAGTATTTTTTAGGGAGATTTGTTATGGCAGCGAGAACGGTGAAAGTTGGATTTGTCGGACTCGGCTCAAGGGGCAGAGGGCTGATGAAAAAGGCAATCAAAATTTCAGGAATGAAGCTTGTCGGCATCTGCGATTTGAATGAAAAATGTATCGAACTTGCATTGAAAGAAGCAGAGGCACTGAACGAAAAACCTATAGTTTATAAATCATACCAAGATATGTTGAATGATTCAAAAGTTGAGGCTGTTTTAATAACTACCTCGTGGTCTTCTCATATCACTCTGGCGTGTCAGGCTATGGAAGCTGGGAAGGCTGTCGCTATGGAAGTCGGTCCGGCGATGTCATTGCAGGAATGTTATAAACTTGTTGAAACTCAAGAGAAGACGGGCGCAAAATTTATGTTTCTTGAGAACACTTGCTATAACAGAAACGTATTGCTTTTTTCGAATATGCTTAAAAAGGGTATGTTTGGGGAGATTATACACGCATCCGGCTGTTATCAGCACTGCGTAACCGATTTGGTTTATCAGGAATACAAAGCCTTTAATGAAGGCGTTCCGGGGAATGAGCGTATCGTTAATAGAATGATGCGTAATATGGAACCGTATCCAACCCACGATCTTGGTCCTATTTCAAAGGCACTTGATATAAACAGGGGAAACAGATTCATTTCTCTTACTGCTATGTCGAGTAAGTCGCGCGGACTTAATGCATACGTGGAAAAAACTTACGGCAAAGAAGCGGCAGGCGAGTTTTCACCTTTGGCGCAAGGCGATGTCGTTAATACAATGATTAAATGTGCGGGGGGCGAAACGGTTATGCTGACTTGGAATACAGCTCTTCCGGTACCTCCGTCTAAAGCGTTCAAGTTTTACGGTACAAACGGAGCTTATAACGAAGAGCTTTCTTCGGTTCATATTGATGGTGTTACTCCGATAGATGAGGAAAATCCGACTGCTAAACAGTGGGAGCCTCTGGAAAAATATAATAAGAAGTATAAGCACCCGGGCTGGACTTGGTTTGACAAGAATAAGTATATGGAAAAGTTTTCTATTAACCCTAAAGCTCACGGTGATGCTGACTATTTGATTATGATGGCTTTTGCCGACTGTATCAAAGAAGGGTATGATATGCCTATTGATGTTTATGATGCTGCGACGTGGATAGCTGTTTCTGTTTTGGTTGAAGAGTCGTTGGCGTTAGGTGGGCAGCCTGTGTTTTTTCCTGATTTTACTAACGGAAAATGGCTTAGAAGAGCACCGCTTAAAGTTGATGAACGCTGGAACTGTGGATTGTAATATTACTTGTAACGTATAATTTGTTTTAGCTTTTTAACGGTGATTTTTGAATGAGATTTTGTTTTTAGTGAAACGTTAAAATAAGTAAAAAAAGTTGTTGTTTTGGTTAAAATAGTGAATGTTAAAAAAATGATATATAATTGACAAAAGAAGATAAAAATGCTATAATCACTTTATTGAATATAACAAAAGGAGACTATGTTATGAAAAAAACAACATTAGCAAGACTTTTGGCGCTTCTTCTTGTTGCTGTTATGGCTGTATCCGTTCTCGCTGCTTGCGGCGGTAAAGGTGGTTCCGGTAGTGGCGACGAAAAAGAAAAAATAGATTTTGAAGGCAAGCCTGAGCTTGACCCCAAGATTGAAGCCAAAGACTACAACGGCTATGAGTTTACGTTTATTTGCCAGCCCTATATGGACAGCAATGCATATACTGTAAACTACATGGTATCCGACGGTGAAACACAGAACGTTCTTCTTGACGCTGTATACCGCCGTAACGAACTTCTCAAGCAGAAGTACAACATTAACTTTGCGCAGATGCAGGTAACAGATCTACTTACAACCGTTCGTACACAGGTAATGGGCGGTGCTACAGAGTTTGATTTGATTATCGGTAGCTGTAAGAGACTTGCAACTCTTGCAAGAGAAAATCTTCTTCTTGACCTTTCTTCTGTTGAGCGTTTTGATATGACCAAAGAATATTGGGACGGAAATGCAGTAGAACAACTTAAAATCGGTGATAAGCTTTACTTCACAAACTGTGACCTCAACGTTCAGGAAGTTGCATTTGTTGTATACTTCAACAAGCAGATGATTGAAGACGACGAAAATCTTACAAGCCCCTATGAATATATGGATAAGAACGAGTGGACAATTGATAATTGGGCAAATCTCGTTATGGCTGTAAGCGAAGACGTAACCGGTGAAGGCGAAATGACCGAACTTGACAAATATGGTACTCTCTATGAAAACCATAACGGAAGAATGTTCCTTTACGGTACAGGCGTAAGAGCTACAACAAACGATGAAACAGGTTATCCTAAGGTAACATTGTTTGATACGGATAAGGCTGTAACAGTTTACGAAAAGTGTAAGCAAGTGTTCTCATCAGTATCCAGCTGGAGCATTGATGATATGCCTTCTTCCGAAACACACGGTTTTAACGATAAGTTCGACTATGCACGTTCACTGTTCTGTCAGGACCTTTACCTTTTCCACTATGAAGGTACAAACATTATTCACCAGTTCGCAGATATGGAAAGCGAATTCGGTGTAGTTCCTTTCCCCAAGTTTGATGCAACTCAGGAAAACTATTATTCAATGTATCCTATTAATTGCGCTATGGTTGCTATTCCTAATGTTAACGAAGATCTTGAAAGAACAGCAAACATCGTTGAAGACCTTAACTACTACTCAAACGTTCTTCTTAAGCCCGCTTGGTATGAACAGCTTCTCCAGAGAAGATATGTTCGTGATGACGAGTCTGAAAGATCTCTCGACCTTATTCTTGAAGGAAGATTATATGACGTTGGTATGATGTATGACTTCGGTGGTCTCGTAGGGCTTCTTGGTGCAGACGTAAGATCATCCAACATCAGCACAATGTATGCAAGACTTAAGAAGGCTATCGACGCTGATATTAAGGCTACTTACAGAGACTTCGGTTTGGTATAAGTCGAATTCGATTATATGAATAATAAAAAATCGTCAGTTTTTTGCTGACGATTTTTTTGTTTTACAACTCATTTAAACAAAAAGTAAACTTTTTATTATTTGATTGACAAAGACTGAATAAGATGATATACTTAAGGTGTTAAAAATTAATCTAAGGAGATTATGCTATGAAAAAAACAACATTAGCAAGACTTTTGGCGCTTCTTCTTGTTGCTGTTATGGCTGTATCTGTTCTCGCTGCTTGCGGCGGAAAAGACGGCAATGGCGATAAGGATGAGGAAGTAATCGAATTCAAGGGTAATGAGTATGATCCTAAGATCGAAGCCAAAGACTACAACGGCTATGAGTTTACGTTTATTTGCCAGCCCTACTTGGACAGCAATGCATATTCTGTAAACTACATGGTATCTGACGGTGAAACACAGAACGTTCTTCTTGACGCTGTATATCGCCGTAACGAGCTTCTCAAGCAGAAGTACAACATTAACTTCGCACAGATGCAAGTAACAGACCTTCTTACAACCGTTCGTACACAGGTAATGGGCGGTGCTACAGAGTTCGATATGATTATCGGTAGCTGTAAGAGACTTGCAACACTCGCAAGAGAAAACCTTCTTCTTGACCTCTCTTCTGTTGAGCGTTTTGATATGTCTAAGCCCTATTGGGACCAGAACGCAGCAGACCAGTTGAGAATCGGTGAAAAACTTTACTTCACAAACTGTGACCTCAATGTACAGGAAGTTGCATTCGTTGTATACTTCAACAAGCAGATGATTGAAGACAACGAAAACCTTACGAGCCCATATGAATATATGGATAAGAACGAGTGGACAATTGACAACTGGGCAAACCTCGTTATGGCTGTAAGTGAAGACGTAACCGGTGAAGGTGAAATGACCGAACTTGATAAGTACGGTACTCTCTTCGAAAGACACAACGGAAGAATGTTCCTCTTCGGTACAGGTGTAAGAGCTACAACAAATGATGAAACAGGTTATCCTAAAGTAACATTGTTTGAAGGCGACAAGGCTGTAACTGTTTACGAAAAGTGTAAGCAGGTATTTAAGTCAGTTAACTCTTGGAGTATTGACGATATGCCTTCATCCGAAACACATGGTTACAACGATAAGTGGGACTATGCACGTTCACTTTTCTGTCAGGACCTCTACCTCTTCCACTATGAAGGTACAAACATTATTCACCAGTTCGCAGATATGGAAAGCGAATTCGGTGTAGTTCCTTTCCCCAAGTTTGATGCAAATCAGGACAGCTACTACTCAATGTATCCCTTCAACTGTGCAATGGTTGCTATTCCTAACGTTAACGAAGACCTCGAAAGAACAGCAAACATCGTTGAAGACCTTAACTACTACTCAAACGTTCTTCTTAAGCCCGCTTGGTATGACCAGCTTCTCCAGAGAAGATACGTTCGTGATGACGAATCCGAAAGATCACTTGACCTCATTCTTGCAGGAAGAGTATATGACGTTGGTATGTACTACGACTTTGGTGGTATAAGCTCTCAGCTTCTTGATGCTGACTGCAGATCATCCAACATCAGCACAATGTATGCAAGACTTAAGAAGGCTATCGACGCTGATATTAAGGCTACATATAGAGACTTCGGTTTGGTATAATTTACAACGAAAGTTAAATAAAAAATCGGCTGCTTCTAACGAAGCAGCCTTTTTTGTTTTGTAGCTATAAAAAACTCCCCCGCGTCAGTGATATGCACCCCAAAAGTTAGACACTTTCGGAGGTGCATATTTTTATGTCAAAAAAAGGACAAAAGTTTAGAAAACACTCGGCAGAATTCAAAATATCTGTTATACTAGATATGCGAGAACACCATTTAGGATTAAAG
>JAZRUG010000019.1:0-70133 GCA_045652425.1 Eubacteriales bacterium
CACTTCTACAACCACCAACGTATCCAACTAAAAACAAAACTGACACCATTTGAAAAACGATGTCAGTTCATTGCTTAAAATTTAATTCAATCTACCATATAGGTCCTTTTTGTGCTGTCTGCATAAATTGGTGCAGTCCATTTTGTGCTTCCTTTTTCTTTTGTGCTTTTTTATTTTTCCGCTTTCTTTCGCAGAAAGCTTGGCAAAGAACTTGCTTCTCGGGTTTCTGCAAATCATTAATAGTAGCACAAACCCGTTATCAAAAGGTTCTTTGCCTACTTTTTTCAGAAAACGGGGCGTCGAGGACGTCGCCCCCTACAATATAGTGATATAGTGTGTACAAATAAATCCCTCTCCGTCGGCTTCGCCGCCACCTCTCCCGTAGGGCGAGGCTTTGGGTTTGCACAAACCCATTATTAAAAGGTTCTTTGCCTACTTTCTTCCTTAAAGAAAGTAGGTGCCTGCTTTCTTCCTTAAAGAAAGTAGGTCCTTAAAGAAAGTAGGTTATTTGGTGGATTGTTTTTGCATTATACCGAGGACTGTTACTATAACGGGTACGGCTATTACGGTCATAACCGTTTCGGGACCAAGATATGTTATGTTATAAACAAAGGAATACAACCACATACCTACGGTATGAACGTACTCGTTCCAGTCACCGTTCTTCGTTATCTCATACCACACTACCGAACCGTTTACAAAGTGACTTACAAATCGTACAATACATGCAAACAGCACACCAATAAACGTTGTTACGGTCAAGTTTGTCTTTTCGTTCTTCGTGAATTTCAGCGATCTAAACATACCCGCCAATCCTATTGACGTATATGCCACAATATAGTCGAGCAATATTACCACTATTATACCCACTGCCGTAGGTACATACGCAAAGTTTCCTGCTCCCATCCACAGTTTGAATATGGAAAATATAAACGCTGAACCAAGTCCCCAGCCAAGTCCGTGTCTTATGGAAATAATCATCAGCGGTACCATTGAGAACAGAGTTACAGAACCGCCGAGTGGCGCTTCGTATATCTTTATAAACGACAAAATAATCGATGCAGCTATAAGTATAGCGCTTTCTACCATTGTTCTTGTCTTGTTTTTCATAAATTCTTACCTTTCCTTTTTTTAGTATAGATATATATGTAAAAACTTCATACCGCCAAAACATACACGTATTGTAATGCTTTAGGATTTTCGCTTACTTTTTAACACACCACTCCGGAAATGGCTTGTTTCTTCTCTTTGAAAATTAAAAATCCCACCCGATTCGTCGGGTGGGATTAAAATAAGCTCTTTTTTACCTATCTTCCTACGCCGGCATTATCCGTTTCAGGTTTAAAGGGTTCGGTATTTTTACCGTCTCAGCTTCTTACAGCACCCCTGACAGTATTAAGTTGTTTATTAAAAATTACTTATTGAGCATCTTTGCGATTTCATCGCCGAGATTGTCTTCTCTCTTCTGGAGGCCTTCGCCCTTTTCGTAACGATAGAAGGAGTCAATCTTGATTGAACCGCCAAATTCCTTTGCGCAAGACTCAACGTACTTTGCAACAGTCATAGAGTCATCCTTAACGTATGCATTTTCTGTCAAGCAGTTTGCTTCATAGAACTTACCGAGTTTACCGGAAGCAATCTTTTCAAGAATCTGGTCAGGCTTGCTTGCGTTCTTGGGATCGTTCTTGAGCTGAGCCTTGATAATGCTCATTTCTTCTTCTACTACGCTTGCGGGAACTGCATCTCTGTCAACATACTGAATGTTGGAATATGCAGCAACCTGAAGAGCAATATTCTTTGCCATTTCAGCAAAACCTGCATTGTTCTTTGCAGCGTCGTCAGCAATAAACTTAACGATAACGCCTGTTGCGCCGCTACCGTGAATATAAGAACTCATAACACCGTCAACTGCGAGGAAACGACGAAGTGACATATTTTCACCAATCTGGAAAATCTTGTCCTTGAGAGCTGCTTCAACTGTCATACCGCTTTCCATAACAAGAGCGTTAAGAGCGTCAACATCTGCGGGCTTGTTGTCAATAATGAGCTTAAGGATTTCCTTAACGAACGCCTGGAAGCTTGCGTTCTTTGCAACGAAGTCTGTTTCACAGTTAACTTCGATCATAGCTGCCTTTTCGCCTTCAACAAGGATATCTACAAGACCTTCTGCTGCAATTCTGTCTGCCTTCTTTGCTGCAACAGCAAGTCCCTTTTCTCTCAAAATCTTTATAGCTTCATCAAAATCACCGTTTGCTTCAACGAGTGCCTTTTTGCAGTCCATCATACCGCAACCGGTCTTTGCTCTGAGGTCGGATACTGCCTTTGCTGTAATTGTAGCCATTTTTATATTCCTCCGATATTCTGTTATTTTTAATTATTCAGCAATTTCTGCATCTTCTGCAGCTTCTGCTTCTGCAATTTCTTCAACAGCACTTTCGAACTGTTCACCCTGCTTACCTTCGATAATAGCGTCTGCAATTACAGATGCGATAAGCTTAATAGCGCGGATAGCGTCATCGTTACCGGGAATGAAGTAGTCTGCATCATCGGGGTCGCAGTTTGTGTCAACAATTGCAACTACGGGAATACCGAGTTTCTTTGCTTCGAGAACTGCATTTCTTTCTTTGCGGGGGTCAACTATAAATACGCATGAAGGAAGTCCGGGCATATCCTTGATACCGCCGAGGTTCTTTTCGAGGTCAGCGATTTCCTTCATTCTCTTTGCAACTTCCTTCTTGGGAAGAAGATCAAATGTGCCGTCTTCCTGCATCTTGAGAAGGTTGTTGAGTCTGTTGATTGACTTATTGATTGTCTTGTAGTTGGTAAGCATACCGCCGGGCCAACGTACGTTTACGTAGTACATACCGCATCTCTGTGCTTCTTCCTTGATTGCGGAAGCTGCCTGCTTCTTTGTACCAACAAAGAGCATTGTGCCGCCTTCTGCTGCAAGGTCACGTACAAACATATATGCTTCTTCAAACTTCTTTACTGTCTTCTGAAGGTCAATGATGTAGATGCCGTTTCTTTCTGTGAAGATGTACTCAGCCATCTTAGGGTTCCATCTTCTTGTGTGATGTCCAAAATGGACGCCTGCTTCAAGCAGTTGTTTGATTGTAATTACTGACATTTTTAATGTCCTCCTTCGGTTATTTCCACCATACAGCCCTTTAGATATTGCACCGAAGTCAGCCGTATGTGTGAATTTTCATACTCGAGTATTATAACACTATATAATACACTTTGCAAGTTTTTTTGACAATTTTACAATTTATTTACATTTACCCCTCGTTCGAGTAAACACACTTGCCGTCAACAAAGGTCATATAGCTTCTTGCCATAAGACTGGTCATCGGATCTGCAGTCCAAATTACTATATCTGCGTCCTTGCCCTTCTCAAGACTGCCCACTCTGTCGGCAATACCCACTATCTCTGCAGGATTAATCGTTATCGCTTTCCAGCCCTCTTCATAGTCAAGCCCTTCGCTTACTGCAAGTCCTGCGCAGAGAGGTAATACGTCTATCGGTATAACGTTACAGTCGGTAACTATGCATATCTTAACTCCCGCCTTGTTGAGTATCCCCGGTGTCTTAAAGCTCTTACCCATAAGTTCAACCTTGGATTTATTGCCAAGAAGCGGGCCTACCAATGCGGGATATCCGCTTTCCGCAACTATATCCGCAATAGAGGCGCCGTCGGTGCAGTGGTCAAGAGTCATATTGAGGTCGAACTCCTTTGCTATTCTTATCGCCGTCAATATATCGTCCGCCTGATGCATGTGAGCCTTAAGCGGCATCTCCTTGCGCATAACGGGTATCATAGCTTCAAGCTTCATATCAAATTTATGGTCTTTTCCCTGCGCATCCTCTTCAGCATATTTTTTCGCCTTAAAAAGAAACTCTCTCATCATAGCCGCCGTTCCCATTCTCGTTGCGGGGTTCTTCGACTTTCCGCCATATACCTTCTTGGGATTTTCGCCAAAGGCGCATTTCATCGCTATGGGTTGTTTTATTATCATCTTGTCAACATTGTTACCGTATAATTTAATAGCTGCAAAAGTTCCGCCCACAACATTTGCGCTTCCGGGGCCGGTACAAGCCGCAGTTACACCGCCCTTTAACGCTGCCGCAAAATCAGTGTCAGTAGGATTAATATTATCTATTGCTCGAAGTTGGGGTGTCAGCGGATCAACGTTTTCATTACAGCCGATTATACCTATATGTGTATGAGCGTCAATACAGCCGGGAGTAACCAGTCTGCCACCTACGTCTATAACTTCTGCCCCCTCGGGAACTTCTATTTTTTTCCCAACCTTTGCTATCTTGCCGTTATCATCAACAAGAATACAGCCGTTTTTTATATCCTTGCCTGTCATCGTCTTTATATAACCGTTCTTTATAAGCAACATAATTTCCACTCCCCTCTCACATAGAATAAACAACTTTGCCGTCTACTATAGTTTTGTAACTTACAGCACCAACAGTCAAAAGCGGATCTTTGTCCCAGATAACTATATCTGCATCCTTGCCCTTTTCTATGCTTCCTATTCTGTCGGCTACTCCAAGTATCTTTGCGGGTTCAATCGTTATCGCTCTCCAAGCATCGTCAACGTCGAGCCCATCTCTTACGCAAAGACCTGCGCACATAGGCAAATATTCAAGAGGCACTACGGGAGAATCGGTTATAATACAGAAGTTCAGTCCCGCCTTTTTCAGCTTTGCGGGGTTCTCAAAGCTTCTGTTCTTTACTTCAACCTTATGTGAACCGCTTATCAACGGACCTAACATCAAAGGATATCCTGCTTCTAAAAGTTCATCTATTAACAATACTCCGTCGGTACAATGGTCTATCGTCATATCAACGTCAAATTCCTTCGCTATTCTTATAGCCGTCAATATATCATCTGCCTGATGCGCGTGCGCTTTGAGAGGTATCTCCTTACGCATAACCGGTATCATAGCTTCAAGCTTCATATCAAATGCGTGAGGTTTGCCTATTGCATCTTCTTCTGCATACTTCTTTGCTTTTATTAGAGTTTCTCGCAACAGCGCCGCTATTGCCATTCTGGTTACGGGACTCTTTCCTTTTTCGCTATAGTTCTTCTTTGGATTCTCACCAAACGCACACTTCATTCCCGCGGGATTCTTTACTACCATTTTATCTATATTATTACCGCAAAGCTTGATTACCGCAAAAGTACCGCCTATAACGTTAACGCTTCCGGGACCTGTACAAGCAGTCGTTACACCGCGGCGCAACGCTTGTCCAAAGGCTTCGTCAACAGGGTTTATACCGTCTATTCCTCGCATCTGGGGAGTTATCGGATCTCCCTTTTCGTTGTGGTCATCGTTTGCTGCATATATCTCATTCCAAAGACCTACGTGGCAATGTCCGTCTATACACCCCGGGGTTACGAGTCTGCCCTCGGCATCTATAACTTCGGCATTCGCAGGAATAGTTATCTTTTTTCCAATCTCTGCAATCTTACCGTTGTCATCAATAAGAATACTGCAGTTTTTTATATCTTTTCCCACCATAGTTTTCACATTAGCATTTGTAATAACCAACATAACAAACCTCTTCTTGTTTTGGGCATATATTTGCCCTTTATTCATCATTATAATATCACTTAATTATCACCATTTGTTAGCCGCCTCTTCCTTTTTAACAATTTGTTTACATTTAATCTTCTTGACAAAAAACAACATAAATTGTATAATGAGTTAGCAAAGGCTAACTGATGCGTTTTATTGTTTTGGAAAGGTACTATTTATGACACTAAAAGAACTTGCAGTAGGAAAAAAAGCAAAAATATTATCTGTCGGAGGTGAGGGCGCTTTACGTCAACACTTTCTCGATATGGGCGTTATCCCCAATACCGAAGTCAAGGTTATTCAATACGCGCCTATGGGGGACCCCGTTGAACTTTTGATTCACGGTTATTCTCTTACACTTCGCCTTGACGATGCGGCTCAAATCGAAATCGAGCCCATTGAAGATGTCCCCGAAGTTAATACAGTTAAAAAATCCGTAAGAACAAAAAAACATCACCCCGGTCTTGGTGAAGACGGTATATATCACGAAAAAAACAATGAAACGCCTCTTCCCAAAGATACTGTCCTTACATTTGCTTTGGCAGGTAACCAAAACTGTGGAAAAACCACCCTCTTCAACCAGCTTACCGGCTCTAATCAGCACGTAGGTAACTTTCCCGGTGTTACGGTCGACAGAAAATCTGGGAAAATCAGAAATTATCCCAACACGCTCGTTACCGACCTCCCCGGCATCTATTCCCTTTCTCCTTATTCGTCAGAAGAGGTCGTTTCAAGAAACTTTATTTTAAATGAACACCCGCATTGTATTATAAATATCGTAGATGCAACCAATATCGAAAGAAACCTCTATCTTACAATGCAACTCCTTGAGCTTGGTATCCCCACCGTTCTCGCCCTCAATATGATGGACGAGGTTAAGGGTAACGGCGGTACTATATACATTAATGAAATGGAAGAAATCCTCGGCATCCCCGTAGTTCCCATTTCAGCTGCAAAGAATGAAGGTGTCAACGAGCTTATCAAGCATGCAGTACATATAGCTCAATATCAGGAAAAACCGCGCAGATACGATTTCTGCAATAAATCAGCCAAAGGCGGCGCTATTCACAGATGTCTGCACAGTATCATGCACCTTATCGAAGACCACGCGGAAGCTGCCAATATCC
The DNA here is from genome assembly GCA_045652425.1 of Eubacteriales bacterium. Taxonomy (GTDB): domain Bacteria; phylum Bacillota; class Clostridia; order Oscillospirales; family CAG-272; genus RGIG1995. The sequence goes on from JAZRUG010000019.1 coordinate 6,720, forward strand.
CCGTCAGATTCGCCGCAAGTAAACTTGTTGAGGGCGATACGCTCGTACTCGATTCTCTCAATCTTTCGGAAAACGAAAAAGAAACCTTGGAGCATATCATTCTTCAAGCGGAAGATGAATCGGGACTCGACAGAGCTGCCGCTATTGCTGATATGCGTTTCTCCTTTATCAAAAAACTTTGCGATGAAACGGTCGTAAAACCAAAAGAAAGCAAAGAGCATTTGCGCAGCCGTAAAATAGATAAATTCTTAACCGGTAAATATACTGCTATTCCCGCTTTCGTGGGTGTTATGGCACTCGTATTCTGGCTTACGTTCAACGTTATCGGTTCATACTTGCAAGGCTTGCTTGAAATGGGTATCGAAGCGCTTACAAATATTGTTGACGGTCTTCTTACAAATTGGAACGTAAATGAAGCGTTGCACAGTCTTGTTATCGACGGCATCTTTAACGGCGTCGGTAGTGTTTTGAGCTTTATTCCCATTATAGTTATTCTCTTCCTCTTCCTCTCGCTTCTTGAAGACAGCGGTTATATGGCAAGAGTAGCATTCGTTATGGATAAGCCCTTGCGTAAAATAGGTCTCTCGGGCAGAAGTATCGTTCCTATGCTTATCGGATTCGGCTGTACCGTTCCCGGTGTTATGGCAAGTAGAACGCTCCCCTCCGAACGCGACAGAAAAATGACTATACTGCTCACTCCCTTTATGAGCTGTACCGCAAAACTCCCCATCTACGGGTTCTTTGCAGACGCTTTCTTCCCCAAATACTCGGGACTTATAATGGTCGGGCTTTATTTCCTCGGTATCGCCGTCGGTATAATTGTAGCACTTATTTCAAAAAGCACTACCTTTAAGGGTGAGGCTGTTCCCTTCGTTATGGAATTGCCAAACTACCGTATGCCCGGATTCAAAAATACGGCATTTCTGCTCTGGGATAAAGCTAAAGACTTCCTTGAAAGAGCATTTACCGTTATCTTCGTGGCTTCTATCGCCGTTTGGTTCTTGCAAACCTTTGATTTCAGACTTAATATCGTTTCAGACTCTCAAAACAGCATACTTGCCGTAATCGCAGGTTTCGTCGCTCCCGTATTTGCGTTACTCGGATTCGGCAACTGGCGCGTCGTAACCTCTCTCGTTGCCGGCTTTATGGCTAAAGAAAGTGTTGTTTCTACCCTCTCTGTACTCTTCGGTACAACCGAGGTTATGAAATCATTCCTTTCTCCCTCGGCAGTTTTGGCGCTCCTCGTATTCTGTCTGCTCTATACGCCTTGCGTTGCGGCAATAGCTGCGGTTAAACGTGAGCTTGGCAGCAAGTGGGCCTTCCTTATGGTAATAGGTCAGTGCGTTCTTGCTTGGATTTGCGCTCTGTTGGTAAGAACCGTTGCTCTCTTACTCGGTCTTGCGTAAATAAAAATCTTGTAATTTTATTTGGAGAAAACAATGATAAAAGCAGTACTTATTGATATAGACGACACCTTGCTCGACTTCAGAAAAAGCGCGAATACCGCTATTCGTATTTGCTTTGAAAAATACGGTCTTTTATTTACGCCGCACGTTATAGATACTTTCCATACGATTAACGACGAGCTTTGGCGCAAAATCGAAAGAAAAGAAATAACAAAGCAGGAAATGTATGGGCTTCGTTGGGTAACAATATTCAAAGAACTCGGTATCGAACGCGACGGTTTTGAAATGGAAGCACTCTTCAGAAGTACTCTTTCGGGTATTGCAGAGCCTGTCGATAACGCTTATGAACTGCTTGAATATCTATACAAAAAATATCCCCTCTTTGCCGCAAGTAATTCTTCATTTGAGCATCAAAGAAAGCGTATGACACAGTCGGATATGTTGAAATATTTTCAAAAAATGTTCGTCTCCGAAACCGTCGGCGCACTTAAACCCGCAAAAGAGTTCTTCGATTTTTGTTTTAATGAAATGGGTAACCCAAATCCAAGTGAGGTAGTTATTATAGGCGATTCGCTTACGTCGGATATCAGCGGCGGGGTAAGCTATGGGCTTAAAACCATTTGGTTTAATCCAGTCAACAAAGAATTACCCCCAAACCTTTCACCGTCCTATACGGTAAATGATTTGAAGGAGATTAAAGAAATATTGTAATATAAAAAGGTATCTTGCGATACCTTTTTTGTTTGTTTTTTCGCGGGACGTCGAGGGTGGGGTTCCCCCAAATGCACGAAGTTTTTCACGGGACGTCGAGGGCGCCGTCCCCTACCGCATTTAACAATATTTGTACAAACCAGAGAGGCAAGTTCTTTGCCAAGCTTTCTGCGAAAGAAAGCGGGCCTACTTTCTTTCCTTAAAAGAAAGTAGGTTTTTTTCGTAGATGTAGCCGAGCCCTTTAAGCAAAAGGTTCTCGTCGTATACGGCCTTCCTTTTCAAATATCCCCCTAAAACTTCAGCCATTCCGCCTGTTGTTACTATTGTTGCAGGTGTCTTGCCGAGTTCTTCGGTAAACTTATCTATAATACCGTCAACTGCTCCTGCGTAACCGTATATCACGCCTGAACGCACACACTCAACCGTCGATGAGCCTATCGCTTTCTTGGGGGACATAACTTCTATTCTCGGTAAAAGTGACGCTTCTTCAAAAAGGGCGTTTAACGACAAATTTATACCCGGCATAAATGCGCCACCTATAAATCTTCCGTCTTCATCTACTACCGTCAGCGTTACCGCAGTTCCCATATCAACTATAACGCAGGGCAATTCGTATTCAGTCTTCGCCGCTACAGCCATTGCCACTAAATCAGCCGCAACACTTCCGGGATCGTCCGTCGACAAATGTATTCCACTCTTTATTCCGGCACCTACGATAATCGCTTTCTTTCCGGTTACTATCTCAATCGCCTTGTCGAGTATTCTCGTCAAGGGCGGAACTACCGACGACAACACCGCGCCTTCAAACCCGCATTCCTGAAAACTTGCCATATCAAGCACACTCTTCATCTCTGCTGCATATCCAAACGCGGTCTGGTTTCGATCTGTCTTTATGCTCATTACGGGCTGTATTATTTTATTATTTTCTATAACACCGAAAGTAATATGAGTATTACCTACGTTTACAGCTAATATCATATAATTTTACTTACCTTTTTATAAGTTTTGCAGTAATTTCAGATACTCTCAAAATAACCGGAGCCAAAACCATATTTACTATAAGCTCGGGTATAAAGTTGGTCAAGATAACGCCCGATACTATAAACATAATAACTGTCTTTCCTGCTCCAGATGCAGCTCCGCTTACAAGATCGCCAAAGAATATAAGCACACCTGCCAAGTAAAGTCCCGTATTTATTATAGGACAAAGAGCTGATGCCGTAAATACAGCTATAGTCTTGTTCTTTTTGCTCAAAAGCTTATAAACAAGCCCTGACACAAAACCAGCTACAGTCGTCTTCGCAAGACAAAGAATAACTGTTACTGCCGGTAAAAGCTGGAACATTGCCGCGCTGAACGGATCGGGAGTAAAGATTACCTGATATACAACGCATAATCCCAATACCAAGCCGAGTATCGCGCCGTTAACGTAACCGTACAATACAGCCCCCAACACTATCGGCACCAGCGACAAAGTAATATAAGCCGCGCCTATGGGTGGGATTACTACAAATAACTGCAATACTGCAATTATTGCCGCAAACATTGCCGTCATCGCAAGCATTTGCGTCTTCTTTTTGTTTCTTTCAATTGACATAAATAATACCTCCTGCTACTGTCCCGTATTTTTTCTCGGGTATAGTGCAACTTTATTATATTTCCTATTCTCCCGCTTGTCAAGTTATAAAACAAAAAAGCCTTAAAAAAGGCTTTTTTGTTTATTTAGTTCTGTTTGATTTTTATAATTATTGCAACTACAGCCAATATTACTATAAGTCCGCCAAGTCCGATAAATACCCATTTAAAAGGACTGTTTCCAAAGAATCCGTCTGTCTTTTTATTTTCGTCTTCTTTTTTTGTTTCTTCAACAGGTTCCGTTTCGGGAGTTGTTTCTTCCGTTTCTTCGGGCACCGTTGTTTCAGGCTCACCCATCTCGGCAAAATTATATCTCTGGAACGTGCTTTCTATCGGATCATACACATACAACTGCTTTTGTCCCGACGAGCCTATTGCATATACAAGACAGTGGTTCGGTGCATCTGCTCTCTTGGGTATAAAAGCATCTCTTTCCGTTCCGTTCACCGTATATTTTCCAATCTCATAATCTTCGGGAGCTTCTGCCATATTAATATCAAGCATCAATATTGAACTTGTCGGTTGTCCCAGATACTCAAAGGGTTTCGCCGTCATATTCGTAACGTCTATAAAATAAAGTCCTTCGGTTACATTTTCGTTGCCAAGCAAGTATATTGCAGGGTATGCTCTCTCGTCATATATAACTGCATTTATTGTTACGTTGTTAATCGTAATTTGAGTCGGTGTAAACCCTGCGGGAACCTTGTCCTCGGCTACGGTATTCGCAACCTCGGCGCTTACACCCTCACTTACCGTCAAAAATACGTCTGATGACAACGGGTTCTTTCCTCTGTTCACCTTTACAGTATACGAGTTCTTCGCTCCGTTTTCTGCAGTAACAGTTATCGTTATAACATTCTCACCTATATTCAACGCATCTGCACCCGTTACGTACACCGATGCGCCCTTGTGATTCTTTATAGCCGATACCGTAACTGCCGTTATGCCAAAATCAACGTTCGCCGTATATTCTTTTACGTTAGCCGAAAATGCGGGCGAAAGCGTGCAGTTGCTTACGGCAAGTTCTTTCAGCGTTGCATCCGATGACGCTTCGGGTACGGGAATAATATTTACCGTCGAATTACCTACATGTGAGGGGGCAATCGCATCTCCAGAACCGTCTGTAACCACAAAGCCAGAGGGGTTAAGTTTCGTCGTTCCTGTCTTCTTCGTCTTGAAGGTTAATGTACAACTCAACTTCGACGCCGAACCTGTACTCACATAGTCAACGAGTCTTATTGAGCCTGTATTGTCTACGTGGCTGAAATTGCCCGACGAGCCCCTTGCAGATACAAACTGCAAATACGTCGTGTCGTATGATACATACGCTTCATAACCGCCTATGTCGCTTCCCTTTACGTCAACCACAATGCTAACATTGCTTCCTACCGTTACCGTCGGGTCCGTAAATCTCATCTCCGCTGACGCCGCGTCAACGTTTATTACAAAAAACATAGAAGCCAAAACTGTCAAAAGCACAAAAGTCAATATGCGTTTTTGTTTCTTCATCATTCTTCCTCCGTTTTTATGATATTGCGTTCGTTCCAAGAATATGGTTTCTTATCTTGAGCAAGTCGCTTATATTTACACTGCCGTTTCCGTCAATATCTCCGCTATACCCTTGTATTGCCGAAAAATCATCCGAACCCAATATTCTGTTCCTTATCTTGAGCAAGTCACTTATGTTTACGTTTCCGTCAGAGTTCAAATCCCCCTTGACAGAGGCTTTATAATCTGCGTGTTTAATTCCCGTAGTACTGCTTACGGTAATAACGTCATCGCTCGCCATTATATCTCCGTCTGCTTTCTGTGCGCCAGATACGTTTACTACCGTAACCACACCTGCAGATACTAACTCGTTTCTAAAAGTACCCACCGTCATTCCGGGAGCTATTCCGTATATTATATTACTTTCGTTCGGTACGTACTTATCCTTGAACGTCAGTTCTCCAAACTGCTGCTCGCTCTCCTTCGCTACGGTAAGTTTATATACTCTGGTAGTTCCGTTCCCTGCCGTTACCTTTATTTCAAACACGTTATTTCCCGTGTTGACAACGAATTCACCAGCACCCTCTACCTTTGCCGCGCTATCCATTGGTACTGCATTTATTGTAACCGTATTTACCGTCGACGGTACAACAAGCATATATTCCAAAACGTCTGTGTCAAATCCGGGGGTAAGCTCAAAACCACTCACCGAAAGTGATAACAACTTCATATTGGGTGAACCCTCTGCAGTCGGAATGGGACATGCACTTTCGGGCATATTCTTGTAAACCGGTATGTAGAACGAAAGCGGTGTCGTTCGAAGTTCTTCTGTATATCCCTTCGCCAGTTTTGTCGCCTCAACTGCCGCACCGTATACCGACGTCATATACTGATGTGTAAAAGGTCTGTCGCCCTGTACGTTAAATCTCTTTAAGTAAAGTGTATTCTGACCTCTGTTTACATATCCGTCGGAATAAAAGTACGCTCCGCCGTTTATCGCCTTCAGTCTTGTGTTCCACGGTCTGCCGTATGACGTACCTGCGCCGTCGTTACCGCCACTCGCATACCACAGTCCTCTCTGTATAGGTGTCATTCCGTTCGCAGAATACGCGCCTATGTTAAAATAGTTAAAATAATTTTCGTATCCGGGATAGGTGCCTGTTATTATGGTTGAACCTTGGCTTCCTACCTCTATAATTATCATTGATGAAAGTACGTAGGGGTTAATCTTATACGTAACACCTGCATTGTAAATTGCTGTAGCATAATTTAACGTGCTTCCGTCGGTGTCGGTAACGTCATTCTCCATAAACGTTCCTGCTAATATTCTCTGTACTCCCTCTATATTCTGTACCGATGCATCGTAACTTTGGTCAAGAAATTGGAATACCGAGTCTGCTCCGAGGAAGTTTCTCGGGTCCATATAGTGTCTTATTATCTCTCGTGATGCTCTTACCCATCTGTCGCCGTCAAATATTACCCACTGGTTTGTTTCCCAGTTATATGCATCGCCCTCTTTGGACTTCCACGACGACGGAAAACTGTTCTCTACCAAACTCCTGTCAAGCTGTCTTTCTACCGAATAATCAAATTCATAATCAACGTGCTGCGCCTTGAATATCCAGTTCGGATAACGACTATGTAATTCTCTTAAATACGGCTTGTATGATTCGGGAAAATTCTGCTCGGTTAAATATGCCTCAAAATCTATCGAGGGCTGTTCGGGGGTAGGCGGTTCAACAGGGGCTGTCGTTTCCGGTGCCGTTGTTTCGGGTGCCGTTGTTTCGGGCGATGTTGTTTCCGGTGCCGTTGTTTCCGGCGCCGTTGTTTCCGGTGCTGTCGTTTCCGGTGCCGTTGTCTCGGGCGATGTTGTTTCATCTGAAAGAATAGTTATATAACGTGAATATACATACCCTTCCGTACTGTCATATTTGATGCGATACCAAATATCATTATCAGGGTTGACAGCCTTTCCTTCCACTTCACCCAAAATTACTACTTCTGTTCCGAGTCCTAAAAGTCCTATATGTGTTTTATCTGTATTTGGTGTTGGTCTTACCTTCAACGTCGTATCAGGCAAAAGTTCATTGTTAACTACACCTCGACGTGTGGTTTCTGCGCCAAGCACCGTTATTAACACGCTTGACGTAATAACTACTATCAAAATAATCGTAATTAATGTCTTCGTTATGCCCTTTCCTTTTGATCTAAAAATCATATTTAACTCCTTAATGAGTGTATATTCTTTATGTTTACAAACACAAAGATATTATACTAAAAAAATCGATTTTTGTCAACAAATGTAACCTTATTATATTACCCCATTTTGTGTAAAATTTGTTATTCCATAATTTTCCTATAATAATTGTTCTTTTCTTTGGCTATACTCTTAACGTAAACAATTTGCCGACATAAAATTTCTTCGGCTAATTTATTTTAAGGAGATTTTTACAATGGATAACAAGAATCAGAACAAAAATCAGAACAGCAACCAGTCTAACCAGTCTAACCAGACCAACAAAACAAATAAGACAAACAACAGCAACTCTAACAGCAACTCTAACAGCAACTCCAACAGTAACAACTCTAATAGCAACAATAGCGAAAACCAGTCCTCCAATAACCAGAACTGCCGCTAAAACTTAAAAATGCAAATATCCACCCGTTTGCCTTTTTGCTTCGGGTGGATATTTGTTTTTAAAAAATAAGCTCTACGCGCAAAAACATTAAGCAAGCAGGCACTTTGTCAAACCTCCATCTGACGAGGGAGGTGGCTCGGCAAAATATAATATACAATAGAATAGCAAATATTATTTGCCGAGACGGAGGGAGAGAAAAGCATTAAGTTTTGCATTTAAAACCAAGTGACACATACATTATATAGTATTGTTTTTTCTTTACATAGATATAAAGATACCAAAATTTAAAGTTTTTCTCTCCTTCCGTCTTGCTAAAAAAAGTGGCTTTTCTTAAATATAATTTTAAAGATGAAAAGCCACTTTTTTCGTAACGCAATCCACCTCCCTCCTCAGATGGAGGCAAGACAATGTGTCTGCTAAATTAATGCAACTACATAGAGTTACTCTCTACACAAAAAACAAAAAAGACAGACTCAATGTGAAGTCTGTCTTTTTTCGTTTTACATATTATTCAGCGTCTTCTGCCTTTGCTTCTTCTGCTTTTTCTTCGTCAGAAACGTAATCTTCGGGCATTGCTTCTTCTGCTGCCTTAGCTTCTTCAATAAGCGCTCTGATTGAAAGGCTGATCTTATGGTTTTCCATATCTACGTCTGTAATTCTTGCTTCAACTTCCTGTCCAACTGTAAGCACGTCTGCAGGCTTGTTTATCTTCTTGTCAGCAATCTGTGAAATATGGATAAGTCCGTCAACGCCGGGAAGTACTTCTGCAAATGCGCCGAAAGGCATCATATTTACAATCTTAACTGTTGCTGTATCGCCTACTGCATACTTCTCAACAAATGCGTTCCAAGGATTGTTCTCTTCTGTCTTGTATCCGAGAGAAATTCTCTTTGCTTCTGCATCAAAATCCTTTACAAATACGTTCAACGTTTCACCAACGGATACGATTTCGGAAGGATGCTTGAAGTGTGTCCATGCAAGTTCTGTGCTGTGAATCATACCGTCAACACCGCCGAGGTCTACAAATACGCCGTAGTTTGTTATTGACTTAACTACGCCTTCGTATTTCTTATCCTTTTCAATAGCTGCCCAGAATGCATCTTCACGAGCCTTCTTTTCTTCTCTTGCAACTACACGGATAGATGCTACTGCTCTTCTTCTCTGTTCGTTGATGTCTATAATCTTAACTTTCTGCTCTGTTCCCTTGAGTACTGCAAGGTCTGCATCCTTTGCAAGTCCTGTCTGTGATGCGGGTACGAAGAGTTTCTGTCCTTCTACAAGTACAAGTACGCCGCCTCTGATAACGTCTGTTACCTTACCTTCGAGAATCTTGCCTTCGTTGAAGCTTTCAACAACGTTCTTCCAGTTTGTAATTGCGTCTACTCTCTTCTTGGAAAGTGATGCAACACCGTCGATATCGCTTACTCTCGTTACCATAACTTCAATCTCGTCGCCAACCTTGAATTCTTCTTCAAGTTTAACTGCGGGATTTTCAGATACTTCGCTGTAAGGAACAATACCTGTTACCTTAGCACCGAGGTCTACCTGTACCTCGTTAGAATTTACAGCAAGTACGATACCCTTAACTATCTCACCTGTATGTAATGTTTTGAAAGATTCCTCAAGCATTGCAGCAAAGCTGTTTTCATCGTTGTTTTCAAAGGCCTCCTGAGTCAAGTCCTTTTCGATGTTCTGTGTGTTTTCGCTCATTTTGATTTTTACCTCCTGTATGATACTGCCCGGTGTCGATGCGCCGGCAGATATACCAACTTTTTTTATTTCCCCAATATTCTCCGTACAAAGTTCGGTTGCGTCTTCTATCAATACCGTGTTCGGCTGATATCTTTTCGCCGTCTCGTACAGCTTATTGGTATTGGAGCTGTTTCTGCCCCCTATTATCACCATATAATCAACTCTTTGAGCCAAATTTGCAGTTTCAATTTGTCGATTTTCGGTAACACTACATATTGTATCAAAAATAAATGGATTTGTATATACTTTTTCGAGAATTTTTTGAGATTTTTTCCATTCTGTCAGTTTTTGCGTCGTCTGGGACACCATTATCACTTTTTTTTGTGCATTTTTATGAATTTCAAGCAATTTTTCAAGCTCTTCTGCGCTCGTAAACAGCTCAACTTCTCCTTCAGCAAAGCTCACTATCCCTTTTGATTCGGGATGGCTCAAGTTACCAAACACAAAAAGCAATGAATCTTTATCCGCGTTGTCCTTTACTATCTTGTGTATCTTCTTTACGTACGGACAGGCGCAGTCGAGCATCTTGAAGCTACTCTTTTCAGCCGAATATCGTTCAAGTCTGTCGTATATCTGCTTCGTAACCCCATGCGCTCTTACAACTACCGTACAAGGATTTTCTTCGTTACACTCTTCGAAAACTCTCTCAAGGTCCTCTTCTTCTATAACGAGTACTCCGCGTTTCTCAAGATCGTTCAATATCGTAGGATTGTGTATCAAAGCCCCAAGTGTATATATCTTGCCGCATCTTTGCTTTTCAAGCAGCTCGTATACGGAATTTACCGCCCTGTCTACTCCAAAGCAAAATCCCGCATTCTTTGCTATTTCTATCTCCATTATATATAACCCTCTGCCTATATAAGTTCAAGCACCTTGTCAAATATAATTTCCGCCGCCTTCGTATATTCAGCTTGGTTCCCCTTTTCAAAACCTAAAGTTTCATAAGGAATAACCTCGCCAAAAGTTATACTCACCTTGCGAAACGGCATTATCCGATACCCCTTCGTCTTTATCGATACGGGCAAAACGTCGGCTTTCGAACGGTATGCTATCATACCTGCCCCCGACTTTATCTCCGTACCTTTCGGTTCTTCGCCTATATGGCGCGTACCCTGCGGAAACATACCAACGGCATCACCGTTTTTTAAATACCCTATCGCCGTCTTCAGCGCCGTCGGATCGGCAGTACCTCTGTGTACAGGAAATACACCGAGCGCCTTTATCAATATATTCAAAAGCGGTATCTTAAAAAGCGACGCCTTCGCCATAAATCTTATCTGTCTGTCGGATACCGCCCCTATTATTATCGGATCCCAATTGGATATGTGGTTCGGGCATACGAGCAATGCTCCTTCTTTTGGTATGTTTTCTTCGCCCTTTACCTCTACTTTAAAAAGCCATATAAAAAAGCCCTTCAGCAGTCCTTTGAGAATTGTGTACGTCTTCATATTTCTCTTATTCTCTCAAAATATTATTTTATCTTCTCTGTAATTATGCCTAATATAGCATCTATAGTTTCATCAATATTAAGATAAGAGCTGTCAAGCATAACCGCATCTTCCGCAGGCAAACAAGGGGCTACGGCTCTCGTTCTGTCGTTTTCGTCCCTCTTCTGCATATCTGACAAAACTTCTTCGTAAGTCGTTTCTATCCCCTTTTCTTGAAGTTCAAGGTATCTTCTCTTCGCTCTTACTTCGTCGTTAGCAAATAAGAAAATCTTAACTTCAGCATCGGGAAAAATTACCGTTCCTATATCTCTTCCGTCCATTATAACGTTGTTCGTCTTTGCGGTATTTCTCTGTATGTCAAGCAAAAATTCTCTTACCTTCGGTATGGCAGATACCTTCGATGCATACATAGATATTTCGGGAAGTCTTATATCTCCGTTAACGTTCTCTCCGTTGAGAAAAACAACCTGTCCGTCATCAGTCTGGGTAAGCTTTATGTCGATTTTTTCTAAATTCGCAATAACTGCATCTGCATCGGTTATATCAATATTATTTCTGAACATATATAAACCAATAGCGCGGTACAGTGCGCCCGTATCAACGTAAAGTATGTTAAGTTTTTGAGCAACGGCTCTTGCCATTACGCTTTTTCCCGAGCCTGACGGCCCGTCTAATGCTATTTTATACATTTTTCTTTTCCTTTTCTCCCTATGTTTTTCTTTTTTGGGGTAAAATACGGTAGGGGTACAAATAATATTATAAGATTGTAGGGACCGGCGTCCTCGACGGTCCGTTAAATATTAGTATTATCTACAATACCATCTTGGGCAAACAAAAGTTTAAACACAATATAATCTGTAAAAATTGTTCTTTTTTTGCGGCCCGTCGGGGACGCCGGTCCCTACAGCTCTTGGTTTTATTTCTGCAAACAATTACTCCGCCATACTCATTCCTGCAAGGTTAGCTGTCGAAAACGCTATCTGCAGATTAAATCCGCCCGTATATGCGTCAACGTCGATAACCTCACCCGCAAAATAGAGTCCTTTTATTTTCTTTGCTTCCATAGTCTTCGGATCTATCTCTTTTACGTCAATACCGCCCGAGGTTATAATCGCCTCATCTATCGGACGGAATGATTTTACCGTAAATTCAAGACATTTCAACGTTTTGAGTATGTTCTGTCTTTCGGCTTTAGTTATAACGTTAACCTTTCTGTTTGCAGGTACACCGCACAACTGTACAAATATCGGTATCAGCTTCTGCGGAAGAAGCGCCGACAGTGAGTTAACAAAATCCCTATTCTTGTTCTTCTCAAAATCGGATAACAGTCTGTTATCAAGAGTCTTTTCATCAAGGGCGGGTTTTAAGTCTATTCTGACTTTGTACCTATTCTCTTCCATTGGCTTTAAGTGTGCCGATGCACTTAATATAGTCGGCCCCGACACGCCGAAATGCGTAAACAGCATTTCTCCAAAATCCGAATATATCTCTTTGTCTTTTTTACTATCGAAAACGCTTACCCTTACGTTCTTGAGCGACAAGCCCATAAGTGATTTTACCCACTTTTCTTTCGTTTCAAGGGGAACAAGCGAAGGCTTCGGCTGAACTATGTTCAATCCCATTCTTTCGGCAAACTTAAATCCGTCGCCGTCAGAGCCTGTTTTGGGATATGATACACCGCCCGTGCATATAGCAACCTTGTCGTAATTTACGGTTCTGCCGTGTACCACAACTCCCTTTACGATGCCCTCTTCAACTATAACGTCTTCAACCTTTTCATGTATTATCTTTACACCGTTGTTCTTACAATAGTCGCGCATCGCGTCAACTATATCAAAAGATTTGTCCGACTGCGGAAAAACTCTGTTTCCCCTTTCGGTCTTGAGCGATACCCCCATTCCCTCGAAAAAGTTCATCGTATCTTCCGAGGTGAACAGCGAATACGCGCCGTATAAAAACCTTGGGTTCGTGGGTACGTTTTCAATAAAAGTGTTTCTGTCGCAGTTGTTCGTAACGTTACATCTGCCTTTGCCCGTTATCGCTAATTTTCGACCAACCGCGTTCATCTTTTCATAAAGGGTTACGTCGCAACCTAACTCGGCTGCCTTACTCGCGCACATCATACCCGCAGGTCCGCCGCCTATAACGCATACCCTTACTGCATTTTTACTCATTTTCTGCCAATGTCGTTTCTGTAATGCATCTTGTCAAATGTGATGTTCTTCAATGCTGAATATGACTTGGCAATAGCATCTTCAAGTGTCTTACCCGTAGCAGTTACACCGAGTACACGTCCGCCCGCAGTATATATTTTGCCGTTTTCTGCCTTTGTTCCTGCATGATATACAAATAAATCATCTGCTTTGAATACGTCACTGTCAAGGCCTGTTATTTCCTTGCCCGATTCGTATTTTACCGGATAGCCCCCCGATGCTAATACGATACATACAGCCGCATCGTCAGTCCATTCGATATTGATTTCGTCGAGCTTTTCGTCGATTACTGCATTTATTATATCAACAAAGTCGGTCTTGAGTCTGGGCAAAACTGCCTGGGTTTCGGGATCGCCGAAACGAGCGTTATACTCAATTACGCGGGGGCCCTTGGGTGTAAGCATAAGTCCAAAGTAAATTACGCCCTTAAACGTTCTGCCCTCACTGTTCATTGCGTCCATTGTAGGCTTAAATATGGTCTTGTAACACTCGTCAGCTACGTCGGATGTATAGTTCTTGCTGGGAGAAAATGCGCCCATACCGCCCGTATTCAAACCTTGGTCATTGTCAAGCGCTCTCTTGTGGTCCTGCGCAGATACCATAGGTACGATAGTCTTGCCGTCGGTAAATGCAAGTACAGATACTTCGGGACCTGTCAAAAATTCTTCAATTACAACTTTGCTGCCCGATTCGCCGAACACCTTGTCGCACATTATGCTCTTTACGGCGTCTTCTGCCTCGGCATAATCCTGCGCTATAATAACGCCCTTACCGAGAGCAAGTCCGTCTGCCTTGATTACTGCAGGATATTCGTTCTGCGACTTGATATATTCAAGAGCCTTTTCTGCATTGTCAAATACTTCGTATCCTGCTGTGGGAATACCGTATTTCTTCATAAGCTCTTTTGAGAAAACTTTGCTTCCCTCGATTATTGCCGCGCACTTGTGAGGACCGAATGCGCGGATTCCCTTGGCTTCAAGGGCGTCAACGGTTCCGAGCATCAACGGATCATCGGGAGCTACGAACACAAGGTCAATTTTATTTTCTATAGCCGCGTTAACTATACCGTCAACGTCGGTTGCCTTTACGGGTAAGCAGGTTGCAATCTCTGCTATGCCACCGTTACCGGGAGCACAGTATATTTCAGGTGCATATCTGCTTTCGGATAATTTCTTTACTATGGCGTGTTCTCTTCCGCCGCCGCCTACAACAAGTATTTTCATACGTTTTCTCCTAATGCTTTATATATATTTATAATTAGTTCTATTTTACAACAGACAACGGAAAATGTCAATAAATTAGGGGGAATAATTTTGTGTGCTTCTCCGCTTTCTTTCGCAGAAAGCTTGGCACCTACTTTCTTTTAAGGAAAGAAAGTAGGCAAAGAAACCTCGAATATCTTGGTTTCTACCGCCATCCATTATCTGTACAATTTATATATATTTTCTTATAAAAACAATAGATAAAAAACTTGCTTCTCTTGGTCTGTACGAACAATATTTCGTTGGTCATTCTGAGTGGAGCGCCCCAATGGGCGCGGAACCGAAGAATCCCGTAATTGTAGCGTAGAAATAATGGGATCCTTCGACTTCGGCGTTAAAAACGCCTTCGCTCAGGATGACCGTAATATATTGTTTGCACAAACCCATTATTAAAAGGTTCTTTGCCTACTTTCTTCCCGTAAAAGAGAGTAGTTTTTTTGAATTAGTACTATTGTTATACTGAAGCACAAACCCATTATCAAAAGGTTCTTTGCCTACTTTCTTCCTTAAAGAAAGTAGGTTGACAAACTAAAAAAAGAGTGCATTTGCACTCTTTTGGTTAAAGAATTCCAAGTCCTTCAAGCAAGAATTTCAGTCCCATTAATATGAGAATTATGCCGCCTGCCGCTTCTGCTTTTGACTTATATTTCGTACCAAACACGTTACCGATTTTTACTCCAATAACGGAGAAAAGGAACGTTGTTACGCCAATTATTGCAACTGTCGAGAATATCTCAACATTCTGCATAGAAAATGCAACGCCAGCCGCCATAGCGTCTATACTTGTCGCTATCGCCAACGGTAACATCGTCTTAAAATCTAATGCACAGTCGAGACACTCGTCGCACTCTTTCGAAAATGCTTCTTTCAGCATATTTGCGCCTATAAGCACAAGCAATATAAATGCTACCCAATGGTCAAACGCTTCGATATACTGACGGAACATACTGCCGAGAAAGAATCCTATAAGCGGCATAAGTCCCTGAAATATTCCAAAATACAAGCCTACCTTTACGGCATGATTCAACTTAAAACCCTTGCCCAACGAAAGCCCCTTGCATATCGCTACGGCAAATGCGTCCATCGATAAGCCTATCGCTGTTCCTAAAATCGCTATAATATCCATTCTTTACTCCTCTATTTCTCTTTTTATTTCTTTAAATGAAGTGCAGACCTTTTCGCCTGTATTTATTAACGTCTTATAATCGGTATGACCTTTTGAATATAATATGCACTTGATTCCAAGCGCATTCGCGGTATCAAGGTCGTGCAAAGTATCGCCTATTAAAACACATTTTTCGGGCTTTATTCCCTCTTCAAGCATCATTTTCTTCGCTCTGTCTATCTTGCTTCCCGCTTCAAAATCGGTCGACGCGTCTATCTTTTCAAAACAGTCGCATACACCAAGCCTTTCTGCGTGTCGCATCAGGTCGTCAATATGCGCCGCCGACAGTATGTATTGTTTTATGCCTTTATTCTTGTATTCGTTGATAAGCGCTTCAGCCCCCTCTGCAAGAGTTACTTCTGCTTCGTATTTATCGTAAAACTTGGCGTAAAGCGGCTTGATTATATCCATCGTTACAACGGATAAATCGAATATTCTTTCGTAAAATTTGTATATCGGGGTGTCTACGTAGGAATAGTACGTTTCAAGGTCAAGGCGTGGTTTGCCATACAAGTCAAGTATATCGTTGACCGCATACAGCGATGCCATAACGTCGTCAAGTAACGTGCCGTTCCAGTCCCATATTATGTATTCGTATTTCATTTTCACCTATATGACTTAATAATGTTTATTATCGTTTCTACGCTTTTGTCCATTTCCTCGACAACTGCATATTCAAATCTGTTGTGTTGTTTTTTCAAAAAAACAACACAATTAATTATCTATAGCTCTCAATTATGCGTATTATTGTCTCTACGCACTTGTCCATTTCTTCGACAACTGCATATTCAAATCTGCCGTGGTGGTTGGCAGAACCTGTTCCAAGATTTGGGCATGGTAGTCCCATTTGTGAAAGTCTTGCACCGTCGGTTCCCCCTCTTATAGGGCTTATGTCAACAGTTCCGCCTACGGCTTCTATTGCTTTTACCGCATTATCTATAAGGTGATAGTGCGGCTCTATCTTTTCAGCCATATTTTCATAGGCGTCTATAAGTTCAAGTTTTACCGTATCTTTGCCGTATTTTTTATTCAAAAACTCGGCGATACTCTCAAAAACTGCTCTTTTTATCTTTATCTTCGTACTGTCGTGGTCGCGCAATATGTAACGCATTTCTGCTAACTCTACGTCAGATTTTATTTCCATAAGGTGATAAAAGCCTTCGTAACCCTCGGTATATTCGGGGCGTTCATTCTTCGGCAGCATCAAGTCAAATTCCATAGCGATATTATTCGCATTTTTCATTCCGCCGTACTTTGCTTCGCCCGGATGTACGGATTTGCCGATTACCGTTACTTTAGCATTTATTGCATTGAAATTCTCGTATTCTATCTGTCCGAAATTCGCTCCGTCTACGGTATAGGCAAAATGTGCGCCAAAACCTTTTACGTCAAAAAGGTCGGCTCCTCTGCCTATCTCTTCATCGGGAGTAAATCCAATGCACACTTCACCATGCTTTATGCTGTTATCACTCATCAGCTTTTCAACAGCCGTCATTATCTCGGCTATTCCCGCCTTATCATCAGCACCGAGGATAGTTGTTCCGTCGGTTACAACAAGCGACTGCCCTTTGTATTCGGGCATAGGCGGCATAACGATTTTCTGCTCTTCATTCAGCACGATTTCGCCGCCGTCATAGTTTTCGATAACTCTCGGCTTAACGTTTCTGTATTCAACGTCGCTTATGGTGTCCATGTGAGCTATAAATCCTATATTTACGCCCTTTTCGGTTATGCTGTTTGCAGGTATCTTGGCATATACGTAACCGTTTTCGTCTACTCGTGCGTTTGATACCCCGAGTTCGCGAAGTTCATTCGCCAAATATTCGGCAAACCCTCTCTGCGTTTCTGTCGATGGGCATTTTTCGTTATTTTCATCGGAACCTGTGGCAAATTCCGTATATTTTATCAGTCTTTCGTATGCTCTCATTTTTTTCTCACCGTTTGTAAATTTTACGTTCTTTTTATTATAGCTTATACATACATTTGTTGTCAATATAATTTTTTTCGTTTTTTTTTTGCAAAGTTTGTAAAAAAATAGTAATTTAGTTATTGAAATAAGATTGTTAATGTGTTATAATAGCGATGTATGTGTATATAAACATTTGTTTTTTCGGCGGGAGCGCGTGGGGTCCTCAAGGCAAAGAATTGAGCCTTGGGGTTCCGAGCTTGCCCCCCTACGATATAGAGATATTGTTTGTACAAATAATGGATAGTGGCACAAACCAAGTAAGGCAAAGTTCTTTGCCTACTTTCTTTCAAGAAAGTAGGGGCATATTATTTAAGTATATTATTGAAAGGAAATATATAAAAATGGCAGATTTGAAATTCAAGTATGAAGACTTAAAAAGATTTTGTATCGACATCTTCGAAAAGTTCGGTTTCGACAGAAAGAATAGTGAAATAATCACTGACGTTCTTCTCCTCTCCGACCTTTACGGTATCGATTCTCACGGCACACAGCGTCTTATTCGTTACTATAAGCACCTCCAGTCAGGTCTTATTTTGGCAGACGCAAAACCCGAAACAGTTTTTGAAACTCCTATTTCTGCAGTTATCGACGCTAAAGAAGGCATGGGACAAATCGTTAGTTACAACGCTATGAACCTCGCTATCGAAAAAGCGCAGAAGAACGGTATCGGTATGGTTACCGTTAAGAACTCTAACCACTACGGTATTGCAGGTTACTATGCAAAGATGGCTTGTGATAAAGGTCTTATCGGTATTTCCGTTACTAACACAGAAGCTATTATGGTTCCTACGAACTCCCGTAAGGCTATGCTCGGTAGTAACCCTATCGCAGTTGCTATGCCTGCTGATCCATATCCTTTCTTCTTCGATGCAGGAACAGCTGTCGTAACAAGAGGCAAACTCGAACTCTACAAGAAGCTCGACAAGGAAATGCCTGATTGTTGGGGCCTCGATGCTGAAGGTAAGGTTAACACAAACGCACCTCACGTTCTCGACTGCATCGCAGCTCATAAGGGCGGCGGTATCCTTCCCCTCGGCGGCGCTTACGAAAAAACCGGTGGCCATAAGGGTTACGGTTACGGTATGCTCTGCGAAATATTCAGCTCTATTCTCTCTCAAGGTCTTACCTCTGATAAGACATACACAGGCGGCAGAGCGCTTATCTGCCATGGCTTCATAGCTATCAATCCTAACCTCTTCGGCGATCCCGAAGCTATCAAGGCTCATCTCTCCGGCTTCCTTGAAGACCTTCGTAACGCTCCCAAAGCAGAGGGTTGCGACAGAATCTATACTCACGGCGAAAAAGAAATTATCGCTATGGAAGACAGACTCGCTAACGGTATCGCTATTAACATCAACACCGTTAAGGAGATGAAGGGTTGCGCTGAAGGCTTCGGTATGGACTTCGCTGAATACTTCGGTGATATTGCAGCTGATCTTTAATATAACACGTTTTATACGTAAACTCTCCCCTCTTCGTTTTGAAGAGGGGAGCTTTTTGTGTGCTTTTTTCCCGCTTTCTTTCGTAGAAAGCTTGGCAAAGAACTTGCCTCTCGGGTTTCTGCAAATTATTAATAGTAGTACAAACCCATTATCAAAAGTTTCTTTGCCTACTTTCTTCCCGCTTTCTTTCGCAGAAAGCTTGGCAAAGAACTTGCTTCTCGGGTTTCTGCATATTATTAATAGTAGCACAAACCCGTTATTAAAAGGTTCTTTGCCTACTTTCTTCCTTAAAGAAAGTAGGTGCCTGCTTTCTTCCTTAAAGAAAGTAGGTGCCTGCTTTTTTCCTTAAAGAAAGTAGGGCTTTCCTTGAAAAAAGCCTTCGGCGGTCTTATTCAACCGTCAAAGGCTTTTCTTTTTATATTTATTTCGCTGTAAATTCGTAGCCGTCTACGAGGTGGATTTCCTGTCCGTCCAATCCCGATATACACGTATAGAGGTCGAACGTATATTCTTCGCCTGCCTTCAATTCAATTCCGCTTAAGTCAAGTCCTTTTAGATTGTATTCCGCCAACTGTACCGAGCCGTACGTCGAAGCAAGTAACTCTTTCTTCTCGCTTACCGGCTGTCCGTTTTGGCTAAATACTGCCCTTACGGATATCATCTGCTTGTTTGCTTTGATTACCCCTTTAAGCACGCCGTTCTCCAAATTTCCTTCAAGCTCCACTCCCGATGCAATAGCCATCGGTGTGTCAACGTTACCGGTCATAAGTTCAGGTATCGACATCGGCAACGAGCCTTCGTTTATCAACGCTTGGAAGGTCTTTTCTACCTCGCCAAGAGATCTGTCGTTTTCGTTATATATATATACGCTTGTCCCGCCGCCCGCCTGGTGAATAAAATGCACTTTGCTTTTTTCCAAGTCAATAATCTGTTTAACTCCCGACCAGGATATATCCAATTTTTTCTTCACTTCTACACCGGTTACAATTCGTACGTGTCTGCCGTTACTGGTATACTTTTGGGTTTCTTCGTCAAATATCTGCGTCGAATGAGCCGTAGCATCCCCCGGTTGAAGCTTTGCATAGGCTTCTGCCATTACCTGACTGTCTATTTGAGCAACTACTGCTTTGGTGTTATTTCTGCCACTAACAATGTATTGCTCGTCGATTTCGTAATCGCCTACCTTAACCGTTCCATAATCCAAAGTAAGCATATTGTCTATTGATGTTAATTTTTTTGTACTTTCGCGGTTATTCAAAACGCTGTTCCAAGCAAATATCAATCCCGCCCAACAGTCATTTCCGGGGAAGTTCTTTGCATTCTCAAGTCCTGCCGCCTTTTGCTCGGGAGTCAAGTTATCAAAATCAACTATGCCGTTTTCCTCGTTAAACGTCAAATTAGGATTATCCAACGGTATGATAGGCGTTTTGTCTATCATATCAAGATAGCTCTCATATTGAGTCAACGTCTTGTTTACGTAAGGAATACCGTGATATACCTTACCAGCATAGAACACGCCATACATTCTGGTCGAGCCTGTACTTACCGAATAGTCGTTGTAGGTTCCCTCGTTGTAGATTATAAACGTCTCTTTGGGTGTCCACTCAATGTCACTCATCTTGTACATATAGTCAACAACCTTTTGTCTTGCCGCTGCCGAACCCTCGGGGTTATAGAGATACGTCGGATCATAGTTGTTGTGTACGTCAATAACATTCTCCTGCAGCCACTCTTTTGTAGCGGAATCTTCCATATCGCCCGCAATCGCTTGTTTCGCTACGTCATAGAAGCTTCTTTGGATTACATCGGAATATCTGTAGTATTCTTCTCCGGCATATTCAAACTTTACGTATGCCCTTAAACTGTAATCTCTGTCGTAGTTATTCTCTCTGACAACATCGTCCCCAAACACAAGAGCTCCGAAAAGGTTGTGTAATGAATCTTGCGACCGTATACTTAATTTGGCATCGTACATTCCGTAGGTGTTCGAATGGTCAAACAGTTCTTGAGTCGTAAGCATATCGGAAGGAAGAGCTAAAATGCCGCTTTCCTTTATCGTTATATCGGGATAGTCCCCTTTCTTGTATCCGCCCCAACCGTACATCTGCTGCTTTTCTGTGTTTATTCTTATCTGAACACCATTGATAACAACATCAGGAACTGCTACTACGTCTATTTCTGCTTCGTGATACTTCCAAGTGCCAAAATAATATTCAGCAATAGCCTTACCCGCCTTTGACGTATCGCACTTAACAGTAAATGCGGATTGGTTCTTGTCGCATTCCATAGTTGGCAAATACGTCGCTCCCTGCGTAACAGGGTTCTTGTATTCTACTTTAACCGAAGCTCCAACTGACGAAGGAACGTCTCCGACAAAAGCAAATTTATCATTAGGCACTGACAATACTTCTCTGTTTTCGGTCATCCAATCATTAGGATATATAACGTTTGCATTCGCGGGAAGATTGGTTACAATACTGTTTAAAGCACTGTCCGAAACATTCAACGCGGCGCTAAGGTCAACGTTGATTATCGTAGGTTCAACACCCGTAACAACTTGGTTATAGGTGTTTCTGCTTAATATCTTAACTCCCGAGCTTAACGTTCCACCAGTAATTTTTATGTTTACTATGCTCGATTCCGTTTTGAAACCACCGTTACCGGTAGCCGCTATCAAACCGGTTAGTTTACCGCCCGTTACGGTTATGTTAACGTTTCCTGCGTGAAGGGAGTACGGAACTGTATTGTGCGAGTTTCCGTATATACTACTAACCGTTCCGCCCTCGAGTTTAAGATTAACGTCGCAGTTAGATACCTTCTCACTGCCGGGGTTAGTCCAAGTTGTACCTACAAACTTGTAAAACGTACCGCTTTTTATCGTTACGTCAATGTCTTTGTTGATAGCGCTGTATCTCTCTCCGCCTGCAATGGACAAGAAATATGCGTTGCTTGTCGTGTTCGTTTTCGTACACACCAAGCCTTCGCCGAACACCGTCTTGTTTCCGTTACAACAGATTGCCCTGTCAGCGGCAAGATTTGCATGTAAATTCAAATTCTCCCATACGGTAGGTCCGTTTAATATGGTATAGAAATATCCCGACAAAGTAAGTTTCGCGCCGTAATCAACACCGTTATATTTACTTGTAATGGTTACGGGCTTCTTCGTTTCGGGGAGATGATACTCCAAAACAGACCAATAGTTAGATTGACGAGCTTCGCTGTCGTCAATGGTATAATCTCCGCATATTACAACAGTTCCGCCGGTTTCAGCTAATTTTTCAACTGCCTGATATAATGCGGTATTCTTGTAATTAGCATAAATCGTTACCGTTTTTTTAGTTCCGTCGGATTGAGTTTGGTCAAGCGTACTCGGCTCTAACTCCTCTTCCGGCAGTATTGTAGGATAGAGCGGATCTGACGCAGACGTTCCCTTTCCGCCTTCTACTGCGCTGTCGCTTACGAAAACGACGTTGTCTGCCGCATTTCCGCTGTCAGCAGATACGGTAAGTGTAAACGTCGAAGTTAGCGCCAACACAAATATAATCAACGCCACACTTGCAAACACCAAAAATCTTTTCATTGCCTTTACCTCAAAAAACATATTTATACATATATATGTATTTTATCATAGTATTAAATCAAAGTCAACAAAAACTTTCTTTTATTAAGCATTAAAGATAATATAGTGCTAAAATAAAGTGTTTGTAGGTCAATATATTACCAAAAACTTTTTTCCGCTTTCTTTCGCAAAACGGACAGTCGAGGACGCCTGTCCCTACAATATAGTGATATAGTGTGTACAAATAAATCCCTCTCCGTCGGCTTCGCCGCCACCTCTCCCGTAGGGCGAGGCTTTGGGTTTGCACAAACCGTTTACCAAAAGGTTCTTTGCCTACTTTCTTCCCGCTTTCTTTCGCAGAAAGCTTGGCAAAGAACTTGCTTCTCGGGTTTCTGCATATTATTAATAGTAGCACAAACCGCTTATTAAAAGGTTCTTTGCCTACTTTCTTCCTTAAAGAAAGTAGGTGCCTGCTTTTTTCCTTAAAGAAAGTAGGGGGGAAAGCAATTAAAAAAAGACGGATTCGAAAATCCGTCTTTTTTGGTTTGTTATTATTCAGCAAGAGCTGCAGGTGCTACAAATGACATATTGTTCCAAATCGTTGTGAACGTGGGTGTATAGCCTGTTGCTATATGATTGTCGTTGTCAACGTCATTGGGATATTTATCTGCATCTGTGTAGCTGCTTACGTAACCGGGAGTGCCTACCTTCAATGATATATTGTAGGTTTCGCCTTCGGTAAGTCCAAATCTTGTTGTCAAATCAAGCTCTGTTATATCATACTTCGCAAGGTGCATAGCTTCGCTTGTAAGATAGATAACTTCGTTTACGTTCTTGCCGTTGCCTGTTACTGTAACGTCCAACGATACTATCTGCATATTAGACTTGATTGTACCGTTGAGCTCGCCGTCCGCAATATCGGTATCTGTCATTACTACGGAAAGTTTATCAACAAGACCTGTAGAAAGTTCTGTAATTCTTGAAGGAATGTATGTTGTAATCAAGAGGTTGTCAAAGCTGTATTCGCGAACTTTCCAGCATGAATTGTTCAATGACCAACCTAAATTTACACCGCTTTCAGCACTTGTTCCGTCTTTGAGATTTACAAAAGGTACAGACCAGTTTGCACATTCAAGTGTCTTTACAATACTGCTTCCGGGGTTTTCTGCATTGTAGTATACGTCAACAACCAATCTTGTATGTCCGGAATCTGTATAGTGAATCATACCGTCACCGGGCTTAACTGACTTGTATGCGTTATACATAACCTCAAGTCCTGCTTTTGAGGCTTCATAGTTTATAGACTTAATGCTGCCGTCTTCATCTTTGTTAAATACTATACCGTTTGATTCAATAATTTCTTGTGTGTTATTCTGGTTTGTAATACCTTTGTAGTTATAGTCGCCTACTGCAAACACGTTACTGTTGCTTCCGGGTACTACACGGTAGGTAGCTGTAAGTCTTGATGTTGACGTCGTGTTATTCAAAGCAAGGTTCCATGCAGAGAATACCGCCTTCGAACAGTGTGAACCGGGGATTATCGTATAGTTCATATATGCATCAACTCTACGCTCGGGCTGACCACCGATAAAGCCAAGGATACCATCATCTTCTCTAAGATTGTAGTACATCCAGGAAGCCATACTTGAATGGTTTGAATCCTTTTCCCATGCAGCCACCGTTTGAGGAACTGATTTACCGTCGTACGGTGTAAACTCGTCCATCTCATAGGTCAACTCCATAAGTCTGTTGAATGACTCAAAGTTCGACGTCTGCATCCAGTTTTTACTACTACTTGTATAGGGCATACCGTAATATGTCTTACCCTTTTCGAATATACCTGCCATAGAAACGCCGACAGCAAGATTTTCGCCGTATGTTCCGCGTATCTCTTCGATTTCCGCATTGGTACGGTCGCCTGTATTATTGTACATAGCAAAGGTTTCTTTCGGGCTCCACTCAATGTTAGCCATAAGTTCCATATAGTCAACTACTTTTCTGCGAAGCGTAGCAAGTTCATCGTCGGAAACATACTGGTTCTTAACATCAAAGTTGTTTGAAACATATATAAGCTTATCATTAAGGTGGCTTATTACTTCAGCTTTTTCTACCTCTGTATTAGCAACTGCCTGTTTTGCCATTTCATAGGGATTTCTTACGATTGCATCGGAATATGCTATATATTCTGCTTCGCCGACAGTATACTTAACGTATGCTCTCGCTGTGTAATCCAAAATAAATTCTCTTTGGTTAATATCGCCTACCATACATTCAAAACGTGTATTACCGTCGAACTTGTATGTATCACCAAGGTTTGCTGTATACACAATGTTACCAAAAGCGTTATCAAGTGTGAGCTTGGAATCATCTTTAATCAAATATGACTTAAGTGCGAGAATTCCAGCTTCCTTAACAGTTACGTTTTCGTGGAGAGTGTATTCACCTACAAAACGGAGTGTCTGCTTGTCGCCTGTCGTCTTAAGTCTTGCGCCGAGAAGCGTAACCTGGGGAGCTTCTACGCAATTAGCAATCTTTGCCGACTGATAAGCTTTACCGCCGTAACGATACCAAACTAATGTGTTCGTATCGTTGAAGGTCATTGTAAATGCTGTGTTTCTTTCATCATATTTTACAAACTGTGTTAACGTTGCGCTTGTAGCCTTGTTTGTGAAGGTTGCCTTCAAAATTGAACCTACAGGCTTTGTTACACCTTTGATAAAAGGATCGGGGGTTGTAGGAACAACCGTTCCTGCTACATTCGTTGCGCACTCTACCTTGGTAATCCATGATGCAGGATAAAGAACGTTATTTCCCTCCCAGTTGGATATAAAGAAGTTCAACAATGCATCCTTTCCGTTTGCATTACCACGTCTTTTTATGTTTGCATCATCTGCAATATCGAGAGTATATTCAGCATCGTAAACAGCATCGTTAAAACTGTTGAGATCACCGGAGGCATCAATATACTTCTTGATTTTAATTTCGTTGTATTCACCGCCGGAAATCTTTATGTACGCTTTGGATCCTTCGTTTACAAATTTAGTGTTGTTCGCTGCGTAAATGTATCCTCTTATACTTGCGCTTCCGCCAACGTTAATGTATACGTCGCCATCAACGGATACACCGTCAGAGAACTGCGACGTTCCGCAGACAGAACCTCTGACAACACCGCCAAGAACGGTAACTTTTACATCACCGGTCTGAACGTCAACTGCTGTTCTGGTCTGATATACGGGAATCTTGTTTCCGTCTGCGTCAAGCTTATCTTGAGTTACGCCATTAACTGTTTCCTGTTCCCAAACTAAATTATCTCCGTCTTTCTTCTGAATGGGGTTGCCCTCTTCATCTACAACATTTTCAGATCTGGTTACGCCCCACGTACTCCCTGCAATATATGCGTAGGTACCACTCTTGATGATAACCTCGGAATCTGCAGTATAGTCGCCGTATCTCTTACCACCGGCAATAGATATATAATGAGCTCCGCCGCTTCCGGTTGCATCTACGGAAGGATCAACCAATGCCGTCTTAATGCCTTCGCCCATTTCAATTCTGTTTCCGCATGCGCAGATAACACGTTTTTCACCAAGTGTCTTTATTGTAATATTCTCAAATACTGAAGGAGAACCCATAAGCAAGTATGAAGGCGCGGAAATTCCGAGATATGCGCCACTGCTGGCATAGTCTACTCCGTCGTATTTACTGGTTATTGTAATCTCATAATCGGAAGTCGGCAACGTAAAATCTTTGTAACTTCCCGAGGCTCCGTGAGAGTTAGATGCATTTATGTCTACAGGTCCGCAGATTACGATCGTACCGCCTGTGTCTACAAGCTTCTCTGCAGCCTGATACAATGCGCTTCTTAAATAATATTTACCGTATCTGTTGGTTTCTTCGCCTTTTTCGTTAAGAACAACAGTTTCACTAACAAAAAAGTCGTCAACCGCAACAGGTCTCAACGGGTTGTTGGCGTCCTTACCGGAACCGTCGCCCGTAGCGTAATTATCCGAAACGAAAATTACGTTCTTCGGATTTGTATTCTCTGTCGTAGCCGTCGTATTAAAAGCAAACAACGATACAGACATAACTACTGCTAAAAGCAGAGCTATTAGGGTTAAAGCTAGGAATTTTTTCATATTATCTCCCCAATCCTAAATATAATTATATTTATTATACACTACTCCCGCTTTTCTGTCAAGCAAAAAATTAACATTTTGTTAATCATTAGAATGTTTTGGTTACAAAATCAATGTCTTTTTTTTAATAAGCGTATACTTTTTCAAACATCCCCCCCACTCTTCACTAAAAAATGTGTGTGTTTAACCCAACACACACATTTTTCTTATTTAAGTTCATCAAGTTTTCTCTTAATATTCTTCATATCGATAAGCATATCTTCCTTACGTCTGGGATCTCGCAACAATGCCGCAGGGTGATATACCGCGCATATCGTATATCCGTTCTTCTCATAAAATATACCGTGTTCCTGCGTTATCCTGAAATCTTCCTTTATAAGCCGCTTCGCCGATATTCTCCCAAGACATACGATTATTTTCGGTTTTATAAGCCTTACCTGCTCTCGCAGATACTCTATACATAAATCCTGCTCTTCTTCCTTGGGATCGCGGTTCTTCGGCGGTCGGCATTTCAGCATATTGGCTATAAATACCCTTTCTCTGTCTATATCCACTTGATATAGAAACTTGTCAAGAAGTTTTCCCGCAGCCCCAACAAACGGTGTACCGCTTAAATCCTCTTTCTCTCCGGGTGCTTCTCCTATAAACATTATCTCTGCCGTTCTGTCGCCCGAGCCGAATACTACGTTCGTTCTCGTTTCACATAAAGCGCATTTCGTGCAGCTCTTGCATCTTTTCTCAAGTTCTTCCCATTCTCTTTGAATTTCTGCTTCTGTCATACTTTCACCGTTTTCTTTTTATGTTTTTTCCTATTGCCTCTACTGCATTTTCTTTTATTAAAGGATAGGTGTGTTCCGCTATGTAAAGCATCGCGTCTTTCCCACCAAAACGTGTTCCGTATTCGGCGGCAAGGTCGCTCTTTGCTATACTCTTTCTTTTTCTGCTTCTGTCATTTGTGGGTATCTCTTCTTGCAACACTAAATAATATCGGCTATCTCCCTTGTTATTCTTGGATGTATAAAGCCCACTCTCGTTTGTGTATCCGCTTGATTTCAATACAGAACATACATCTGCAACGTCGGATATCTCCTCAAATATATATACGCAATACTCTTTTTTCTTGCGCTGTACGGGCGTCTTTTCTTTTGCTCCCATATACCTTTCGCCCTCGGGTTTGCATATGAAATATACCTCGCACCCTCCGTCCTTCGAAGGATATACCTGTATAACCAGCCGCCCCGTCGTGCTGTCAAATCCCGTCTTTATCTTCGCTTCTTCAAGTATACCCTCAAACATCTTCCTTACGTCTTTTTCACCGTAAGTTAATAAATCCTCGGATATTCCGTTATCCTCCATCTCGTCTGCCGTTAGCATTATTTTAAGCTTACTTTCGCTTATAAGTATCAGTTCCATTTGGTTCCCTACCGCCCCTTTGCGTTTTTTTGACTATTGCTATCATTATACGCTATTACGGGGCGTTTTGTAACCGCTAACTTTTTGGCATTTTTGGTGGCTTTTCCCTACTTTCTTTTAAGGAAAGAAAGTAGGCAAAGAAACCTCGAATATCTTGGTTTCTACCACTATCTATTATTCGTACAAACTTTCTTTCTATATCGTAGGGGACGGCGCCCTCGACGTCCCGTTTCCCTAAAAAAGTTAGCAAAAACCTTACTTCTCCGGTCTGTGCGAACAATATAACATTCTCCAGTGGGAGAAGCTACAAGGTTATGCAGTAATCACAAAGAAATAGTACATTCAAATTAAAACTCGTTTTTGAGTGAACGTGTAAAGAGGTTACGTAATGCTACGCCTGTGTCTGCGCCGTTATACAATACGTCGTATACTGCCGAGCATATAGGCAGGTCCACGCTATACTTTTCCGCTAACTTCAATATAGCCTTTACCGTATAATAACCCTCTGCAAGACTCAAGTATTGTTCACCCTTGGCAAATGTTTCGCCATACATTCTGTTGTGGCTGAATTTGCTGAACAAAGTCGCTTCATAGTCGCCCAAATGGCAAAGTCCGTATGCCGAAAATTCACTTCCGCCAAGCGCCTTTATCAGTCTTGCTATCTCTCTCGTACCTCTCGCCATAAGCGGCCCTTTAAGCGAAGATAAGCCCTTGCCGTCAAGCATTCCCGCCGCTATTCCTATTACGTTCTTCGCCGCCGCGCCTATCTCGTTTCCTATAAGGTCGTTACCGAAATAAAATCTTATAAGCTCACTCGAAAACTGCGATATCAAATAACTCTTGTATTCTTCGTTCTCGCTGTCGATAACCATACAGTTCGGTATGCCCTTCGTAAACTCCTCTACGTGTCCGGGGCCTATCCAACAAGCTATCTTCGTTTCGGGTGAAGTCGCCTCGCGTACTACCTCCGATAATCTCATTCCCGTGGATATCTCTATACCTTTCATACAGAGAATATATTGCTTCTCCGACGCGCCATACTTCTGCAATTCCTGCATAAGTCCGCGCACCGCTTGACTGGGAATTGATATTACTATCGTCTTATTCTTTGCCGCCTCGTCAAGACTGTCGGTTATGTTTATTCTTGTGCCAAAGTCAACAACGCCGTTCGTGCGTGTTTCCATTATGCTATGTATCTGCTTCATATCGTTGCCGTAAAGCGTTACGTTGTGGCCTACTCTGTCAAGATACCACGCTATACAAGAACCCCATCTTCCGCAGCCTATTACAGTTATATCCATATTTTCCTCCATTATCCCTTTCAGAAAATTATCTTTGGTTTTATTTCTATAAGTTGTATTTTAACATATTTTTATATCACTGTCAATAAGGCAAAAGGGGGGGTTCGCACAAACCAGAGAGGCAAGCTAACTTTTTTCAGGAAAACGGGACGTCGAGGACGCCGTCCCCTACAATATAGTGATATAGTATGTACAAATAAATCCCTCTCCGTCGGCTTCGCCGCCACCTCTCCCGTAGGGCGAGGCTTTGGGTTCGCACAAACCCATTTTCAAAAGGTTCTTTGCCTACTTTCTTCCCGCTTTCTTTCGCAGAAAGCTTGGCAAAGAACTTGCTTCTCGGGTTTCTGCATAATATTAATAATAGCACAAACCGCTTATTAAAAGGTTCTTTGCCTACTTTCTTCCTCAAAGAAAGTAGGTGCCTGCTTTCTTCCTTAAAGAAAGTAAGGCTTCCTTAAAGAAAGTAGGGCTTCCTCAAAGAAAGTAGGGAGAGTTATTAGGGGATTTCTGTTATAATGGCGGCAAAGCGGGGCTATTTCATTTTATGCTCTGCTATATCAATTTCAAAGCAGAGTTTTTTGTGTTATCTCTTCATTTCTCAAAAAAATGAGGTGATTTTTATTACTCTTAACTTTGAACAAATGGAATCGGAGTATATATCTTCAAGGCTGACTTATGCGGAGTTAGCGGAAAAGTATGACGCTCCCATTCACCTTATTGCCCGTTATGCGAAAACTAATCAATGGGTAAACAAGCGCAGACTCTTCTCAAAAAATTCTCAATCCGATTTGCTTGACGTTTCTAAACTTGCGCGGTCTTCCAAGGCTCTTGAATCTATTATCGAATCGGCTTTTCTCTCGGTCTCCGAAAATCCAAACGCCGACTCTATCGATACAAAAACGTTAAAGGAGCTTACCTCTACTTTAAAAGAGGCTATCAACATCAAGCAGAACATCTTTCTTCTCCCTATGCTTACCGAGCAAAAACAGCTTGAACTCGAACAAAAAAAGACGCCCATATCTACCGAAGAAAGTGAAATCCGCGTTATTCTCGAAAACGACACGGATAAGTTTTGCGTATAAAGGGGCGGTAAATCTATGAAGCATATCTCACTCGGTACCCCTAACCCTAAACAAGCGGAATTCCTTTCGGATACACACAAATTCGTCGCTTTCGGCGGCGCCAGAGGCGGCGGTAAATCCTGGGCGGTCAGGGTTAAGGCTATTTTACTCGCGCTGAAGTTCGGCGGTATAAAGCTGCTTATAGTAAGAAAAACGCTCACCGAACTGCGAAACAACCATATCGAACCGCTTATCAGGCTTACAAACGGTATCGCTTCTTTCAGCGAATCAAAAAAAGAGCTTCTCTTTAATAACGGCTCGGTTATACGCTTTGGTTACTGCTCCTGTCAGGCTGACCTTACTCAATATCAAGGCTCCGAATGGGACGTTATCTTTCTCGACGAGGCTACACAGCTTCGCGAAGAATGGTTCGACGAGCTAAAGGTTACGGTGCGTGGCGTAAACGACTTCCCCAAGCGCGTCTATCTTACCTGTAACCCCGGCGGCGTCGGGCATGGTTGGGTAAAGAGGTTATTTATCGACCGCGTTTACAAAGAGGGCGAAGATGCCGCCGATTATAGCTTTATTCGTTCCCTCGTTACCGACAATAAAGCTCTTACAGACAAAAACCCCGACTACGTAAAACAGCTATCTTCTCTGCCGCCAAAACTGAAAAAGGCTTGGCTTGAGGGCGATTGGAACATCTTTGAAGGACAGTTCTTCGAGGACTTTACCGATGCCCCCGAGCATTACGAGGACAGGCTCTATACCAACGTTATCGAGCCTTTTGAGGTGCCTGACGGCTGGAATATCTTTCGCTCGTTTGACTGGGGATTCTCAAAGCCCTTCGACTGCTCGTGGTGGGCGGTCGATTATGACGGCAGAGCTTATCTTATCTTACAACTCTACGGCTCAAACGGCGTTCCTAACGAGGGGGTTAAGTGGCACGCGGAAAAAGTCTTTTCGGAAATACACCGTATCGAAACGGAACACCGTTGGCTCAAAAATAAGCGCATTATCGGCGTAGCGGACCCGTCTATTTGGAGCCAGGACGGCGGTGAGCCTATTATTGCCGCCGCTGACAGACATCAGGTATATTTCCAAAAGGCTGACAACAGCCGTATCCCCGGTTGGATGCAGGTGCATTATAGACTCTCCTTTGATAACGATGGTAAGCCTATGGTTTATTTTTTCAACACCTGTAAAAATGCTATACGCACACTGCCACTCTTGCAGTACAGTAAGGTCAATCCCGAAGACCTCGACACCTCGCAGGAGGACCATTTCGCCGACTCGTTCAGATATTTCTGTATGTCGCGCCCCATTAAGCCGAAAGAATCCTTGCACTACACAATCCCCCCCGCCGATCCTCTTAATTTGCTCGGAAGCGAACGGTATAAGACCTATTCTTATGTATAACCTACTTTCTTTAAGGAAGAAAGTAGGCAAAGAACCTTTTAATAATGGGTTTGTTCCACTTTTTATTATTTGTACGAGCATTATTATATATCTGTAGGGGAGGGGTCTCCCCTCCCGTTCTCGTCTTGCAAGAAGAAAGCAGGCAAAGAACCTTTTGATAATGGGTTTGTGCAGTAATATTAAGTAAGCAGGTTCTTTGTCTTGCCCTCTCCTGACGGGGAGGGTGGCTCGGCAAAACAAAATAAACAATAGGAATGTATATGAAACTTGCCGAGACGGGTGGAGAGAGAATGTATGGTTTTCCACAACTCCACCGCTATGCGCTAAAAAGCAATATGTTGGTTCATAGACAATTTATTATTCTAAATTATTTGATTTCTCTCCTTCCTCCTTGGCTAAAAATCGGATTTTTCCTTAAACAAAACTTAAAAGAAGAAAAATCCGATTTTCTTAACGCCAATTCCTCCTCCCCCGTCAGGAGGAGGCAAGATATTATTTCTTCGTATATTATTGTTTGCAAACAGAGGTAAGATTTTACACTTACCGAAAAAACTGTAACATTACAATTTTAATTCAGAAAGGGTAATCATATTATGAAAAAGAACAAGAAAAACAATAACAAAAATAAAAATACACAGCCTGACCTTATGGCTGTCAACTCCATTTATTACACAAAAAAGCCAGAGGCTATGCTTCCGAAAGACTTTGTACCGAATAAAATCGGGCAAAAGCATCTTGACAAAGCTTTTTCGCTCCTTAAAGCCTATAAGGCGGGTAAAACCAACCTCGAAAAGCGCATTATCGAAAACGACCTTTGGTGGAAAATGCGCCATTGGGAGCAAATT
Organism: Eubacteriales bacterium; assembly: GCA_045652425.1. GTDB lineage: Bacteria > Bacillota > Clostridia > Oscillospirales > CAG-272 > RGIG1995. The sequence goes on from JAZRUG010000019.1 coordinate 39,584, forward strand.
CGCGACCGCAGCCGCAAATACAGCCCCGCTTCCGCTTGGCTCTTCAACTCTATCGCCAACAAACACGCCGACGTTATGGACAACACTCCCGAGGCTATCATTCTTCCGCGCGAGCAAAGCGATTCCAATGCCGCAAAGCAGCTTACCGATATATTGCCCGTTATCCTCGAACAAAACAACTTCGAGCAGGTATATTCTGACGTTTGGTACGATAAGCTCAAGGGCGGTACGGGTGTCTACGGAGTATTCTGGGACCCTTCAAAAAACAACGGCACCGGCGATATAACCGTTACCCGATGCGATATACTCAATCTCTTTTGGGAACCCGGTATCTCCGACATTCAATCTTCCCCTAACCTCTTCCACGTTGAGCTTTTCAACAACGATATTCTTGAAGCCCGTTATCCCGAGCTTCACGGCAAACTCGGCGCGTCAACCTTTGATATTACCAAATACGCCTACGATGACTCGGTCGATACATCTAACAAAACTCCCGTAATCGACTGGTATTACAAGGTCAACGACGGCGGTAAAACCGTTCTCCACCTTTGTAAGTTCTGTTCCGACGTTATCCTCTACTCCTCCGAAAATGATATTAACCTTTATAAAAAGGGCTACTATGACCATGGACTCTATCCCTTCGTCTTCGACAAACTCTTTCTTGAGCAAGGCACCCCTTGCGGATTCGGTTACATAGACGTTATGAAAGATACGCAGACGCAAATTGACCTTATGAGCGCCTCCGTATGCGAAAACGTGCGTATGGCTTCAACCGTGCGTTATTTTGCGCGGGGCGACGGCTCTGTTAACGAAAAGGAGTTCGCCGACTGGTCAAATCCTATCGTTCACTACACGGGTTCCGGTAACCCCAACGATTCTATGATTCCCATTAACGTTCCCGAAGTTTCTTCCCTTTCGGTTGCCTTTATCAACAACAAAATTAACGAGCTTAAAGAAACTACGGGTAACTCTGACTTTACAAGAGGTAATACCGCCGCGGGTGTTACTGCCGCTTCGGCTATCGCCGCCCTTCAGGAGTCGGGCAGTAAGCTTTCAAGAGATATGATTAAAGGCTCATATCGCGTATTCGTCAGCCTTAACAATATCATTATCGAGCTTATAAGACAGTTCTACGACCTGCCCAGAGCCTTTCGTATAACGGGCGATAACGGCGAATTCAACTTCGTTTCATACTCAAACGAGCTTCTCCGCCCCACCGAATACAGCGATAAGTTCGGCCTTGACCTCGGCTCTCGTTTGCCCGTATTTGACATAAAGGTTAAAGCCCAGAAGCAGTCCGCCTTTACCAAACTTTCGCAGAATGAACTGGCAAAAGAGTTTTATAGACTCGGATTCTTTGAACCCGCCCGCGCCGAACAAACTCTCGCTTGTCTTGATATGATGGAATTCGAGGGCAAAAACCTCGTCGCTGAAAAAATAAACGAGAAAAACGCCTTTGTTAATAACTATAACGAAATGTATGCAAAGCTCCTTGAACTTTCGACTATCGTTGAAAACGACCACCCCGACCTAAAGGGGTTGGTTAACGGATACGCTGCTAAATTCGCCGTAAACGAAAACGGCGGTAATTCAGTCGCTTCTAACTATTCAAAAAATACCGCAAAGAAAGTTTCGCGTATCGAAGCCGCAAGACAAAGGGCGGCATCTACTGCTACACCGAGATAAGTGTTTTTCAAGAGGGGGCTTTTTGAGAAAAGCCCCCCTCTTAAACTCCACCGAAAACTTTAAATAACACCGATTTAATAAGGAGAGTGATTTCACCTTGGCTGAACGCAGAATGTTCGCAAAATCCGTTATCGACAGCGACGATTTTCTTGAATTGTCCCTTACGGCTCAAGCGCTTTATTTCCACCTTGCTATACGCGCCGACGACGACGGATTTATCAATAACCCAAAAAGAATCCAACGTATGATTGATTCTAAAGACGATGACCTCAAAGAGCTTGAAAAAAGAGGTTTTATTTTTTACTTTACAAGCGGTGTCGTCGTTATCACTCATTGGAAATTGCATAATTACATAAAAAAAGACCGTTATAAACCAACTATCCATAAAGATGAAATTGAATCACTTAATTGCACCGAAAACGGTACTTATGAATGGTATTATTGATTCTTTTATTTTTTGTCATTTTTACCAAACGTTTTTTTAGCGGTGTGTATGGAACCATCTTGGAACCATTTTGGAACCACAGTATAGTATAGGTTAGCAGAGATAAGATTAAGTGAGTAAAGAAAAGAAAAGAATAGAATAGTATAGTTCATATATAGTATATGTGAGTATACAGTTAGGGGCCGACCTTGGAACCGATAATTCCGCAGTTTTCCACACAGTTTTCAACACCCTTTCCACACAGTTTTCCACAACAACACCTTTGGTAATATTGACGAAGCTTTTTTGAGGCGTACGTTATATACAATAGAGATATTGTTTGTTCAGATTTGCTTATACGGAGATTCCTCACCTTCGCTCGAAATAACTATAGGGGAAATGCTTGTACAAATAACATTAAGCAGTCATTCTGAATGTAGCGACCGAAAAGAGGCGGAATCGAAGAATCCCATTATTCTTATATATAACCTTATGGAATCCTTCGACTTCGAGGGCGTTGCCCTCTTCGTTCAGGATAACTATATTATACGTTTGTGCGAACTTCTTAAAATTTTTCTGCCATTAACTCTACTTTGGGGAGAGTTTTATTAGAATGTATGTTATAATATCACCCGAGATAACACAAAACTCTGACACTTCGGAAAGGAACGATGTATTTTATGAAAAAACAAAATCTCTTTAGTATCGGTTTGCAGTTCTTTGCTGAAAATGACGTTAGCGATAACACTAACGTCAATACGGGTGCCGCATCACCCGAAGCAGCAGAAAACACCAACGGTCAAACTCCTGTCGCAGAATTCGACGACAATCAGTTAGAAATGGAGTTCGAACAGCTCATCAAGGGCGGTAAGTACGAAAACGCTTTCAAAAAACGCACACAGGGCATTATCGACAAGCGTTTCAAAGGTTACAAGTCCCTCGAAGAGTCTGTGGCTAAACAACAGCCTTTAATCGATTTTCTCTCCGCCAAGTACGGAATCGACTCCTCTGACACGTCTGCCCTGCTTGAAAAAATGCAGAACGAAGCAAAAGAACCTAACACACAAAAAGAGAACAACGCAGATGCGCGTAATCAATCTATCAGAGAATCTTTTTTAGCCCAAAAAGCTAAAGCTCTTTCGCAACGATGGACTGACGAGGGTGAACAGCTAAAAAAACTCTTTCCTTCTTTTAATTTCAAAAACGAGCTTAAAAACCCCGTCTTCTCCTCACTTCTCAAAAGCGGTATGCCTCTTTCAAAAGCATATACGGCGGCTCATTCCGATGAAATACTCAAAAGCGCCGTTTCATCTACCGCCAAGAAGGTTGCCGAGCAAACTCTAAAATCCATACGCGCTAACGGCAGTCGCGTTGCCGAAAACGGACTTCATAACGGCGCAGGTACAGTCCGTAAAACAGACGTATCTTCCCTTACGGGTAAAGAAATACGCTCTATTATCAAGCAGGTCGAAAACGGCTCAAAAATCAGACTTTAATTTGAGTGTGTTTTTTTCAAAATACACTCGCAGTTTAAAACGGTTCAAAAATCAGACTTTGACACGCTTTCTATCCTGTGTCTTCTGCGCATTTTTTCACACATTTCACGTAAAGGAGATTATTTATTATGGAAAACATTACTACATACGGTGCAAACACAGCAGTACACGGTACTGACGGTATGGTTAACGCCCAGAGCGGTGTTACCTCTTCCTATAACAACGGCGGTCTTTCCGCTGAAATGAAAACTTTTTACGATAAAACGCTTATCGAACTTGCAACACCCAACCTCGTTCACATGCAGTTCGGTCAGAAGCGCCCTATCCCCCCTCACGGCGGTAAAACCGTTGAGTTCCGCAGAATGAAGCCCCTCGCTAAAAACCTTAACGCTATTACCGAGGGTATCACTCCCGCCGGTACAAAAATGACCGTCGTTCCCCTCACCGCTACTCTTAACCAGTACGGCGACTACATCGAACAGACTGACCTTATCGAAATGACTGCTATCGACAATACGGTTATCGAAGCTACAAAGCTCCTCGCTGACCAGGCAGGCAGAACTATCGATACTATCGTCAGAGATGTACTCCAGACAGGTACAAACGTTAACTACTGCTCAAGCGAAAAGAACGGCGCTATCGTTGTTAATACTTCTCGTTCTGCCCTCGACAAGAACGCAAAACTCCGCGTTGTTGACGTATTCAAGGCTGCCGCACAGCTTAAGGCTGTTAACGCTCCTACTATCGACGGCAAGTACGTCGCTATTATTCACCCCCACGTCGCTTTCGACTTGATGCAGGAATCAGGCGATGCTTGGGTTGACATCAAAAAGTACGCAGAACCCGAAAAGATTCTTAACGGCGAACTCGGTACTCTCGGCGGCGTTAGATTCGTTGAGTCCTCCGAAGCTAAAATCAACTACGGAAAGGACCTCTCCGAAACCGCCCGTACACTTACTCCCACGGCATATACCGCCAACGGTAACGGCTCCGTTTCCGACGGCTGCGGCTCTAAATCTGCTTATCAGATTACTGTTAACGAAAGCATCTCTCCCGACCTCGTCGGCAGAACTCTTCAGTACTATGATGCAAGCGAAGATAAGGCAGTAAACTTTAAGGTTGTCGGCGTTAACGTCGAATCGAAGTTCATCTTCGCTGACGCGCCTATCGGTGTTACCTTTGCATCGGGAGATATGCTCTTCCCCGGCGAAGGCGGTAAATTGGGTACTGCTACCTATTCAACTATCTTCCTCGGCGCCGATGCCTACGGTATCATCGATATTAACGGCACGGGTACAATCGAGCATATCGTTAAGCAGAGAGGCTACGGAAACGATCCCCTTAACCAGAGAAGCTCTATCGGTTGGAAAGCATTTATGTGCGCTTCTATCCTCGCCGATGACTATATCCTCCGCGTTGAGTCCGGCTCTTCCTTCTCCGACGATATCTCCGAAGCCAACTAACTTACCTACTTTCTTTGAGGAAGAAAGTAGGCAAAGAACCTTTTGATAAAGGGTTTGTGCCTCTATTTATTATTGGTACAGTCCTACTTTCTTGAAACAAAGTAGGCAAAGAACCTTTTGATAAAGGGTTTGTGCCACTTTTTATTAACTGTACGAGCATTATTAGATATCTGTAGGGGAGGGGTCTCCCCTCCCGTTCTCGTCTTGCAAAAAGAAAGCGAGGGGGTATTTTCTAATAAAGAATAGCCCCTATTATTACATCTAAAAACATTGCTCTTCTTTAGCTTATATAATACAACAATCCCCCCGCCGTTACGCAAAACAACTCTATAAAGAACAACGGCGGGGGAGCTGTTAATTATTTTCTTTATTACAAATCATTTTTTAAAAAGGAGATTTTTATATGAAAAAAAACAACAAGGATTTAGTACCCGTTTTTATTCCCTGTCGTTTCAAAGGCGACGACGTTCGCACCGTTTCTGTTAACGGCAAATACAAGCATATCCCCACCGGTAAACATTTTCTTATCGAAAGATGCTTCGCCGAGGCTGTTTCTAACGCACTCCTTGCAGATGAGTTGGCTGAAAAATTCAAAGCCTCGGTTTCAAACGACTAAAATCTAAAAAAAGGAGGCTTACACTATGACTCTGAAAGAAGCTATCGTTAAATTCGACACCGAAAAAAGCAACACTATCCCTGACGAGCTGAAAATAGGGTGGCTCTCCTCCCTCGACTCATCTGTATTTCACACCCTTGTTTTAACCCACGATAACCCTAATGCCATTACCTTTTCGCCATATACGCCCGAAACCTCGGAGGATAGTGTCCTCATTATCCCCGAGCCTTTCACCGACATATATTTTCACTATCTTTCAATGAAATCGGACCTTTACTACTCCGACATCAACAAATACAACGTTGACCTCTCTCTCTATTCCGCACTTTATCTTGAGTTTGAGCGATTCTACAACAGAAATTATATGCCGAAAAAAACAACCCACTATTTTAACGTCTGACTGTAAGGGGGTAATTTTATGCACTTTCCAAGACTTACACCAACAAAAACTATAGAAAACGTTATAAGCTCATTCGGCGGTGTCAATACCACCACAAGCTGTCCCGAAAACTGCTTTATTGACACACAAAACACGTCTTCTTCCCTCTACCCCTTACTTTCAACAAGAGAAAGGCGTTATCTGCTTTCAAACCTTAACGTGATGCCCACGGCACTCCACACGGCAACCGGCGTAACATGTACCGTCGGCACCTCCCTTTACTATAACGGCGTTTTACAGTATGACGAGTTATCCCCCGACACCCCCAAACACCTTGTTGCTATGGGGAGAACCATCATCGTCTTTCCCGACGGATATTATATAAACACGTTAGAGGTTGACAAAAAAGGCAACTGTAAAGAAAAAGGAACCATAACCAACGAGGCAAAATACGGCGGTGGTGAAGTGGTGTCAATTTTTCCTTGTGTCAAAGATCTTCCCATACCGGTCAGCTCTGACGCTCCGCCTAACCCAACAGAAAATCCTCTTTGGCTCGACAACAGAGACTCACCCGCTACTTTATTGCAATATATGAAAGAGTCAGACACCTGGGTGGAAGTACAGCCCGACTGTTGTTGCATCGAAATAAATCAAATTGATATATATTTCGTATCAGGCGACGTAATAGAAATACAGGGACTCGATTCGCGAATAAACGGCAAAGCTAAAGTTCTTAAATGTGATAAAAACAGAATCGTCATTGACAAATACTTTGATACGATTGAAGTATTTGAAATATTTGACCAGGCAAACTGCAAAATAAAAAAACTGTTACCCATTATGGACTTTGTATGCGAACATCAGAACCGAATTTTCGGCTGTCGATACGGACTTGACCACCTGGGTAACTTCGTTAACGAAATATATGCTTCAAAATTAGGTGCTCCGGGGGATTGGACTTCATTCTACGGCGTATCCACCGACAGCTACACCGCTTCTTGCGGAAGCGAAGGTCCCTTTACGGGTATCATATCCCACATGGGTTACGTCGTATTTTTCAAGGAAAACAAAATACACAGACTTTTCGGCACCAAGCCCTCAAACTATACTCTTTACGAGGATTCCTTTACGGGTGTAAAACTGGGCAGCGAAAAGTCCCTCTGTCTGCATAACGGTACTTTGTACTATCACGGAAATGACGGTATATATTCGTATGCGGGAAGCACTCCCACACTGCTTTCAAGAGATTTGGGAAACTTATCCTACAAAAATGCCGTAGCGGCTTTTTGCAAAAACAAATATTACGTAAGCCTTTTAACTTCAAGCGGTACGCCGATACTTTACGTTTACGACACCGAAAGAAACGTATGGCACCGAGAGGATTCTTCAAGATACATCCACATGGGTAAATTTGAAAATAATATCCTCGGTTTAAAAGAAGAAAACGGCAAGTATTCCGCTGAACTTGTCGTAGGAAATTATATCCCTTACGCTTTAAGTATGATGCATATCTCTCCAAAAAAAGAAGCAGACTTCGAATGGTATGCGGAAACGTCTGACATAGGCTTTTTCACAGACGATGCAAAAACTTTAACGAGGCTGTCTCTGCGTCTACAGCTCGATTGGGGAAGCACCTTACGGCTTTATATTATGACGGATTCAAGCGGAATATGGAAGAGCTGCGGTTCGCTTGTCGGAGGCAAGTTAAAAACGTTTTCACTCAACGTAGCGCCTCCAAGATGTGACCATCTTCGACTGAAATTTGTCGGACGCGGCGGCTGTAAAATTTATTCGCTCTCCAAAGTATTTGAATATTCGGGAGAGGTGATATAACTGTGTTTTCTAATATAACCCTCCCCACACTTGAAGAAATTTCGGATAAGAATAACGCCGAAAAAATACGCGGTTATCTTGCTACTCTGCACGACCAGCTTCGGTATATGATGCTTAACATTGACACAGACAACCTATCCGACGGACTCAAAACAACCATATCAGACGCCTCGGAAAATGCAGAATTTTCAAAAAACAACGTTATAGAACTCAACAAAGACGTAACGGAGCTAAACGGAAACGTTACAAACTTAAACGACGGTGTTACCCAGTTGAACGGTGACGTTACTAAAATAAACGGCAACGTTTCTAACCTAAACGACGGAGTAACACAACTGAACGGCGACGTTTCCAATCTAAACGACGGTGTTACTCATTTAAACGGTGAAGTTTCGCAGCTGAACGGTGAGGTATATGAAATCAAGCAAAGCCTCGTTAGTTACGGTGATAGAATGTCTTCCGTTACCCAGACCGCAGATAAAATAAACTGGCTCATTAAAGACGGCACAAGCTCAAGCGACTTTACGCTGACCAGCCGTACTGCATCACTTATTTCGGACTGTATAGATTTTACCGGTTACGTTAAATTTAACGACTTATCTCAAAGCGGCTCGACCTCCATTAACGGAAACAATATTATGACAGGAACGTTGTCGGCAGACAAAATATCGGTAACCGACCTCTCTGCCCTTTCCGCATCTATCGGCGGCTGGTCCTTAAACTCAACCGGTCTTTCAACTACGGCTTCAGGATACGGCTCACTTTCACTTAACTCCGCATCTTCATCAGATTCATATTGGCTGAAGGCTACGAATGCGAACGGCTATACTACTTTTTATATTTCAAAAAACGGTTCTTGTTATTTCAACGGAAGTTATATTTCAAACGGAAGCATAACCGCAAGTAAAATCAGCACCGACGGCGAAAATCGCCTGGACTTAACAAACAACTACAACGGAATTAAAGTAGGCAGTACTGTGCATATTACGAACGGAAGCGTAACAAGACGTATGTTTGTTAACCCCGCAGGTATTCTTTCTTTTGATACGGGCGGCGGAAACACGGCATTTTCACTCGGTCTGACGCGCGACGGTTCGAATTATACCCTTTCCGTACTGAACGGCTCGGGACAAATCGTTGGAAATATTAATCTTTAATTTTTAAGGAGAAACAGAAATGACAGTAAAAAATATTGACCTGCTTAAATGCGTTACCCCCATGAAACTTCTTTGTGAAAAAGATAACGTCGGCTTTTTGACAGCCCTTGCCATAAGCAAAAACGTTCGCGAAATCGACAAGGCTCTCGAAAATTATCTTTCGCAAAAGCAATTGCTTAACGACAAATATTTAATAACGGGAAGCGGTACACAGACAATTAAAAGCGGTTTGGAGGAAGAATATTTCCACAAAGTTACCGAACTTAACGACAGAGAAATAACTCTCACCATTCAAACCATAGACGCTAACGAGCTTGCGGCTATAACGTTCCCCCCAAAATACGTTGAAGGAATAGCCTTTATGCTCGATATGTAAAAAGGAGTGATATAACTTGGCTACTACTCTTACGAAAAAGAAATACGAGGAAAGCGAAAAGGTAAAAGAAGCTTTCCAAAACTACACCGATTACAAAGACAACGGTAAACCAAAGGACTATACTTTTTCCGACGCCGAGCTTTTAACACAGACTCAAAACGAGTTCTTCAACAAAGAAAAGTTTTCTTATGACCTTGAAAGCGATCCTCTTTATAATCAGTACAAGAAAAGTTATATTGAGCAAGGTAAACAGGCTATGGAAGACTCCGTCGGAAACGCTGCGGCTCTGTCGGGCGGTTATTCCAACTCATACGCGCAGACTGTAGGCGCGAAGGCTTATAACAGTTATCTCGACAAGCTGAACAACGTTATCCCCGAATTGTACGAGGCGGCATACTCCCGTTACAATGACGAACTGAAAAATCTTGAAAATAAACTCGGTTATCTTTCCGACAAGAATAAAGAGGAATATTCGCGATATCTTGACAGCTATTCTCACTACTCCGACGAGGTAAATGCATTACGCGACCTTTATCTTACCGAATACAAAAACGATATGGCAATACAGGACAGCGAATGGGAATCAGCTTATAAGTTAGCTATGAAAGAGCAAGAAAAAGAACTTGCCGAAGCAGAAAACCAATATAAGTACTATGTTGCCGACCTTGAAAAACAACAGTTTGACGAGGAACAGAAGTATAAATATTACGCCGCTGACCTCGAAAAACAACAGTTTGATGAAGAGCAGAAATATAAATATTATACTGCCGACCTCGAAAAACAGCAGTTTGACGCTAAACTTGCAGCTGAACAAGCGCAATTTGATGCCGAGCTTGCCGCAGAAAAGGCGTATAAATATTACGCTGCTAACCTCGAAAAGCAACAGGCTGATGCTAAACTCGCAGCCGAACAGGCGCAGTTCGATGCAAAACTGGAATACCAAAAGACGCTTGATGCACAAGAGGATAAATACCGTGAACAAGAACTGCGAATCGAACGCCAGAAGGTTGTTAACGCAAATCAGCAGTTCTGGGCAGAATTCGATGAAAAAACCAAGGATTACATAAGCCAGAACGAGCTTTACATAATGCAGGCAAACGGTCAGCTTTATGACGTTATGTCGGCTTTGGATTACAATTACGAAGACGAATCTACCGTAAGATATAAGGCTCTCGTTATGGGAATTGACGAGGACTATATTGACTCGTACTTCGAAGCAAAATATAAAGGGAGGTAATATATGAGATATATAAATCTATCCGTTCAGCAATCGGATATTAAAATAAAAAAAGAACTTAACTTCAATCAGGTTCCTCTGACCTGCGGTTCGGTAAACGATATTTCCTGCCGTTTTGCCTTTTCAAAGGAATGGAACGACTATCCCGTAAAGGTTGCTATATTCTCGGGAAGCGGCAAGAGTATAACCGTTGCCATTACCGATGATATTGCCGTTATTCCTTGGGAAGTCCTAACCACCGAAGGCGATGAACTTACAGTCGGCCTCGTAGGTCTTTGCGACCTGCCCGATACCAATTCATATAAGCAGCTTAACACCGAATACGTCAGCCTCGGAATTATAGTTTCGGGCGCATCCGTCGCATCAATTCATACGGATAACCCTCCCTCTCCGGATTTGGCAGAACAGTTAATCGGTTCAGTAAACGAAGTTTTATTGTCCGAAAAAGAAAGAAAACTCGGATACGCCGAAATGAAATCAAGGCTTGATGAAGCCGAAAATGCGATTAACTCCATTTCCGAATTAACAAAAAGAACGCTCGACGAACACACAAAAGCCGAAATTATGACCGACAGCGGCGCTCATAATTTCAGAATAAAAAACAAACTTCTTGAATTTTTTGACGGAAAGACGTGGAGAAACGTTGAACTTGAAAGAAACTATAAAATTATGACGGTTATAATAACGACCAACTATTCTTCCCCTAAAGCTGCCTTAACTTATTTTGATGATGCGAAGGACTTAACTCCCGGAGATGCAGCTTGGGATAACTTCTTCGGACACTACCCCGTACTTCTCAAAAACGGTAAAGAGGTCGGCAAACTTCTTCCCACCGACTTCTCACGCTTTGAAGACGGCACACCTATCTCGGTTGACAACGGAGAAGAATACGACGTGTGTATCGCTTTCCCCCGTCGAGGAATAAAGTTCGAGAAAGGCAACGGCGCTATTAAAATAAGTATGACCGACCACCCCGATTTGTTTGGTTTTGAATACAACGCACACCGTTACAACAAAACACAAAAGAATATTTTTTACGTCGGCGCATATCTTTCGTCGCTTGCAAATACTTCCGACGGAAAAACAGTTATGGCAAGTTTGTCAAACAAACCGGTTTCCATAATCAATACTTTAAGTACGGCGAAGAAATATGCAAACAACAAAAATGCGCTTCTCTTCTCTTATTATCAGTGGTTATATATTCAGTGTATGTACGTGTTCAAGTACAAGAATCTTGACTCCCAGAGAACCATTTGTTCAGGCTTTACCGCTTCTGGAAATACTATTTCAAACCTTACTACAGGCATCACAGACACATACGGTATGGACTCGGCTTTGTTGAGCGATGAAGAACGTTTTTCAGGTCAGTACCGTTCAAAGCTTATAGGACTCGAAGATATTTACGGAACTATGTACCAATGGCTCGACTGCATAATTTCAACCCAAAACCAAGTTACTGTTTATTGGGCGAACAATGAATTCTCCTCTATTGGAGATATAAACAACAGTTTTTCAAAAGGTTACATAGACGGTGTAGTGGGTACTACGAGAGCAGGATTTTTGCCGAACAGTTTTACAGGTTCAAACTCCACTTTTTATACTGACTGGGGAGTAGTATATCCCTCAAGTAGCTGTATTGTAGGCGGCGACAACACCGGCGGAAACGGTTCGGGTATATTCTGTATCAGGCTCGGAGAAAAGCCAACAGAAGAAGAAAAAACTTATGACAAAGCTGCAAGAATTATGTATCTATAAAAGAAAGGAGATATTTTTATGACTGTTTTACATAACGTTTACGGCTCATACGAGCAGTCTGCGCCTTTGATTATTTCGGGCGATACCGTTTTTATCCATACAGACGTAAAAAAGACCGATAAAAACGAGTTCGGCGAGCCGGCAGACAACCTTTATACCTATACCGAAACACAATATTCAAAAGATGAATACATTTTACTCCTTTCACAAAAGAATACCTCTCTTGAAGAACAGATGACCGATACCCATTTGGCACTCTGTGAGCTATTCGAAATGCTTTCACAATAATTCTGTAACCTTAAAATTATATAAGGAGATGATTTTCTTGGCAAAGATATACGCGACTCTTATAAAAAAACACTTAAAAACTATAGATGACGTTCCCGATTGCCTGAAAAATACGGTATACCTCCTTCTTGAGAGGGGTTAACTCGTATGAACTATGAATTGTTAACCACCCTTGCAGGAATAATCGGCAGTTTTATCGCCACATTGGCAGGTATTATGATTAACTCGAAACTGACGAGCTACCGCATAGAACAGCTCGAAATAAAGGTTGACGAGCATAACAAAGTCATTGACCGTGTGTATAATCTTGAAAAGCATACGGCTGTTATGGACGAAGAGTTGAAAGTTGCAAACCACAGACTTTCAGACCTCGAAAACTATCACAGATAAAAGGAGTATGATGAATATATGAAAATAGATTGGAAAAATAAACTGACAAGCAGAAAATTCTGGATTGCAGTGGTAGGGTTCGTCGTTCCTCTGCTACTTTCCTTCGGTATTGCCGAAAGCGTAGCGACACAGATATCCGGCGTGATTATGTCGGGAGCTACCTGTATAGCTTATATTCTCGGCGAAGGGCTTGTGGATGCTGAATCATCGGCAAATAAAAAAGATAACGACAATAAAGAATAAAAAGGACTGACCTTATGAAAAAATTTGGAATTGATATATCAAAATGGCAGGGTAACTTCGATTTCAAGAAGGCTGTAAAAGAAGGGGTTACCTTTGCCGTAATAAAAGGGGGCGGCGGAGATGCCGGACTCTATACCGACTCAAAATTTGAAACTAATTACGCCGAAGCAAAGAAAAATAATATCCCCGTCGGTGTATATTGGTTCAGCAAAGCATTATCCGTTGAAGAAGCAAAGACGGAAGCAGATTACTTTTACAGAAACGTTCTTCGGAAGAAGCAGTTTGAACTGCCTGTATTTATCGACGTTGAGCATCAAAGCATGTTTGCTCTCGGCAAAGATAAGTTAACCGAAATCGTAAACGTATGGTGCGAAACACTTGAAACTCTCGGTTTTTGGGTGGGAATATACTCAACGGTATATGCCTTTTCGGCGTATATGAATGACAACGAACTTGAAGGATATACCCATTGGGTTGCGCAGTGGGCGGAAAAATGCACCTACCCAAAAACAGAAATAATGGGGTTATGGCAATTTGGCGGCGAAACGAATTTGATAAGAAAGAATATCGTTTCCGGCGTTGTGTGCGACCAGAATTATATGTACCGCGACTTCCCTACTCTTATAAAGGAACGAGGACTTAACGGCTTTGATGCCAACGATGAACCGTTGATTACAATACCGAAATCGGCAGAAACACTTGCGAAAGAGGTTATCGACGGCAAGTGGGGCAACGGTAAAGAGCGAAAGATAAAGCTTGAAAATGCGGGATATGATTACGAAGACGTGCAAAGACTCGTTAACTTGATTACCGAGGGTATGCAGTATAAACCTGCGGCCACTAAACCGACTCCGCCGAAGGCAGATGATATGGTTAAGGCGGGCGACCTCGTAAGAATATCAAATGAGGCGACGGTGCACGGCACGAATAAAAGATTTGCGCCCTTTGTGTATAACTCTCTGCTTTACGTAAGAGAACTAAAGGATAACCGCGCGGTTATATCCGTATTGGCAGAAGGGCCCGTTACAGGTGCTACCGACGTGAAATATCTTACAAAACACAAAGCGTGATATAAAAAGCTATCGGCAAAATATCAACACAAATCAGAAATATTTTCACAGCTATTTTGCCGATAACGGAAATTTTGATTGTTTTTTGTATACAACAAAGACACCGCCGAAAGCGACTGATTACAGTTACTGTCGGCGGTAATATTTTATTTTTTTGTAAAGGGGTATTGATTTTTTTGAAATAGTGTGCTATAATTCCAATGTTGTAAATAAGGCCTGTTGGTCAAGAGGCTAAGACGCCGCCCTCTCACGGCGGAATCAGGGGTTCGATTCCCCTACGGGTCACCAAAACGAAAATCCTATCGACGTTAGTCGGTAGGATTTTTGTTTTGTACTATTCATTATTCATTATTCATTATTCACTAAAACGGATTTTCGTAATAAATAATGAAGTCGCTTTGCTGTTGAATAATTAAGAACTATAAAACTGCAGAAATAATATCACTATTGTCATTCTGAGTGGAGCGCCCCAATGGGCGCGGAATCGAAGAATCCCGTAATTGTAGCGTAGAAATAATGGGATCCTTCGACTTCGGCGTTAAAAACGCCTTCGCTCAGGATGACCGTAATATATTGTTTGCACTACCCCATTATCAAAAGGTTCTTTGCCTACTTTCTTCCCACCCAAAAGAGTATTTTTTTGAATTAGTACTATTGATAAAATAAAGCACAAACCCATTATTAAAAGGTTCTTTGCCTACTTTCTTCCTTAAAGAAAGTAGGTGCCTGCTTTCTTCCTCAAAGAAAGTAGGTTCTTCCTTAAAGAAAGTAGGTGTGTATCCCACACCTACTTATTATTTTACATATTCACTAACATATCAAGCATAATTGCGTAAGCATCTGCAAGAGATGCAAGGTCAAGACGTTCGTCGGGGGTATGGATATTTTTAACGGTAGCGCCCATAGATACGCCGTCAAGATTTCCGCCCATAGCAGTTATAATTATACCACATTCAACACCTGCGTGAACCGCTTCAAATACAGGTGTTCCGCCCGTTCTCTTCACAAAGCATTGCGCATAGAGGTCGCGCATACGGCTCTTCGGCATATATTCCCAACCGGGATAACGGTCATGGTGAACTATCTTCGCACCCGACAATTTTGCAATCATATCAAGTTTCATAACAATCTCGTCAAGCTTTGCTTCAACCGAAGAACGAGGCATAAGATAGAGGTTAACCGTATTGCCCTCGGTAGAAACAACACCGAGATTAGACGAGGTTTCAACAAGTCCCTCAAGGGAACGGCTCATTTCATATACGCCGTTGGGGATTATATTCATAGCGCTTATAACTCTGTAGGTATCTTTAAAACAGAATGCAGTATCGGAAACGCCGTTTGCGTTATCTACGCGTACCGAGAACTTTTTATCTTCTTTAACAAGCTGCTTTCTTATGGTATCGGCAAGTTCTTTTATAATTTCTTTAGCCTTTTTCTTATCAAAAACGCTTATAACAGCCTCACACTCACGGGGAATAGCGTTGACCTTGTTACCGCCGTTAATGGAAATAAGGTTAAAGGGCATTTTTTCATAGAGACCGCCGAGTATCTTTGCCATAACGATATTGGCATTCTGCTTACCCGAATTTATACCCGTACCCGAATGTCCACCCGCAAGACCTTTTACAGTTATCTTAATTGCAGAGTTTTGATTCTTGTATGAATCAAGCTCGAAGCTGATGTCGCATCTGACACCGCCCGCACAGCTAACTGTCGCGTGGTCAAGGTGTTCGCAGTCGAGGTTTATAAAGGACTTGGCAGACAATTTTGAATAATCAAAGTTAATAGCTCCCACCATGCTCGTTTCTTCCTGAACGGTAAAGAGACATTCAAGGGGCGGATGCTTTGCGTTTTTGTCGGCAAGTACAGCCATCATCATAACGACTGCTATACCGTCATCTCCACCGAGCGTTGTGCCCTCGGCATAGAGCCAGCCGTCTTTTTCGTATATTTTCAAAGGATCGGTTTCAAAGTTGTGAACGACGTCATTATTTTTCTCGCAAACCATATCGGTATGCCCCTGCAAGAGTACGGCGGGTTTGTTTTCGTAACCTGCGGCTGCTTTTTTCTTTATAAGAACGTTGTGAACGTCATCTCTGTAATATTCAAGGTTATTCTCCTCGGCGAACTTGCAGAGATAATCGGCAATACCCTTTTCGTTACCCGAGCCGTGCGGGATAGCGCAAATATCCTCAAAATAGCGGTAGAGGGGTTGAGGTGAATAGTTTGACAAAATATAATTCATAAAAAAACTCCTTAAAATATAGACGACCTCATCCGTCTCGGCAGCAAAGAAATATATTTAATAAAAATTGTATACTGCCTCGACACCTGTCTCGCCGCGACTCGGTCACGGTTCGGCTCTGACAGTCCACAGGACTGTCATTCACTGCCTCACCGCCACTTCGTTACCCACCGGAGAAGGTCTTTGTCTGTACAGACTTTTAAAAAATTATCAATAAGAAAAAATCCACTTTGTTTAAGTTAGAGCAAGATTAAACACTGTACCTTCTCCGGTGGGAGAAGGTGTCGTACCGCCAATGAATAATGATTTTTATTAATCTTTATGCGGTGCGACGGATGAGGTCGTCTTTAGTGCTTTATTGATTCGTATACATATTCTAACATATTACAATAGATTCTTCAATAACATAATAAAAAATAATAAAAATAAAAAAAGTAAATAAAAAAATGAAATAATGCTTGACAATTAGGAATAGTTATGTTATAATTCTGTGGTGTCAAAATGAGGCGCAGAAAGTAATGTACCCTTAGCTCAGCTGGATAGAGCAACCGCCTTCTAAGCGGTAGGTCGAGGGTTCGAATCCCCCAGGGTGCGCCAGGTAAAATAGTATTAAGGTTTGCGTGACCGCAAACCTTAATACGCAATATGGTGGGTATAGCTCAGTTGGTTAGAGCGTCAGGTTGTGGCCCTGAAGGCCGTGGGTTCGAGTCCCATTACTCACCCCAGAGAAAAAAGCAAGTCGAAAGACTTGCTTTTTTCAATGAAATTCGCCTTACGGCAAGTGAAATAGCTTCGCTGTGAAATACGCTGACGCGTATGAAATATTTGCTTCGCAAATGTTAAGAGGCGAATTTTATTTCACATTCGGTGGAACACCGAATATTTCATAATCCATAGGGATTATTTCATATTGCGCAGCAATATTTCATTAATTCAAAACACACCAACTATTAATAATCCCCACAATCTCATCACCTATTCGACTTTGCGCCTCGGCGGTTTGTCCACCTATGTGGGCTGTTACAGATACCTTGGGGTGATTGCATAAAGCCATATTAGCCGTAGGCTCTTCCTCGAATACGTCGAGTGCCGCACCCGCTAATTTACCCTCATTTAATGCTTTTAACAAAACATCTTCCGATACCAAACCGCCTCTTGCCGTATTGATAAGGAACGCCGTCGGCTTCATCAATGCAAGTTCGGCTTCGTTAAGTATCGGTTTTTTATCTGCAGGCATAGGAATATGCAACGACACGTAATCGGAAACCTTTAATAATTCCTCTAACGGAAGATAGGTAAATTTACCTATCTCCTTTTTTTCTCCGCTTTTGCAGGTATAAACTACTTTCATACCTAAAGCATCTGCACGTTTTGCAAGTTCAAGCGCTATTCTGCCCATACCGACAAGCCCGAGAGTCTTGCCGCCTATCTCGCTTCCCTCGTACTGCTTTTTGTTCCACAAACCTTGACGCATTTCAACGTTTGCTATTCCTATATAACGCGCGAGTGAAAATATATGACCGAGCGCCAATTCCGCAACCGAAGCCGAACTTGCGCACGGCGTATTGCGAACGGATACGCCCTTGCTCTCGGCATAACCAACGTCAATATTGTCAACGCCGACTCCGCCGCGAATTATAAGCTTTAACTTTCCCGAAGCCGCCTCGTCAATATGGTTTGCCCTTATCTTTGTTTTGGAACGTACAACAACGCAGTCAAATTCTTTTAAAGCAGCCCCCAGCATATCGGATTCATAAAACTGCTCAACTACATCGTGCCCCTCTTCTTTCAGTTTTTTTATAGAAGAACCGTCCATTCCGTCTGTAATCAATATACGCATAATATTATATTCCTTTTATTTGTGTTCTTCCTCAAATTTTTTCAAGAAATCCACCAAGGCTTCTACACCCTCTTTGGGCATAGCGTTATAAATAGATGCGCGTAAACCGCCTACGGATTTGTGTCCCTTTAGGTTATCGTATCCTGCCGCCTTTGTCGCCTTTACGACCTCTGCGTCAAGCTCCTTTGAAGCAGTAACAAAGGGAACGTTCATAAGGCTTCTGAATTTCTTTTCAACAGTACCGCTGAACATATTTGAGCTATCCAAGAAGTCATAAAGAACTTTTGCTTTTTCAATATTGCGCTTGTTTATTTCTTCAAGACCGCCGATACTCTTCAGATATTTGAATACCTTTCCGCAGCAGTATATAGCCCAGCAGTTCGGTGTGTTGTACATAGAACCCGCGTCAGCGTGTGTCTTATACTGCATATATATGGGAAGACTGTCCAAATCATCGCGAATCAAGTCCTCGCGAATAATAACAACAACCATTCCCGCAGGACCGACGTTTTTCTGTACACCACCATAAATTACGCCGTAATCGGAAACGTTGCAAGGCTTTGAAAGGAACATTGATGACTGGTCTGATACCAAAATCTTACCCTTGGTGTTTGGTAATGTCTGCCACGTTGTACCGTGAATAGTTTCGTTTTCGCAAATGTAAACGTAATCAATATCGTCGGCAATATCCAAATCCGAGCAATCTGGGATATAGGTATAGTTCTTATCTTTTGAAGAAACGGTAACAACTTCTCCGACCTTTCTTGCCTCGTCAGCCGCTTTTTTCGACCACGCCCCCGTTTCGATATACAAAGCCTTTCCGTTTTTCATAAGATTCAAAGGAATCATAGAGAACTGCAACGTTGCGCCCCCCTGAATAAACAGAACCTTGTAGTTATCGGGGATACCCATAAGCTCCCTTAAATCTTGCTCCGCCTCGTCAAAAATCTGCTGAAACTCGGGGCTTCTGTGGGACATTTCCATAACGCACATACCGCTTCCGCGATAGTTCATCATTTCATCTCTTATTTCTTCAAGTACTGCCTCGGGCATCATAGCCGGACCTGCCGAAAAATTAAAAGTACGACCGTAATTCATAGTATTTACCTCTCTTTTTTATAAAACGGAACCAAGCCTTTAACTTAGTCCTTTTTTTACTGACAAAAACTAATTAAAAACTGCGTATTTTAAAATAAAAAAATAATTATAAGAAACGACCTCATCCGTCGCACCGCATAAAGAACACTAAACAATAAAAATCACTTGCGGTACGACACCTTCTCCCACCGGAGAAGGTACAATGTAAAAGCCTAATTCTCAAACTATATTGGTTTTTACAACTACCATTTATTAAGCCTGTACAGACAAAGACCTTCTCCGGTGGGTAACGAAGTGGCGGTGAGGCAGTGAATGACAGTCCTGTGGACTGTCAGAGCCGAACCGTGACCGAGTCGCGACGAGACAGGTGTCGAGGCAGTGTACAAACTTTACTTATTATATTACCTTGCTGCCGAGACGGATGAGGTCGTCTACTCTACTTTATTTATTTGACTCGATTCACTCTGTTGTATTATCAACAAGAATACTCTCCGCTTTGTTACAATATAGCTATTCTATACCCCCTTAACAAAATTGTAAAGAATTTGCTGAAATGCACTTGCCAAACTTTTAAAAGTTTGGTAGAATAAAAAAAGAGTAGATTTAAGAGGTTTTTACTATGGAATTATTACAGCTCCAATATTTTTTTGAAAGCGCGAAAACCGAAAACTTTGCAAAGACTGCAGAAAAGCACTACGTACCCACGTCATCTGTATCGGGTTCGGTACGCCGACTTGAAAAAGAGCTTGGCTGTCAGCTGTTTGACCGTTCGGGCAACAGCCTTTCCCTCAACAAAAACGGAAAAAGACTGTTTTCGGCTTTGCAGGTAGCATTTGAAGAAATAGACAGCGCGGTTAAGGACTTGACCACTTTAAAAGACGACAGGGAGATAAATATGTTGGTACGCGCTATGCGAGGCAGAATAACCGACTATATTATCGAATACAACCGCTTAAAACCCCACGTTGAGTTTCAAATTAACTTTGACAACGCCGAGCAGAATTTTGAAAAGTACGATATAATTATAGACGAGCGTTCTGACCTCTATCCGACGTATGAAAGAACCGAGCTATGCAATATGAGAATGAGGCTTGTGGTATCAAATAAAAGCCCCCTTGCCCGAAAGAAATTGACTATGAAGCAACTGTCTAATCAACAGTTTATAACCCTCGGCGAACAAAGTAATATGCACAAGATTCTTATAGATGCATGTAAGAAGGCAGGATTTTCCCCTAATATTTCTATTCGCAGTAACGATATGAAATACTACGAAAAGCTCGTAGATTCAGGTATTGCCATAGGCGTTGAACGCGACAACGCAAAGAATATGCAGTTACGTAATATAGCATATTTAGACGTATCCGACTTTGCCGAGGAATCGGTTGTTTTCGCGTACTACAAGCGCGAAGCTGCTTACGGTAATGTTGAGCAGTTTTTGCAATTTCTAAAAAACAAAGATTTCAGGTGATTTTTTAAAAAAGTTTTTTTAATTAATGGTAACATATTGTGGCAATTGTTATTGACTTTCGGGAAAAAAGTGTTATAATATAAGGTGAATAAAGCGTATTATCAAACGGAGGTACTGTACAATGAAACACATCGAAACTATCGAAACTCGTAATCTTTGTGAAAGCGCAAAGAACGGCGGTTGCGGCGAATGCCAGACTTCTTGCCAGTCTGCTTGCAAGACAAGCTGCGGTATTGCTAACCAGCAGTGCGAAAACAAGGAAAGCAAGTAATTTAAGTTTTTAAAACTTTCCGATAGAATGCCGCCTTTCTTGGCGGCATTTTTACTGTAGATAATAAGGAGTTTATAAAATAATGATACACCAGTACAAACTCAACGGTTACAATATAGTTCTCGATACCTGCTCGGGCGGTATTCACGTTGTTGATGACGTGGCATACGATATTATCGGGCTCTTCGAAAGCGAAAGCAAGGAAGATATAATCGCCAAGATGTCGAAGATTTACGTTGGTAAAGACGATATAACGGAAAAAGATATTGAAGAATGTTACGAACAGGTAGAACAATTAAAGGAAATGGGTAAGCTTTTTGCCCCCGATACCTTTGAGAATATGGCGGGTAAACTGAAAGAAAAGACTTCTGGGGTTGTTAAAGCGCTCTGTTTACATATAGCCCACACCTGTAACCTTAATTGCGAATATTGCTTTGCAAGTCAGGGTAAATATCACGGTGAACGTGCCGTTATGTCTTTTGAAGTGGGTAAACAAGCCCTTGATTTCCTCGTTGCCAATTCGGGTACACGAAGAAACCTTGAGGTTGACTTTTTCGGCGGCGAGCCGTTGATGAATTTTGAAGTTGTAAAACAGCTTGTAGCTTATGCAAGAAGTATTGAAAAACAACATAACAAGAACTTCCGCTTTACTTTGACGACAAACGGACTTCTTATTGACGATGACGTTATCGAGTGGGCAAACCGTGAGTGCAGTAACGTTGTACTCAGCCTCGACGGCAGAAAAGAGATACACGACAGATTCCGCGTTGACTATGCGGGTAACGGAAGCTGGGAAAGAATAGTTCCCCTCTTCCAAAAGTTTGTTAAGGCGCGTGAGGGCAAAAACTACTATATGCGCGGTACCTTTACCCACGCTAACCCCGATTTCCTTGAAGATATTAAACAGATGCTTGACCTTGGTTTTACAGAGCTTAGTATGGAGCCAGTTGTATGCGCCCCCGGCGATAAGTCGGAGTTGACACCCGAGGATATGAAGATAGTATCAAAACAGTACGAAGAACTTGCAAAACTTATGCTCGAAAGAGATAAGGAAGGAAGACCGTTTACGTTCTATCACTATATGATTGACTTGACGGGCGGCCCCTGTATATATAAACGTATTTCCGGTTGCGGCTCGGGTACGGAATATATGGCTGTTACCCCTTGGGGCGACCTCTATCCTTGCCACCAGTTCGTTGGCGAAGAAAGCTATAAGCTCGGCGATATATGGAACGGCGTTACAAATAAAGAGAAACAAGAGGAATTTGCTTGCTGTAACGTGTATGCAAGAGAAGAATGCCGCGACTGTTGGGCAAAACTCTATTGCTCGGGCGGGTGCGCCGCAAACGCTTACCATTCCACAGGCTCGGTTAAGGGCGTTTATAAGGCAGGCTGCGAACTGTTTAAGAAGCGTATGGAATGCGCTATTATGATTGAAATTGCAAGAAAGTTAAATCGGTAGTATAGTATTCAGGGCTTTGCCCTGAAACCCACCAAAGAAGCTTTTTGAAAAAAGCTCCTTTGGAATCCGCAAAAACTTTAACTTCCAATATAAAATTGACCATTGGTCAGAGAGGAGCTTGCTCCTCTCGTATTTTAAAGTTTTTGAGGGTGTGGGAACCTTTTTTCAAAAAGTTCCCACGTAAAATTTTTTTAGGGGCAGAAGAAAATGAAAACACCCATCTGTGATTTTGTAAAGCAATATGCAGAGAGCAAAACGGCACGCATGCATATGCCGGGACACAAGGGAAAGGCTTTTTTAGGCTTTGAAGCTCTTGACATAACCGAAATAAAGGGTGCTGACAGTCTATACGAGGCTGACGGCATAATAGCGGAGAGCGAAAGAAACGCCTCTGCCCTTTTTGGCTGCAAAACTTTTTATTCTGCCGAGGGTTCTTCACTTGCCATAAGGGCAATGCTATATTTATGTGAATTATACGCAAAGTCCAAAAATAAAAAAACGCTTATATACGCGGGAAGAAATGCGCACAAGAGTTTTATAAACACTATTGCCTTACTCGACGTTGATATAGAATGGTTAGATAACGGAAAAGACAGCTCGTATCTGTCGTTTAATATAGACTGCGAAGCATTGGAATCAAAGATAAAAAATTCAGAGCAAGAACCGACAGCAATATATATAACCTCCCCCGATTATTTAGGCAATACGGCGGATATATCTGCAATATCAAAGATATGTAAAAAATACGGCATTCTTCTGTTGGTTGACAACGCCCACGGAGCATATTTGAAGTTTTTGCCCGATTCCATTCACCCCATAGATTTAGGTGCTGATATGTGTTGCGACTCAGCCCATAAGACGTTACCGGTGCTTACGGGTGGCGCATATCTGCATATATCGAACAATGCCCCTGCCCTTTTGGCAGAGAGCGCAAAACAAGCGTTATCCCTCTTTGGCTCAACGAGTCCGTCATATTTGATATTACAATCGCTCGATAAGGCAAATGAATATATTGCCGAGGATTACAAAACAAGACTTTTACATAATTACGATGCAATAAGAAATGTAAAATATACGCTAACCGAGAACGGATATAGCTTGATTGGCGACGAACCTATGAAGATAACTGTTGAAACTAAAAAATACGGCTACACAGGAACAGAATTTGCCGATATTTTACGTAAATATAATATTGAGTGTGAATTTGCAGACCACGATTACGTTGTATTTATGTTAAGTGCGGAAACCTCGGAAAGCGAAATTAACACGTTAGAAAGAGTGTTATTGTCTATAGAAAAGAGAAAAATGATAACAACGTTACCGCCAAAGATGATATTACCGAAGAGGGTTATGTCGGTAAGAGAAGCGACAATGTCGCCTTATGAAGAGATAGATGCAAAAGACGCCTTCGGCAGAATCCTTGCCTTTTCCGAGGTAGGCTGTCCCCCCGCCGTACCCATAGTTGTTTCTGGCGAAATAATCGACAAAGACGCAATAAGTTGCTTTGAATATTATGGCATAGAAAGATGCCGCGTGGTGAAGTAATACCCCCAAGCTATTGTTAACAAAAAATTCATAATCTTCCTATTGCAAAATGGCTTGATATGTGGTATAATCACAAAAGTTGAATAAGTGAGAAATCACTTCACCGAGGAGAAGTACTCAAGTTGGTGAAGAGGCGCCCCTGCTAAGGGTGTAGGTCGGGTAACCGGCGCGAGAGTTCAAATCTCTCCTTCTCCGCCAAAATACGACGGTATGGTAAAACCATCACCGTCGTATTTTTTTTTCGCGGAGAGAGATTTGAACTCGAGCGACGGCTCGCCGGCAAGAGAGGGAGTATTGTTCCGCGCCGCCTGGGGCGGATTAAGCGGATCAATACGAGTGGCAGTCGTTCGCTGAACAAGAGCAAATGTTTGCGAATTGTGAAGCGGTAACGACAACAGTGCAAAGGCGATGAAATCGCCTAGATTAGAAATATCTTAAACATTTCAAAAAAACCTTGATTTAGGTTGTTGCTTTTTGTTATAATAAATTAACCAACTACAGCTGAAAGGAAACACTTAAATGATGCACTCATTTTTATTGATAGGTCAATCAAACGCAAGCGGTCGCGGAAAGGCGAATAAAGTTGAGCCTATTTCAAATGACAATATATTCGTTTACCGTAACGGTCGTTGGCGCAATATGTACGTTCCCGTATGCCCCGATGCCGTAAGTGCCGGCGTATGCCTTATTGAGAGTTTTGCCGACCTCTATCAAAAAGAAAGAAACGTTGACGTCGGTATAATCCCTGCTGCTATCGGCGGAACAAACCTCGACCAATGGGTAGAGGGGGGCGTTCTTTTTGAGAACGCTTGTTTTATGGCAAGCCTTGCGTCAAGAACATCTAACATAGCAGGTGTACTTTGGCATCAAGGTGAATCCGACTGCGCCGAAACAAAATATCCTTTTTATGAAGAAAAGCTTTCAGCAATACTCGAAGGATTCCGCAAAAGACTCGGACTTTACGACGTTCCCTTCTTACTTGGCGGCCTCGGCGATTATCTTGAATTTTGTCCACGTTCAACCGTTTTCAAAAACTACATCTATATAAACGAGCAACTGAAAGATTACGCAAACAAAACAGAAATGACGGGATTTGTTTCAGCCAAAGGACTAACCTCAAATGATGATTTTCTCCATTTTAACGCCCCCTCACTCCGTGAATTCGGTGTGCGTTATTATCAAGAATTCCTAAAACTCGAAAACAAAGATAAAATCTTTACTGAAAAAACCACCAAAGATACCCCAGTCAAAACCGACCTCGAGCATTTATAACCTACTTTCTTTAAGGAAGACCTACTTTCTTTGAGGAAGAAAGTAGGCAAAGAACCTTTTAATAATGGGTTTGTGCATACAATTTTACTTATATTATAGCGGAGGGGAAACCCCTCCGCTTTTTAAAGTTTTTGGGTGTCAAGGGGCGTTTTTTCAAAAACGCTCCCTTGTGGGTTTCAGGGCGACGCCCTCGCCGTACCACAAAAATTTTCATCAATACACAAAATAAGCGTACGGGTTGCCCCATACGCTTATTCTTATTTTATGATTCTCTCAAAATATCTTCCCACAACTTTTCGTAATACGAACGAATATCTGCATCAAGGTCGTGGAAGTACTGTGTTTTAGGCTTATCTTCTTCTGCGGGATAAAGAACCTCGCTGTCCTTCAACGAATATTCCTCGTTGTTGAGCACTGCCATATTCGGCGTAGCGTAACAAATATATTCCGCATTCGCCAAAGCAACCTCGGGTTCAAGCAAGAAGTTAATGTACATCAAAGCCGCCTCGTAGTTCTTTGCATTAGCGGGAATACAAGCCGAGTCAACGAATATATTTGTTCCCTCTTTGGGATATACAAAAGCCAAGTCCTCGTTTATACTCTGCATCGTAAGGAAGTCGCCCGCATAGTAAGGTGCTATTGCCGCGTTACCGCCCTGCATCTTATTGAACACCTGGTCCATAACCTTACCCTGCAAAACCTTATTCTGCTCTTTCAGCTTATCTGCCGCCTTATCCCATTCAGCCTTGTCGGTGGTGTTAAGGTCAATACCGAGCAAAAATTGCGATATAGCAAAAGCATCTCTGGGGTTATTGAAAGTAAGAATATTATCTTTATACTTGTTGTCCCACATAATGTTCCAGCTATCAGGCGTTCCCTCTACCATTGTGGTATTGTAAATAAGACCAACCATACCAACGCTGTAGGGAACGGAATATTCATCCTTCTCGTCGAAATACAATCCCTTGTATTCATCGGAAATATTCTTATAGTTAGTAATCTTCGACATATCAATTTTTTGGAGCATATTCTCATTGATAAGTCTTTCAATCATATAGTCTGAAGGGATAACGATATCGTAAGAAACCGCCTCGCTCTTCATTTTAGCGTACATAGCTTCGTTGCTGTCGTAGTTACTGTAATTAACCTTAATACCAGTAGCATTTTCAAAAGCCTTGTTAACGTCAAGAGAGCCTTCGCTTCCGTCGGAAATATATTCGCCCCAGTTAAATACGTTCAAAGTTGTACCCGCATATTCCTGCGAATATTCTGCTTCAAGGTTTTCAACAGTATCGTTGGCTGAACCGCACGAAGCAAAGGCAAACATTGATACAATCATCAAAAAAACAAGAAAAATAGCCGTATATCTTTTCATTTTTTCTTAATATCTCCCTTCAGTTTTCTTTCGGATTTCTCCTGAAGAACGTTAATAACGATAAGCAAGACGAGTATCGTTAAGAAAATCAACGATGACAAAGCGTACATATCGGGTTTAACCGTCTTCTTCGTCATTGCGAATATCTTAAGAGGCAAAGTCTGAAAATCAGCGCCCGTAGTATAATAACTTATAACAAAATCGTCAAGCGAAAGTGTAAACGCCATCAATGCGCCCGAAACGACACCGGGCATTATTGCAGGCATTATAACCTTAAAGAAAGCTTTTATAGGCGTACAACCTAAATCCATTGCCGCCTCGTACAAACTAACGTCGGTTTGACGGAGTTTCGGCAAAACGTTCAGTATAACGTACGGTAAGTTAAACGTAATATGAGCAATCAAAAGTGTCCAAAAGCTCAAATATTCAGTAAAACCGAGGAGTCTACCCGCGAAAACAAACAAAAGCATTAACGAAACACCGGTTACGATATCGGGGTTCATCATGGGCAGGTTCGTGACGGTATTCATAGTATTGTAGAGGAACTTACTTCTCATCTTGTAAAGTCCTACCGCCGCCACGGTTCCAAGTATCGTTGCGATAAGCGCGGAAAGAACTGCCAAAATAAGCGTATTCGACAATGCTTCAATAACGTCGCTTTTTGAGAAAAGCTCGGCATACCATTTCAGCGAAAAGCCTGCAAATACCGAAGTACTCTTCGACTCGTTAAAACTGAAGAACACCATTATAAGCAAGGGCGCATAAAGCAAAATATATACGCAGGTGTTAAAAATCTTTCCGAAAGTCTTCATATAACAAGTCCTCCCTCTTCATCGGAGAACTTATTCATAACAGCCATACTAATGATAATCATAATCATTAAAACAAGGCTGATAGAAGCACCTAAATTATAGTTATAAGCCGCCTGCATCTGTCTTTCAATAGCGTCGCCAACAAGCATAATTTTACCGTCGCCGAGCTTTTGGCTGATATAGAAGGTGCTGACCGAGGGAACAAACACCATGGTAATTCCCGAAATAACTCCGGGAAGGCTCAAAGGCATTATAACTCGGCGCATCTTGTTAAAACCGTTACAGCCGAGGTCCTCTGCGGCTTCAAGCAAAGAGGGTTCGATTTTACTCATTACGGTGTATATAGGCAGAATCATATAGGGTAAGTAGTTATAAACCATACCGAAAATAACGGCACCGGGAGTACCTATCATCTTTATTGGTTCAAGACCTATACCCGTAAGGAGATTATTGATAATACCGTTTCTTTCAAGAATATTCATCCAAGAATAAGTTCTGATAAGAAGGTTCATCCACATAGGAAGCATAACGAGCATCATCTGCAGTCTTCTTGACTGTTCGCTCTGTCTGCTCAAAAAGTATGCAAAAGGATAGCTTATAAGCAAACATATTACTGTGGCTAAAACCGAATACCACACCGACAGAAAGAATATGTCGCCGTATTCCTTTAGTTCTATAATATTAGCAAACGTAAATGCACCGTTTTTGTCCGTAAATGCGTAGTATCCTACAATAAACAGCGGCACAACTATAAATATAACGGACCATACGGTATAGGGCGCATTTAACGCTATTGAACCCAAACCGCGTTTCTTCATTCTTCTACCTCTTCAACGTCGCTCATTCTGTCCATTTCGTCGCTGTACGTACTGTAGTCACCGTACTGTCCCGAATATTTGGACTTCTTCATAACGTGAATAGCGTCAGGCTCAATATAAAGTCCAACCTTGTCGCCAACCTTACTTTCGTCGGTCGTCTGAATCATCCACTTGAAGCCTTCAACGTCTATAATTATCTCAAAATGAACGCCTCTGAAAAGAACGGAAGTAACTTCACCAACAAGCATTCCCTTTTCTACGGGAACTATATCGACGTCTTCAGGTCTGATTACGACGTCAACGGGCTCGTTCTTTTTGAAGCCCTTGTCAAGACAGTCAAAGGTCTTGCCGACGAGAGATACCTTGTAGTCCTCTTTCATAATGCCATCGATAATGTTAGACTCACCGATAAAGTCGGCAACGAATGCATTTTCGGGCTCATTATATATATCGATAGGTGTACCAATCTGCTGAATTTTGCCCTCGTGCATAACGACGACGGTATCGGACAAAGACAAAGCCTCTTCCTGATCGTGAGTTACGTATATAAAGGTTATTCCGAGTTTTCTCTGAATATTCTTAAGTTCGTTCTGCATATCCTTACGGAGTTTAAGGTCAAGCGCCGCCAAAGGCTCGTCAAGAAGCAAAACCTTGGGCTCGTTTATAACTGCTCTCGCGATAGCGACTCTCTGTTGCTGACCGCCCGACAACCTTGCTACACTTCTCTTTTCAAAGCCCTGCAAGTTAACGAGCTTGAGCATATCTTTTACTCTCTGCTCGATTTCCTTTTCGGGAACCTTGCTTACTCTGAGTCCGAATGCTATATTGTCATATACGTTATAGTTCGGGAAAAGAGCGTATCTCTGGAATACGGTGTTAACAGGTCTTTTATAAGGCGGAACTCCTTTTTCCGACTGACCGTCAAAAAAAACATCTCCCGACTGAGGCTGAATGAAACCGGCAATTATTCTGAGGGTGGTTGTTTTTCCGCAACCGGACTGCCCCAAAAGCGTAACAAACTCCTTGTCTTTAATAGACAAGTTGAGATTGTCAAGCACCTTTTCGCCGTCAAACTCCACGGTGATGTTCTTAAGTTCAATGATATTTTTCTGGTTCATTTTTTGCATCCCCCTTTGCGGTAAAGACCGCGTACAGCTTCATAGTTAAGCTCTGCGCGAACCCCATATCGGGCTAACCCAACACCCCCGCAAAGAGTTTGTTACAACCGTATATACGCCTTGCGGTACGAAGAAAAACATTCCGCAAACTTAAACACGGCTGCAGCGTTCGGTTTCTCAATTTAAAGTTTTGGTATAACTTTAAAAACGGCTCTTGTTAAGAACTGCCCTGATATGTACATCTGACCTTTTTTACGGATAAAAAATCTACACGCGCCCGTAAAGTTTAGTAGAAAAAAGGTGATGATAGATTTTGTCAAACCTTTGCTTTTGACAAAAATGTTGGCACAGATGCAAAAATCGTCTATTTATTTTATATTTCGTGTACAATAATATATTATATACTTTATATACTTTTCCGTCAATAGTTTTTACATATTTTTCTTGCTTAATACCAACATTTTATTGCCTAAATTTTCTAATCTTTTTTTAGTAAAAAACATTAAAAATAATTACTATATGCATTTGTTACAATTCAGCACAACCCAAGGAAGATTCCAAAGTGAGATACAACTTTGATAGTATTTTTCAAAATACTATCTATAAATAAAATTATACCCCTATGCACTTATTAAAAGCCCGCACAAACCGAGGAAGATTCCAAAGGAAGATACAACTTTGATAGTATTTTTCAAAATACTATCTATAAATAAAATTATACCCCCATGCACTTATTAAAAGCCCGCACAAACTAAAGGAAGATTCCAAAGAGGTCTCCTCTTTGGTCGTTTTAGGGGTAGGGGTATATAGGGG
>JAZRUG010000020.1:0-23740 GCA_045652425.1 Eubacteriales bacterium
CCTTCAGTTACCAATTCGAATGTATAAGCTGCAGAACCATCTACAGGGGTTACTGTTGCTTCAAATGCTACTTCTTCGCCATTAATAAGCTGTACTGTTACGTCTGATGCTGCATTTGTTACTGTACCGCTTACTGTTACGTTCTTGTATTTAAGTAATGTCGGTGCTGAGTATGATGGACCTGACTTAACGATTACTTTTTGCGTAGGATCTGCGGGAATCTGCTTAAGAGCTTCACCTATAACGTTACCATTTTCATCTGCTGCATAGAATACAAATCCATTGGGGTATTCTGATATAGAGTCAAATTTTGTGTAGAGTGAATAATCAGCAAGCAGATCATGTGTTGCATTATCTTGGCTCGAGTAGATAATAGCAGGGCTATTAATAAGAGCATCGAATGTCATTGAAGGATTAACTTCAACTTGCTTATTTGCAGCAAGTGCAGCTCCTACTGCAGGAAGTTCAGTACCTTCTACTGCAAAGTAAACATTCTTATCTGCAAGACGGTTACAAATAATTTCTCCATATCCATTTGCTGTAGAACTATCCATTTCGACTTTAACGTCATTAGAAATGTGGGAAATATCCAAGTAATCGGCTTTTTTACTTAATTTAATAGGTCCAGTAAAACTGCCGGTACCGTTTTCGATTAACTTCAAGCAAGTCTTGCCACTTACATTAGATAACCAACCTGCTCCCCATTTGAAAGTCGGTTTTGTGATATTGGTATTACCTGCGTGAATTTCGAACAGTATATCACCAACATTTGTTACCTTAGCGCCACTTTCGCTTTTTGTAACTAAAGGACTTACATAGGCAGTATAGTCAGAAGCGCCTTTTAATTTAGCGCCATTTTTGTAAATGATAGCAAGGTCAACTTTCGTTGTCTGCGCCACGCCGGTTACCGGCCAGTGATAACCTGCAAATACGTCACAAGGCCATGAACAACCGTCTATAATAACGCTGTTGGAGACTGTTTCGCCGAAAACACGGGCTGTATTAGATTTTGCAGTGTAGTAAGAACCACCAAACACAAATGAGCCATTATCATATGCAACTCTTGTCAATATTGCGCAAGAGCCGGTGATTTCTGCAGCCGAGTCATTCAACTGTGTTAGCGTGTTATTTGATGTATAATAGTTTCCGCCATACAACTTACAATCTATAGCAAGTTCTTTTCCTGTAAATTTTGTAACAAGGGTAGTTGGTGCAGAACTTCCTGTCAGCGTTGAAGAACTGCCGGTTGTGGGAGCTTTAATGTAAAGGTTAGATGTACCTGTTTGGTTGCCTGTGGCACCGGCATTATATGAATTTACAATACTTCCTGCAAATACACCTTTAGAGATGTTTTGAAGATATCCAAATCCATTTTCTGCGTCAATAGTTAGTGAAGAATTTCCCGCATGAGAAACTACAGTTCCACTATAATTCACATAGGAACCGCCTACTATCGCAGGAACGTCAGTTATAATTGAATTCTTAATAGTAAGAGAAGAGTTTCCTATGTGTTTACCCTCTTTTGAAAGCTCAGAACCGCCCATAATATATCTAGTGGTTCCGCTTGTGCCGATAGTAAAGTTTACAGACTTTCCGCCATATGCTTTAGTGTATATATTTTCAAATATAAGTTCAGAATCAGCTTTATGAGTACCATCTTTGTTAGATGTACCGTAGTACAAACGTGAACCGCCCGCAATGAAGGTCTTATCTTTTGAAAGAACACTTATTGTCTGGCCGTCAACTCCCTGGAACTTAAGTGTGGATTTTCCTGTGTGTTTAGTGTTAACTGCACTAATGGGGGAACCGCCATAAATGCTGTTATTAAACGTACCGCCGCTAATGGTTATGTAGCTTTCACCGGCGTGTTCAGCACCGGAAACTAAATATGAACCGCCATGAACATTAGTTGTGAATGTACCGCCGTTTATAACTGCTTCTGTCTCACCACTATGTTTAGCTCCGCTGGTTGAAAGGGATGAGCCGCCATATACAATACCGGTAAAATCACCGTCGTTTATTGTCATATTAACAATACCGGTATGTTCAGCTTTTGCATTTAAAATGACAGAACCGCCAAATACCGCCCCTTTAAAAGTACCATCATTTATTACCATGGTAACGGTGCCACTATGCTCTGTTTCGGTATCGATTCGAGAGCCACCAAATACGTTAGCGTTAAATGTACCACCGTTTATTGTGATTACAACGTCGTCAGCAGCGCTGTTGCCGTAGAATGAGTTATAAATACCATTTTCGACCGTTATGTTACCTAAAAGGTTAACGCCTTTTTTGCCTTCGGGGATTGTGTTGTTTATATCAAAAGTACCGGAAGCATTTTTGGGGAAGTAAAAACCTGTATCGGCAAGTGAACTCCAAGCGGTTGTATCCCCAAGGTCTGCGTACATACCAACATCTGCAAATTCAAAATTACCGTTAAGAGTTACTGTAACGCCGTTTTTAACAACTATGGAGAAAGGCGCTTCAGCTGCTTCATCAGACTGAATCGTAACAGTGTATTCTGCAGGAGCTGCGAGAGCTTCGCCGATAACGGTATCCGCTTCAAATACCATATCCTTTGCAAGCTTCAAAGTGATATCATTTGTCTGAGCCAACAAAATAGCGTTCGACAAGAACTCTTCGGGAGTCTTTGAACCGTCAAAAACCAAATTATCGCCGAACTCTTCACCTGTAGCATAAGCGCTAACTGCCTTTACGTCGTTCTTAAACTCTTTTGCAGTAAAGCCTTCTGTGTAACCGAAGTTATCTACAGAAACTTCTACTGTAGCAAAACCGTCAGCTGCTACAGCCTTGTCTGCAAAGTTTACGGTAAAGAGTGTGCCTTCAGCTGTTTCATCATCAATTGATGAACCCGCCCAAGCGATAACCGCTTTACCATTTTCAATTTTCGAACCAAACTGCGCGCCGTCAAGTGCATCGCCTGGAACAATTGACTTTGCAATTATTTCGTCCGAATTCCATGTTAATGTGATTTTACCACATTCAACAGCAGTGTTGTTATTCTTAAAGTTAAAATCAACACTAAAGTTGTCAGCTGCTTCAACTGTTTCACCGTATACAACTGCAGAAGAAACGGATTCTGCCGCAAATACACCAATAGATGTAGATACAAGTACTGCTACTACAACTAAAGCAACCCAAAAAAGCTTGGAAAACTTTTTCATAAGATATACCCTCCGTATAAAAAATTTTTATTGGCTATATTATACACTTTAAACCTTCCGCGTTTGATTTTGAGCATAAACGGAAAATACGTTCTGTCATTTCTTGAGAAAGGACATCAAAAGTAGCATAAATAGATATAATATTTTAACATATACACACCAATATGTCAATAATTATGATGTTTTTACGCTTTTTTTGTTAA
Source organism: Eubacteriales bacterium (assembly GCA_045652425.1). Lineage (GTDB taxonomy): Bacteria > Bacillota > Clostridia > Oscillospirales > CAG-272 > RGIG1995. Next base: position 3,389 of record JAZRUG010000020.1, read on the forward strand.
TATTAACTCAAAAAATGCGATTATATATATAAATATTAAACAAAAAAATCGCGATAAAAAAAGAGTCTGGGGGTGTCCAGACTCTTTAGTGGGTTTATTAAACGAAATTACGCAATATATCCCTTAAGCGCTTCGGGGACTTCTTCAACAGGAATGGAAGAAGTCATAACCAGTTCAACGTTGTGGTCAGCACACATTTTGTCAACAGTCTGAACAAATTTGATGAATTCATTCATATCGTTGTCGCAAATTTTGAGCGCAGAATCGATATAAACATTTGATACGTCATAATTGCTTGCATACATACCTGCAACAAAGCCATAAAGCATGTGAGCATCTTTAATTCCGTATTCTTCTGTATTAACAAGTCTTGCTGTGTTTTTTATTTCATGGGTAAGCTTTGTTCCCTTTTCTATAACAACAACACATCCCTTCACGTTCTGAAGAGCGGTATTTGCCATGTTAATGAGAGTTTTTGTTTTGCCTGTACCTTTAACGCCAACAATTAATTTCAACATATGTACTCCATTTTCCCGGTAGCGATAGGATTATTTTTTCGGAAAGAACACAAAAAGCTACCGTTTTTTGCACTCTTTTTCCAAAACTCAATGGACTTGAGCTCTGTTCCTTGAGTATATTATACAATAAAAATGTAATATTTGCAAGTAGTTATACAAAATTTTTAATTAATTCTTGCTTCTAATTCTTTACGACGCTTATCGTGTTCAGCTCCGGGTTTGCCAAGAAGTGCATACATATTGTTTTTATAACCCTCAACTCCGGGCTGATCAAAGGGATTGACGTCAAGGATGTAACCGGAAATACCACACGCTTTTTCAAAGAAGTAGACGAGATAGCCAAAGTTATATTCATCTCTCTTGTCAACTTCAATAACTATATTGGGGACTCCGCCATCATTGTGAGCCAAAGCTGTAGCAACAAACGCTGTATGGTTTACATAATCCATACTCTTGTTACTGATGAAGTTAAGTTCATCAAGATTTCTGGGATCGTCAGGTATTATAACGGTATGTTTAGATTCCTTTACATCAATTATGGTGCCAAAGAGTGTTCTTTCGCCTTCTTGGATAATCTGACCAAGTGAGTGTAAATCTGTAGAGAATGTTACGGAAGTCGGGAATATACCTTTGTTGTCCTTACCTTCGCTTTCTCCGTAAAGCTGCTTCCACCATTCCGTTGTCATCTGAAGAGCGCTTTCATAAGTTTCAAAAACTTCTATCTTTTTGCCTTTGCGATAAAGTATATTTCTTATTGCCGCATATTTGTAGCAATCATTCTTGTTAATATCTGTATCACAGAACGCTTTTCTTGCCTCAGCTGCACCTTGCATCATTGCGGTAATATCGGCACCTGAAACAGCGATAGGAAGAAGTCCTACTGCTGTAAGAACAGAGTATCTTCCGCCTACATCATCCGGAACAACAAAGGTTTCGTAGCCTTTTTCATCTGATAACTCTTTGAGCTTACCTTTAGCTTTATCTGTTGTAATAAATATTCTCTCTTTCGCTTCTTCTTCGCCGTATTTATCTTCAAGAAGTTTTCTGAATATTCTAAAAGCAATAGCCGGTTCTGTTGTCTTACCGGATTTAGAAATCACGTTAATACAAATGTCTTTACCTTCACATATTTGAAGCAGTTCAGCCATAGCAGATGAGCTAATGCTATTACCTGCAAAATAGATATCAGGTGTATCTTTGGGGAGTGAATTATAAAGAGGACTCTTTACAAATTCTATGGCAGCACGAGCGCCGAGGTACGAACCTCCGATTCCAATTACCACGAAAACATCACAAGATTTTTTAATTTTTTCAGCTGCTGAAATAATTCTGCTGAATTCTTCTTTATCATAATCGACAGGAAGATCTATCCAACCCAAAAAATCGCTTCCCGCGCCCTTTCTGTTCATCAGTGTGTCATCAGCTTTTGTTACCTCATACTGAATAGCTTCAAGTTCTTCTTTTGTCACAAAGCCGTTTAAGTATTTTTCATTAAGTTTGAGCATTTTCTTCCTCCAAGAGTTTTATATGTAAATATAATACTCTTAATTAAGCTTTTTTTCAATAGTTTTTTCAATAAATCTTTTAAATAATTAAGTATTTTTTTAGCAACCGACTAACCATTTCCCAATAAGTCAGTTTCAAAACACTCTCTCCTGCTATAACATCAACCTTCCCTATTTCAACATTGTTCAGTATATATACAACTTCACCTATTTTTGTACCTGCCTCTATGGGCGCTTTAACAAAGTTTGGAATAACAACTTTTCTCTCAATATTTTTCCCCAATCCTTTTCCCGAAAGCAAAAATTTAGCAGGATAATATGTAACTAATTCATCTTTGACTCCACCTAACACTTTTACAGATCCCGCTGTTCCCTCTTCAAATTCTGTTAAAGAATAGTTTGCGAATCCGAAATCAAGGAGTTTTTTTGCACATTCATTACGAATATCGCGCGTAGGAGATGCCATTATAACAGCAATCAACTGCATACCTTCTCTTTTTGCAGTTGCGGAAATGCAGAACTTTGCTTTTGATGTAGATCCCGTTTTAAGACCGTTTGCTCCATTATAAAAACGTATGAGTCGATTTGTGTTTGTTAAACCAAAATCACCGTTCCTTATTGTATCCATCCAGATATTTGTATAGTTTAGAATTTTATCGTGCTTTAAGAGTTCTCTTGACATTATGGCAATATCTCTTGCGCTTGTTACGTGCCTAATCGTATTATCATCAAGACCGGTTGGATTTTCAAACTCACTGCTTTTCATCCCAAGTTCTTTAGCTCTGTTATTCATTTTTTCAACAAAGCTTTCGACACTACCGGCAATATTTTCCGCCAAAACAACAGCAGCATCGTTCGCTGATGCAACAACAACCGATTTTAGCAAATCTTCGACGCACATTGTTTCGCCGGGTTCAATAAAGACTTGAGAACCACCCATAGAAGCAGCATATTCACTTGCTTGTAACTGGTCAGTTAATGAAAGGTTCCCGCTGTCAATTGCTTCCATAACCAAAAGAAGTGTCATTATTTTAGTGACAGAGGCCGGTGGGAGTGCAGCATCAGCGTTTTGTTCGTAAAGAACCGTTCCGGTTGCGGCTTCGATAAGTATTGCGCTCTCGCATTCAAGATTAAGGTTTGTTGATGTCTGTTCATCTGCTGCAGATATCATAAAAACAGGAAGAATGACACAAACTGTAAAAGCAAAAGCAAACCATTTTTTTAGTAATTTTTTTATAACAATCACCTCATTTTTTATTATTACTATAAAATATGCAAGCCTACAGACAAGTTATTCAAAAATGGGGTGATTTTTTACTGTTATACAAAAAAAGCATTATATCGGTGAAAAATATACTATAAATCACCGACATAACGCCTATCATTTACCATTTGTTTTTTTAGCTGAATCGACTAATTCTCCTACTGTAACGAAGGAATACCCTTGTTCTTTTAATTTTGGGATAACTATCTTTAGAGATTCAACTGTTGGGGAATCTTTAAAAATATAATCGTGGAACAATATAATAGAACCGCTTTTCGTGTTTTGCAATACGTTTTTTGTAATTGAATCAACAGAGGCATGCGCCCAGTCTTTTGTATCTATATTCCAAAGAACGATTTTATATCCTTGACTGTTCACCGTTTCTTTAACTTTATCATTTAATATTCCGCCCGGAGGACGAAAAAACTTTACGTCATAACCGCATATTCTTTTTATTATATCACGACATTTCTTTAAATCATTAGCTACGTTCTCTTCGGAGATGTTTTTGTTTAGTGAATGTGAGAATGTGTGGTTTCCTATTTCGTGCCCCTCTTCTTTTATTTGAGACAATATATCAGGATAATAACTTGCGTTTTTGCCTATCACAAAAAAAGTCGCCTTTATATTATATTCGCGCAATACAGAGAGAATTTCCTGAGTGTACATAGAGTGAGGACCGTCATCAAAGGAGAGCGCTATTTTCATTTCGTCATTATTAACGGATTTTATTACATCATCCGATTCTTTCGCTGATATCAAAAATATACTTGATATCACAAAGAATATGATTAAAAATAATTTTATTTTTTGCATGTTAGTTCATCTAATGTTCCAAAACGGTAACCCTCTTCTTTCCAATAATTTATTACCCTTTCAAGAACCGCGGCGTTTGTGGCTGAAGTTGGATGAAGTAAAACAACCATCCCATTGTGCGTGTTTTCTGTAATTTTTTGAAATGCATATTCCTCGGAGGGTTGTTTGTTATTATCCCAATCAGCATAAGCAAAGCTCCAGAAAATAGTTTTATATCCCAGCACGTTCGCAAATTCCAGGTTAAGCTTATTAAATCTCCCTTCCGGCGGTCTGTAATATGGTGCCAGTTTTAATCCTGTTTTTTCAGTATAAATATTTTCAAGTTTATTCAGCTCATTTTTGAAATCGTCTACATTTGTGATTTTGGTCATATCAGGATGTTTAGCTGTATGATTGCAAACCAGATGTCCTTCATCAGCCATTCTTTTTACTAAATCTGTATTCCTCACTATAAGATTCTCCAGAATAAAGAATGCTCCCTTAACTTTGTGTTTCTTCATTGTATCAAGTATTTTTTCTATATTTCCGTTTTCATATCCTGCATCAAACGTCAAATATATAACCTTATCATTTTCTTCTGCAGTTTTGTCTAAATAATATCCATTGTATTCCGTTATATATGAAAATTGATTTTCTAAAGAGGGTTGCTTGTGGTCCTTTTCTCTTCTTACACTCCAGCTTTCTGCGTTACACATAATCGGAAAACACATAATCGTTAACATAGCGAAGAAACATATCTTTTTAAACATATAATAATTTCACACCTTTCTTTTTTGATTTAATTTTATTATTCCCATTAATCTAAAAAGGAAAACGCTAAAAAGATACCATATATATCAAAATTTATTTAAAAAATTTTTTCATTGAAATAAAAAAATAATGATAATGTATTGAAATTAATGTGAATTTATGGTATAATTTACATTATAATATTTGTGATTGCGAAAGGACTATATTATGGACTTTAAAAAACTCGCATTAAAAAAACATGAAGAATGGGGAGGCAAAATTGAAATTGCTCCCAGAACAACAGCAAAATCAAAAGAAGCTCTCTCTATAGCATACACTCCCGGTGTTGCTGAACCCTGCTTGGCAATACAGAAAGATGTTAACCTTTCATATACTTTAACACGTCGTTGGAATACAGTTGCAGTGGTAACTGACGGTACAGCCGTTCTTGGTCTTGGCGACATCGGTCCCGAAGCCGGTATGCCTGTTATGGAAGGTAAATGTCTTCTCTTCAAAGAGTTTGGTGATGTTGATGCTATTCCTCTTTGCGTACGCTCAAAAGAAGTTGATGATATTGTAAAAACAGTTGAACTTCTCGCAGGCAGTTTTGGTGGCGTAAACCTCGAAGATATTTCCGCTCCCAGATGCTTTGAAATTGAACGCAGACTTAAAAAATCATGCGACATTCCGATATTCCACGATGACCAGCACGGCACTGCTGTTGTAACTTTGGCTGCTATGCTTAACGCGCTCAAACTTACAGGCAAGAAAATCGACGAAATCCGCGTTGTAACAAGTGGCGCGGGGGCTGCAGGAATTGCTATCATTCGTCTTCTCATTTCAATGGGACTTAAAGACGTTGTAATGTGTGATAGATCCGGTGCCATCTATAAAGGTCGTGAAGGACTTAATTCCGAAAAGCAGGAAATTGCTGAAATAACCAACCAGCAGATGAGAAAAGGCTCTCTCGCAGACGTCCTTGCCGGTGCTGACGTATTTATCGGTGTTTCTGCACCTAACTGTGTAACTCCTGAAATGGTTAAGTCTATGGCTAAAGATCCTATTCTCTTCCCGATGGCAAACCCAGTTCCTGAAATTATGCCAGAACTCGCTAAAGAAGCAGGTGCAGCAGTTATTGGTACAGGCCGTTCAGACTTCCCCAATCAGATCAACAACGTACTTGCATTCCCCGGTATATTCAGAGGGGCACTTGATGTTCGTGCATCTGATATTAATGATGAAATGAAGATTGCGGCTGCTAAGGCAATTGCATCTCTCGTTTCTGACGAAGAACTCAATGCAGATTATATTATTCCGGCACCCTTTAATGAAAAAGTTAAAGATACAGTTGCAAAAGCAGTTGCAAAAGCTGCAAGAGCTACAGGTGTTGCAAGAATTTAAATGTATCTCAAAAGATCATGGCATACTCCGTTTAAGAGTATGCCATTTTTTATCAGCCACCAAAAAAGTTGTTGACAAATCAAAATCTTTTTTCAAATTTATTGACATTGATATAAAAAAAGGTTATACTGTATTTATAAAATAATGATTTATCATTTTTATTGTTTATGATCAAAATAACAGTAGGAGAGTCAATGCAATGAAAAACACTAAATTAAGAGAAAAAATTGAGTTTGATAACGTAAAAGATCTTGTCGAAAAAGTGGGTGATATGTATAAAGGTGATTATGTTTATACATACCGTGTTAACCCAAGAGATAAAGATGTTGTAAAAGTTAAATATGAAGAAATGCGCGATGATGTACGTGCTCTCGCAACAGAGTTTATTGCAAGAGGATATAAGGGTAAACATATCGCTCTTATAGGCAAGCTTACGTATCAATGGATTCTTGTATATTGGGCAACTTTATCTATAGGAAGCGTGCTTGTTCCGCTCGATCCCGAGTGGACGGTCGAAGATCTTTCTGATACTTCTACAAAAGCGGATGCAATTGCGTTGTTTATAGGAAAAGATAGTGCGGAAAAAGGCGAAATTATAAAGAATACAATAGGAATAAACGATTTGACCATTCTTGAAGGAGATGGCGAAAATACAATTTCAGCCTTCGTCGCTTCCGGACGTAAGCGTATTGAAGACGGAGATTCTTCGTATTTTGATAACACACCGGATCCTAACGTTCTTTCGTTGCTTGTATTTACATCAGGTACAACAGGTAAAGGAAAAGGAGTTATGCTTTCGCAGAATGCGGTACTTTCTGACCTCGCAGATATAATTCCTTATATGGATTTCCAGAAGAAAACGATAGCCCTTCTTCCACCTCATCACACCTACGGCTCAAGCGTTGCAATACTCGGTCAAACTTCTATAGGCAGCGAAATATATCTTTCTGCAGGTATTAAATATATTCAAAAAGAACTCAAAGAACAAAAGCCTGGCCACATTGTTCTTGTGCCTCTTTACCTCGAAACATTCTACAGAAAGATTATGGCAAACATCAAAGACCAAGGAAAAGAAAAGTTTGTTATGAATGCCATAAAAGTTAGTAACGGGTTACGTAAGGTCGGAATTGATCGCCGCAGAAAACTTTTTAAAGCTATTCTCGAAGCTTTCGGCGGAGAAACCAAGATGGTTATTTCCGGTGGAGCACCTATCAGCCAGGAGATTATGGACTTTTTTGATGGGATAGGTATATCAGTCCTCAACGGTTACGGTATAACAGAATGTGCTCCTATCATTGCCGTAAACCACAGCAAATGGGTCATTCCCGGAAGTGTAGGCTTCCCTCTCAACATTTGTGATGTACGCATTGATGAGCCTAATGAAGACACCGAAGGCGAGATATGCGTAAAAGGTCCCAATGTGATGCTCGGGTATTACAAAGATGAAGAAACGACCAAAGAGGCTTTCACAGAAGACGGTTACTTTAGAACGGGTGACTATGGAAAGTTTGATAAAAACGGTGCGTTGTTCATAACAGGCAGAAAGAAAAATTTGATTATACTTTCAAACGGTAAAAACGTTTATCCCGAAGAGATTGAAACTGAACTTGCTTCAACCCCCGGAGTGGTTGATGTAATTGTTTACGAAGGCCAAAGCAAACGCGGAGTTGAAAACAATAAAATTGTTGCAGAAATATTCCCGGATAAAGAATATATTGAAAAAAACAATATCGAAGATGTTCAGGCATACCTTCAGGAATACATCAATGAATACAACAGAACTGCAGTTCCCTACAAAAAAATCGGTATACTTAAAGTAAGAGATGAAGAATTTCCGAAAAACACCCTTCGAAAGATTCTTAGATTTAAACTTGATATGACAATCGAATAAAACAAAAGAACTCATCAAACATAATAGTTTGATGAGTTCTTTTACATAAGTTGTTTACTTGATTCATTTTCGAATGATGTTCTTCTATACCCATTTTCGTCTTTAAAAAGAATCATTTTTCCGTTATCCATTTTATAAATTTTATCAGCTCTTTCGGCAATGCTCATATCATGTGTTACAATAATAAGCGTTTGGCCGATTTGACTTTTCAGTTTTAGTAAAAGATCAAGAACTTCATCTGCATTTTGTCTGTCAAGATTGCCAGTAGGTTCGTCAGCAAAAAGTATTTGAGGTCTGTTTATTAAAGCTCTTGCGATCGCTACTCTCTGTTGCTGACCGCCCGAAAGTTCACTTGGCAAATGATGTAATCTATCCTCAATTTTCAACGCTTTTACAAGCTTTTTTAAATGCTCTTCATATCTAAATTCCGACTGGTCACACATGATAGCAGGAATAACTATATTTTCAAGAGCAGTAAATTGAGGCAAAAGATTATGTTTTTGAAAAACAACGCCAATAAATCTTCCTCGAAAACGCGCTAATTCATTAGCGTTCATTTTTGCAATATCATTTCCTCTTATTTTTATTTTACCTGCGTTGGGACGGTCGAGTCCCGTACATAAATTCAAAAACGTACTCTTCCCCGAACCGGATGAACCAATTATTGCTATAAATTCGCCATCTGTAACTTTTAAAGATACTCTGTCTACGGCGTTAATCGTCGCATCATACTGCTTATATTGTTTAATAACTTCTTCAGTTTCAAGAATATACATTTTTTCACCTCTTTTATACTTCGGGAATAGCAGTTTTATTTTTAGTTTTGTACAAATAATAGTTTATAAATGTCGAAACAAATGTAAACACAACAGTGCATACTCCCCCGATAATAAAAGCTTTCTCGGGGAATGAAAAACTGTATCTGAATTCATACATAAACAAAAATGAATTCATAAACTTAAATACCAACAAAGAAAACAGAACAGATGAAATCACATAGATTATTACAGAAAAGAACGACAAAAATACACCTTCTCTTATTATTATTTGTTTGACGTTTTTTTGAGTAAATCCAATAGCACGCAGAAGTGTAAATTCTGCATTCCTCTTGCTGTAGAAAAGAATTTGTGAGAAAAACAAAACTATGGCAGAAACAAATAAAATTAATACTGAAATCACAATTAATTTAACTGCGAAAGAAGTTTTTATTGCATTATTTCTGTAGAGATTTGAATATAAATTTTTCACATTTACATAAACAGAGTTATCATCGTTTCTGAATTGAAGCTGTCCTATTCTTAAAATATCGGAGTAAAGTTTATCGATTTGTTGTGCAGATAATGATTTGTCTGCAAACAAATATACGTTTTTGTAATCTGCATAACGCTCTGTAATCTTTTCATACATTTGATTATTCATATATAATTTAAGATTTTTAGAACCGTTATCATGTATTACCGCACCGATTGTATATTCGGTGTATTTGAATATATAACATCGCAATCTTTCTTTCAAAAGATCTTTCCCCTGCAGCATATAATCGGGCTCTTCTGTCCTTGTGTAATAATCGGCAAGCTTTATTTTGTCACCCGGTTTAAAATTAAATTGTGTTGAATTATTAAAGGAATCAGAAATGATGATTGTATTATCTTGAGTCAATACACTTTCAAGGTTGCCAGAGTAATCCTGTTTCTTTAAATAATCTATAACTTCACTGTCTGCAGCACAATAGTCAACATTATCCAAAGCGTAATATTCCTTGTCGTATGACACGAGATTTGCCATTAATCTGGTGTTGCATTTTGGGATAAGTATATGTTCGGAAAGTCCCATAGCAGGTGTATATTTTTCTTTAAAAGTCCCGGTAATCCCGTCAAATCCAAGAAAATATGCCCTATCCTCATCTGTATATTTATGATTACCTGTAAAAGTAACTTCAAATTGAGGGGAGTCTGACAAAATTTTCTCTGTAAATAATCGCGAACAGAATATACCACAAACAAATATCGCGGCAAACAAAACGCCTGATACAAGCAAAACTGAATAATATTTTATGTATCTAAACAAACTTAAGCCGACTAATTTATTTAACGGGCTTTTTGTGAACAAATCAACAGATTTTTTTGGTGAAAAAACAAAATTAGAATTATCTTTTGAAACTATTAGCGTTATAGGTGTTTTTAAAGCTGTTTTAGTAATAACAAACAACACTGCTAAACAATTTATTGTGAGAGTCAACACAAAGATCTTTAAACAGTCCACAAACTTGAACACAAAACTTACATCGCTACCGTTTGAAATAAAATAATTAACCAAAAGAGCAACAACAACAGACGGAATAAACGTTAAAATAGAAATAACGCTCATTTCCCAAAAAGAAGTATTAAAAAGTTTTTTCTTATCAGCGCCAAAAGACATATAAATTCCGTAGTCAAACATATAATTGTTGGCTCTGATATTGTATAGAACGCAAAGCAAAATAAAGAAAATTACGGCTGTTAATAACAAATATAAATTATAAAGAAAAGTGTTCTTTTGGATAGTGTTTTCAAGGTTAAATAAAGGTGTGGGGGCAGAAAATACACTTCCGTATTTTTCAAGATTCTCCATATATTTTCTTTCGAATCTTTCCATTCCCTTTTGCGGATCATTTGCGAAAGCTATGTATACGTCGCACTTATAGTCATAATCTTTTATGTCTCCGTATTCTTTGATATCTTTAATATCAAAAAAATGCTCATCTTGAAAATAATACACCGAAGAGCGCTCTAAATACCGTCTTTGATCGGCGTTCATGTAGTAAAAAACATAATGAGAATTATGAGAATCTTTTATACTTTCGTTTATATTAACGTTATTGATACGCGAAGAAAAACACACAATCCCAAGAAGAGATTGTACTATGAAGAGGGCGATATAAAACCACGCAAAGCGTCTAAAATTAAACGTAACTGTTTTGTATGCAAGTTTAAAATTATTTTCAAGATACTCTTGCACTTTTTCCACTTTAACACCCTCTTTGTTAATTAAATCATTTTTCTGAATTTATTGTTTATAAAAACAAAAGAAACAATAATCCCTACAGTAGCTCCGAATAAATCAAGCCAAACGTCAAGCAACATGGAACCTCTTCCGGTAAAATACTGAATGGTTTCATCTGACATAGCAACCAAACAAGAAATTAAAACTGATTTAAAGATGTAATTCGTATCACATTTTTTATCAAAGTATGAATATCCGCAAATTGAAGCTCCAAAGACAAAAAATTCAGCAAAATGGGCCGCTTTACGAATAAACATATCGCTTTCCATAACGGGAAATCTTAATGCTTCTAAAATGCCGTTAATGAAAGCCAACAATCTCCCGCTTGTTTCTGCGGATTCTTTTATTGATGGAAACGAATTACTGAAAATAAAACCTACAATGCCTATCAAATAAACTATATAAATAACTTTAAAAAGTGTTTTATTTTTCATTTTTTACCTTCTCAATCTCTTCAATAAAGCTGACGCCGTCAAGTTCATTATCAATCCCAAACCAATCGAGAAGCGTCTTACCGATATCGGAATAACTCTCCCTGGTTCCAAGATTTTTAGAAATAATATTTTTACCATACAACAACATAGGTGTATATTCTCTCGAATGGTCAGTGCTTTCGGTAGCAGGATCACAGCCATGATCAGCTGTAACTATTAAAATATCGTCTGAAGACATTTTATCTTGAAAAGAACCGAGCCACTCATCGAATTCATTTAATGCTTTAACATACCCGTCGGTATTATTTCTGTGTCCATAAAGTGAGTCAAATTCCACGAGGTTTACAAAACAAAGTCCGCAAAAATCATCATCGCATATTTTTAGTGTTTTTTTCATTCCATCTGCATTGGAGATGGTCGGGATAGTTTTAGTGATGCCCCTTCCGGCAAATATATCATTAATCTTTCCTACCGATATAACATCAAAACCGTTGTCTTTCAGATAATCAAGCGCAGTTAAACCACGAGGCTCGACAGAAAAATCATGTCTGTTTGATGTTCTTGTGTAGTTAGGATATTGCCCAATATACGGACGTGCAATAACCCGTCCTACTGCATGTTCTCCAACGAGAATATTTCTTGCAATTCTGCAATATCTATACAAGTCTTCAACCGAAACAACATCTTCTTTAGCAGCTATTTGGAACACGCTGTCAGAAGATGTATATACGATAAGATTACCCGTTTTTTCGTGTTCAGGACCATAATCAAGAATAACCTGCGTGCCGGAATATGGTTTATTACATATAATTTTCTTTCCTGTCTCTTTTTCGAATTTTTTTATAATTTCTTCAGGAAATCCATTTGGATAAGTCGGGAATGTTTTTTCTGATATTAACCCCATAATCTCCCAATGTCCAACAGTTGTATCTTTTCCGTTGGATTTTTCGGCCATACGAGCAAAAATTGACGAAGGACAACTGCATATTTTTGAATAATCATTTTCATCTATATTAAAAATTCCCATTTTAGAAAGATTGGGGATTTTTAATATATTAGAGTTATAAAGAGATTTTAGGGTATTACTTCCCTTATCTCCATATTTAGCAGCATCAGGAAGTTCACCTATTCCCAAGCTATCAAGCACAATAACAAAAACTCTTTTCATATGACCTCTTTTGTGTAAAATTTCAATTAAATAATTCAGTTGATAAATATCTTTCACCTGTATCTGTGAGGACTACAACTATATTCTTTCCAGAATTTTCCGATCGAGCAGCAAGTTTAGCTGCAGCACATAATGCCGCCCCCGCTGATATACCAACAAGAACCCCCTCTGTTTTAGCAAATAATCTACTGAAATCAAAGGCTTCATCATCTTTAACACAAATTACTTCATCATACAAATTTTGATTAAGAACTTTAGGGATAAAATTTGCACCAATCCCCTGGATTCTGTGAGTTCCGGCTTTACCACCGGATAATAAATTAGAGGACGCGGGTTCTACAGCAACCACTTTTATATTCTTATTCTTTGATTTAAGAAACTCACCGGCGCCGGTAAGAGTTCCGCCTGTACCAACACTTGCAACAAATATATCAACGTTCCCATCGGTATCATTCCATATTTCAGGCCCCGTTGTATTTCTGTGAGCATTGGGGTTTGCAGGGTTATCGAATTGACTCGGTATAAAACTTTTAGGGTATTTTTTTGAAAGTTCTTCAGCTTTTTCGATAGCTCCAGCCATACCGCGCGAAGCATCTGTAAGTACTATTTCAGCACCGTATGCTTTTAAAAGTTTCCTTCTTTCTATAGACATACTCTCGGGCATAGTTAAAATCAATTTATACCCTTTGGATATAGCAACAGCAGCAAGACCAATACCTGTATTGCCGCTTGTGGGTTCGATTATAACAAAGCCCGAAGCCAGTAAACCTTTAGATTCTGCATCTTCAATCATAGACAAAGCCACCCTATCTTTTGCGCTTCCGCCAGGGTTCATATTTTCAAGTTTGGTAAGAATATTTGCTTTTGCATTAACATTTTCACCAAAATTACGCGCTTCTAAAAGCGGTGTATTTCCGATAAGTTCTGTAAAATTCTTCTTTATGTTTGACATAAGACCATACTCCAACAATTATACTAACATAAATTATATAATAGAAACGGCAATAAATCAATACCAATAAACAAAAAAAGCGGGGATAATTCCCCGCTTAGAAATTTTAGAATTTCTCTGACCATTCAGCCATATCAATAACTTTTCCGCCTTGAACTCTTGATTCTTCGGCAGCAAGAGCAACAAAATGGCTCTCAATAGATTTGTCTATATAAGTAACCGATTTAGATACTTCACCTTTCGAGAAGAGATCAATGATAGCTTTGATGAGTCCCATATCACCACCGCCATGACCACCTGTATCCCCCGTGCCCTCTTTGTTAGCCGCAGTATTAGGTTTATAAATTATCGGTTCCTCTCCGAATACGGTAACCTTTATTTCATCTGCACTCCACTTACCTATTATCTCACCATGGGTTCCTCTAATTCTTATAGATCTATCGGTGTTAGCAGAAAAAGCAGACATAGTAAAGTTTACAGTAACATTATCTTCAAGAAGCATATTTACAACTTGATTATCAACAACATCATTATCACACTTGTATACACATCTGCCGTAAGGCCCTGTCCTCAAAGCCTCGGTAACATTTTCAATGGTAGGCTCTTTTCCCATAACAACTTTTCGGGGCCACCCCTTATAACCGTTTTTTAAGCCTATCGGACCATCAATATAAAACTTTTCTACTTCGTACGGGCATTTTTCTTTAACTTCGGTGGGACAGTTACAACAACGGCTAGCAGCACCTTCAGGAGCATTTTCTGCTTTAAAAAGCCTTAAAGATCCAAATGAGGAAACTTTCAAACATTTCTTGCCGATAAGCCAAAGAAGAATATCCATATCATGACAACATTTAGCAAGAATCATAGGCGATGTTTCAACAGAATTTCTCCAATTTCCTCTTACAAAACTATGTGCTTGATGCCAATATCCAACCTCTTCTTCCGCGTTAACTGTAACGATGTCACCGATAACATTTGAGTCAATAAGCTCCTTGATTTTTTTATAAAAAGAAGTGTATCTTAATACATGACAAACCAAAACCTTTCGTCCGAGCTCGGCTGCTTTTTGTGATATAAGCTTACATTCTTTTAACGAGGGAGAAATAGGTTTTTCAAGGACAATGTCATACCCATTTTCGAGGCCGAGAATCATAGATTCATAGTGATCTCTATCTTGGTTGCAAACGAACAAAATATCTGCCAACTTTGGCTGAGCCAAAAGTTCCTTATCGCTATTAAAACGCATATTTTCGGGTACATTATGTTCATCGGAACACATCTTAAGTCTATTAGAGTCAATGTCTGCAACTGCAACAACCTTGATAGATTCCGGGAATTTTAACAGTCTTGAGCCGTAAGCCATTCTCCCTCTAGCTCCTGCTCCGATAATAGCAACCGTAATAACATTACTCATAAAATACTCTCCTTTAAAATACATTTTTAGATATATTTAATCAGAACCTTTTGTTCCATTCATCCATATCGATAACTTCGCCGCCGTTAAGACGAGAATAATCTGCGGCAAGAGCAACAAAATGGCTTTCGATAGATTTGTCGATATATGTAACAGCTTTACTTGTTTTATTGTATCCAAAGAAGTCAATAATACTTTCAATAAGACCGGTATCACCGCCACCATGGCCACCTCTGTTTGATTCCTTGGTCTGCGTATCATAAATTACAGCCTCTTTTCCGAACTCGGTAACAGTGATAGTATGACCTTCCATATCGCCTATAATTTCACCAAACACGCCTCTTATACGGATTGTTCTTCGGATAGTAGGACTAAATGCGGACATTGTGAAGTTTACGGTAATATCATCCTCGTAGATCATATTAATTATCTGGTTATCAACAACGTCGTTATCACAATGATAAACACATCTACCAAATCTGCCGGTTTTCAAGGCTTCTGTTACATTTTCAACATTAGGCGCAACACTGACAACCTTCTGTGGCCAACTAACTCTTCCGGCCTTTATGCCATACGGAGCATCAAGATAAAACTTTTCGCAGTCATAAGGGCATTTTGCTCTAACATCCGCAGGACAATCAAAGCAACGCTCTGCAGCCCCGGCAGGAGCTTTATCTGCTCTAAAGTGCTTCAAACTTCCAAAAGAAGAAAGTTTAAGACACTTTCTGTCTAACAACCAACCGATAATATCCATATCATGACAACATTTCGCAAGAATCATAGGGGCGGATTCAGCAGTGTTTCTCCAGTTACCTCTTACAAAACTGTGAGCCTGATGCCAGTAACCTACACACTCTTCTGCATTAACAGTTACAATATCACCGATAACATTAGAATCGATAATTTCCTTTAGTTTCGAATAAAAAGGGGTATATCTTAAAACGTGGCATACCAAAACTTGTCTATCATACTTCTTTGCAGTCTCGGCAATCGCCTTACACTCTTCAAGAGAAGGAGAAATAGGCTTTTCAAGGATAAGGTGATAACCCTTCTCCAATGCCGCAATAGCTTCTTTATAATGGTCCTTGTCTTGTGTACAAATAAACAAAAGATCGGCAAGTTTAGGCTGAGCAATAAGCTCATCAGCGCTGTTAAAACAATTTTCGGGAGCAATTCCGTGATCCTTCGCCATTAACTCGAGTCTTTCTCTGTCGATGTCTGCTGCAGCGACAACTTTGATTTCATCAGTTTTTTCAAGAATTCTTGTACCGTACGCGTACATTCCTCTGTTTCCGAGTCCGACTATAGCTACAGTAATAGGTTTGTTCATAATAAAAATCCTCTCCAAGTAATGTTTTTATTCCATTATAAATTAAATTAGTTTATAATTCAATAGGTTAGTAAAAAAACAACTCTATTAATCGTTTTTTCTTATAAAACTATAACATCATCGAGAGATTATTATAATGATTTTTTGTCTCCTATAAATGTTTTTTTGTCACTTGCTTTTCAAAAAAACAAGAATATATCGATTTTTTTACATTTTTGTATAAAAAATATTGCAATTAATCAAAAAATAATGTATAATAATTTTTATTAAAAAAGTTTGAGTTCCAGAGGTATATTATGATAGAAATTGTTTGTTTGTTGTTCCCCGCACTCTTTTCTGTGTTTGCACTTGAAAGATTGCTCGGAAAAAGTTTATGTCTTCGCAACTTTTTATTTGTGTTTGTAACAAACACTTTAATCATCAATATATCATCACTTTTTTCTGTATACGTACTGTCGGGTTCTTCGACTATGCCCCTTTCGACAGTAAGCGGTATTAAGTTGAGTTATTCTGTGGCATTTCTCGTGATTTCTTCTGTTATAACATGTTTATTGGTGCTACTTGAAAGATTTTATTTTTATAGACTTAGAATTCACATTTCAGAGCAGAAGAAAAATGAGCCTACATCCAAAATGAACGATAATGAGACGAGGTAATCTTTTATGAGTAAAAGAAAAAAGTCTTTTATCATTATTTCAGGTTTCTTTTTACTGACAGCTGTCCTTGCTGCTATGTCTGCGATTTGGTATATAAACATGTACGGAAACGTTGGTTTTTCGGCAATAGTATTTACTTTAACCACCGATAATGGCGCTGTAGAAAAAGGTATTATTAACAGTTATCTTTTAAAGGCGCTTGTTCCAACGATTGTAATATATTCCGGTTTAATGTTTCTGCTGTTATGGAAACCCAAAAAAGACGTTGTTTTGAAAGATATAAAAAAAGGAAAAGTATACAAACTGTTCCCTTTTTCAAACAAAGCAGCTTCTTTAATTTCTGTTTTTTTAATAATTGCGCTTCTGTTAACAGCGATATTCACTGTTTCGTTACCCCAATACATAATTTCTGTTTTAGATAAAACGAAATTTTATGAATACGAATACATTGAACCTAAAAACGTAAAAATCGAATTTCCGGCAGAAAAACGCAATGTAATCTACCTCCTTCTCGAATCTATGGAAACCTCCTTCTTTGGTATTGATCAAGGTGGAGCGTTGGATTATAACGTAATTCCCGAACTGTACCAATTGGCAACCGAAAACGTCAATTTTTCACATAATTTTGATGTAGGCGGATGGCCTATTGTTACAAATTCAATTTGGACAATAGCATCAATTGTTTCACAAACTTCGGGTGTTCCCTTGAGTATTCCTATGAAAAGGAATACTTACGGAAAGACTTCAGCATTCCTTCCGGGAATAACTAATTTGCAAAATATCCTAAAAGAAAACGGATATCATCAAGCCGTAATGTTCGGTTCGGACGGTAACTATGCCGGACGCGACCAATACTATTACCAACACGGCACAGATATTGTTTACGATTTGTTTTCCGCCCGAGAAGATGGTATTATCCCCGAGGATTACAAGGTATGGTGGGGGATGGAGGACATGCACTTGTATGAATATGCAAAAAAAATCCTTCCGGATTTAGCAGCCAAAGATGAACCGTTTATGTTTACGATGCTTACGGTTGATACACACCATGTAAACGGTTATAAATGCAGTCTTTGCGGAGATAAATACGTTGAACAGTACGAGAATGTATATTCTTGTGCGAGCAAACAAGCATATGCATTTATTGAATGGTTGAAACTGCAAGATTTTTACGAAGATACAACGATAATCGTTTGCGGCGATCATGCAAGTATGGACGCGGCGTACTTCGACAGAAACGTTGACAAGAACTATAACAGACATATTTACAACTGTATAATAAATTCAGTCGCAGAAACCTCAAACACAAAAGAAAGAGTTTTTACTCCTTTTGATATGTTCCCTACCACCCTAGCCGCCATGGGATGCACTATTGAGGGCGACAGACTTGGTCTTGGAACAAATCTTTTTTCAGAGGTTCCTACACTTGCTGAAAAATATACATTAGAATATTTAAACGAAGAACTCGGAAAGACTTCCGATTTCTATATAAATGATTTTGTAAAAAACAAAAAAAATACATAACGGAGGATTTACTATGCAAAACGTAAAACGACCCGACTCTATGGCTCGTATCACAACATTAGAACTTGCAAACGCCTTTATAGACGAGCAGGTTGCAGAAATTCAAAAACAGGTTGGCAACAAAAAAGTGCTTCTCGCGCTATCGGGTGGAGTTGACTCTTCCGTAGTTGCAGCATTGCTTATTAAAGCTATAGGCAAACAGCTTATCTGTGTACACGTTAACCACGGATTAATGCGCAAAGGCGAAAGTGAACAGGTTGTTGAGGTGTTTGGTAAGGAGCTTGATGCAAACCTTATTTACATTGATGCAGCAGATAGATTTTTGGAACTTCTCAAGGGAGAAGCTGATCCCGAAAAGAAACGCAAAATTATCGGTAATGAATTTATAAACGTCTTTGCAGAAGAAGCATCAAAGCTTGACGGTGTTTCATTCTTGGCGCAAGGTACAATTTACCCCGATATTATTGAATCGAAAGGCGTAAAAGCTCACCACAACGTTGGCGGTCTCCCTGAAGATTTAAAATTTGAACTTGTTGAACCCGTTCGTTTGCTTTATAAAGACGAAGTGCGTGTTGTGGGCGATGCGCTCGGACTTCCTCACAATATGGTTTACCGTCAGCCCTTCCCCGGTCCCGGTCTTGGCGTAAGATGTCTTGGTGCGATAACCAGAGATAGACTCGAAGCTCTCCGCGAGGCAGATGCAATTCTCCGCGAAGAATTTGATAACAGCGGCCTTGCTGGTAAGGTATGGCAGTATTTTATAGCGGTACCCGATATGAAGAGCGTTGGCGTAAGAAATGATAAGCGTTACGAAGGTTGGCCTGCAATTATCCGTGCTGTAAACACAAGCGATGCTATGACAGCAACAATTGAAGAAATCCCCTACGAACTTCTTCACAAAATTACTGCTCGTATTACTGCAGAAGTTGAAGGTATAAACCGTGTTCTTTACGATTTGACACCTAAACCTACAGGCACAATCGAGTGGGAATAATATCTACTGGCTTACAAGTGCCCGAAACCCCTTTGAAACAAAGGGCTTTCGGGCATTTTATGTTTTAGTGAAAATGCCTTTGCAACACTTTTGCAACACACAGCGTGAATTTTATAAAAAGGAATGGTTACAAGTGGCTATCAAGTTTATATAAAATTTTTTTGAATAGCCGCACATTTTACTGTCATAATCCGTTAAACATTATGAAGGGAGGTTCAGTTTAATATGGATATTGAAGAACAATATGACAAAATATACCGATATTGCTATTTTAAGATGTATGATGATCAAATAGCACAGGAAATTACCCAAGAAACCTTTCTTCGTTTTTACAAGCAAGGATTAAATCTTGGCAGTGACAAAGCGCTGCCGTACTTATACACAATTGCAAAGAATTTGTGTATAGACCACTTTCGTAGGCGGACGACTGAAAGCTTAGAGGAAATAACAGAAGAAGTTATAGATGACACAACCGAAGACCTGATAAGTAATTTAACATTAAGAATGATAATGTCAAAATTACCGGAAGATGAACAAGAATTGATTTTTTTGCGGTATGTAAACGAATTATCTATTACAGCGATTTGCAAAATCACTGGGTTATCCCGCTTTGCTGTTTATCGGAAATTATCTAAATCTTTGAAATGGTTGAAAGAGGAATTATTGAAGGAGGGATTTTCAAATGAATAATAAATTAAAACGGAACATTCAAAA
>JAZRUG010000021.1:0-36504 GCA_045652425.1 Eubacteriales bacterium
GACGGTAACACCTATACCGCCTCCGGTTGGCCCGCAGAATAAGGAGGACGTATAGATGAAGAAAATTATTGCTTTATTATTTACCTTTGTTCTGCTCCTTTCCTCCACCGTGACCGTATTTGCGGCGGACGGAAAGGTTACCTACAGCGGTAACGCAGGAAACTTCGTGTTTGAACCCGGCAGTGAACATTCGCTGACTGACCTGTTCCCGAATTTCAAGGGCGTTATTCCCGGCGATACCTTAACGCAGAAGATCACCGTCAAAAATAACGCCGATAACAAGGTTAAGGTCAAGATCTATATTCGCTCTCTCGGAGCACATGAGGATTCCGTGGAATTTCTCTCACAGCTTGGACTCAAAGTGAAAAAGAGTTCCGACAACGATATGGCATATATGTTTGATGCCGCAGCTAATGAAACGGCACAGCTCACCGATTGGGTATATCTCGGTATGCTCTATTCCGGCGGCGAGGTCAACTTGGATGTGACCTTGGATGTTCCTACCTCATTGGACAATGAGTATCAAAGTAAGATCGGCTATCTCGATTGGGAATTTATGATTGAAGAATTCCCCGTGGAGCCGGGAGATCCCCAAGCTCCGCAGACAGGCGACAATTCCAATATGGAGTTGTGGTTTGCTCTTATGATTAGTTCACTTGCAATGTTAATTATCCTTTTATTCTGGCGTAAAAAGGATAAGGAGCAAGAAGAAAACGCCGTGAAACGCTAAAAATGACAAGGAGGAATAAGGCGTGAAGCCCCAAGCAAAGAAAAGAATATACAAACAAATAGCCTTAGCCCTCAGCCTGTGTGCCCTGATTGTTTGGTGCATTCTCGGCACAGGTGCATCGCTGGCGTGGTTTACCGATACCTCACCCGAAATCAACAACATTTTCCATTTTGCTGAGTTTGATTTGGTGGTATCTCACCGTCTTACTGATGGTAAATGGGAAGAGGTTGACAGTCAGACTAAGATTTTTGATGAAGAAGCATTATACGAACCCGGATACGTGCAGGTCGTATATCTAAAAGTAGAAAACAAAGGCACCCTGCCTTTTGAGATCTATACAGCAGTTAATGTTAACGGTTGTATCCAAGCAACTAATGTATTCGGTCAGCGCTTTATGCTGCAGGATTATTTGAAATTCGGCATTACGACCGCTGATAGCGAGGATGCAATGAAGAATAGCGTTCCTGACCGAAATGCTGCTGTGAAACTTGCAGATATGCCATTACATAACTATGACACCGAAACTGCGGTATTGGAACCCGGTGCAACAAAATATATCGCACTCATTGTCCGTATGCCCGAAGAGGTTGGTAACGTTGCCAACTATCGTGGCGATACTGTTCCGGAGGTCGAGCTTGGCATGACCGTCAAGGCAGACCAAATAAAGAAAAACTAACTACCCAAAGCAAATTTTGAAAGGAGGATGATGGTGTGAGAAAACTTTATAACGAGTTTTTCTACCTCCCCAAGCACGGAAAAATGCGTGAAAAAGTAATGCTCACCCGCATTGCAATGACCGTTACGATTGTAATAATGTGTCTTGCCGCAATGAGCATTACTGCCTACGCCTATTTTTCTTACAATATCACCTCCGGCTCCAACATTATAAAATCGGCAAGTTTTTATACCGACGTTACGGTTCAGATTACCGATGCTGATGGAAAAGCCGTAGATAACAGTCAAATAACGCCGATAACTAGCGACAATAAGAATTTTGTCGTTAGAGGTTTAGAGGTTGGTAAATGGTACAAATTTACTATTGTAAAGTCTGAGAGAAATACCGCACAAACCGGATTTATCGTTGTTTCCGCAGAGGGTTGCCCAATTACTTATCACACGCAGCAATTGGGCGTAGATAAAAGTGTTCCCGGCGAATATACGTCAGAAATCACATTCAAGCTGATGATTAAAGATGCCACAGAAGTGACTTTGAAATCCCATTGGGGTACGTCCTCCTTCTATTCCGATTATAAAATCGACAGCGTTGATGATGAAAGATATATTATCTTGAATGAAGAAATCACAATGTTCGTCAACGGACATACTAAACCTAATGTCAGCACTGGAACTGATAAAGGCTCCGATGATGAAAGTAAAGATGCTGAAAGCACTACTTCTCCCACAAACACTACAACCGGTACGAAGACACCCTCTACTCAAACTTCGGAGAGTACGACTACTCCCCCAACCGAAACAAGCACACCTGTAGAAACTACACTGCCCGAAACTACGGGAGAAAGTGAATCTACAAATACAACCGAAACAAGCATACCTGTAGAAACTACACCGCCCGAAACTACGGGAGAAAGTGAATCTACAAATACAACCGAGCCAAGCAGCACAACTACAGAACCTGCAACTCAAACAACGGAGCCTGCGGCGACTGAGCCGGCAAGCACCGAATCAACCACAGAAACCCAGTCTGTAACCGAAAATTCGGAAACTACAGGCACAACCACCACCGAGGAAAACGAATAATGCAGTTTAAGATATCTACCAAAATCTCCCAATTTTTCGGAGGGGTGGTACACCCTATCAGCGTTCTGAAAAGGAGGCTGACAGCGTGAATAACACCCCTAATACAGAAGAATTTGAGCGTTGCGTAATGTGCGGAGCATTGACCAGCGTGCCAATTTCTATGCCTGTCGATTGGAGAGAAAACTATGAGATCGGCCTCGGTCAGCTCTGTGCTGAATGTGCGAAGCAACAGCGTAAGGCAATCGAGCGTGAAAATATGCTGAGCACAGCACAGATCCTGCAAGCTGTAGAGCAAAGCAGAAAAGAAAGCAAGAAATAAACGCTGTTAAATCCCATTCCTTCATTAAATTGTTGGAGTGGGATTGTTTTTTTGCGATTTTGCTGGACTTTTGGAGAGTGTTGTGGTATGTATTTGTGTTGCGAAAAGGAGGTGCAACGCACATGACAACACTTGAAGATTTATATTATGGCAACATTAGTCCACCGACAACGGTATCGGAAACGATAAAAACAGAAACGCCTGCCGAAACAGCAAAGGACACTGGTCGTATGTTGGCAGCTCGAAGTACACCTATATGGCGGTCGTCCTCCGCATCGACGTATATGAGAAAGCGGAGAAAACCTCACGCAAATGCGGAAACTATATCGAAATTCACTACACCTTCCAACCAAAACCTCGCACAACCTCCAAGACGGCGGTATCTACAATAGCGGTTTTACCGATGGAACTGCAAATGGCAACATTAAATGTCTAAAAACAGCAGTAACCGGAAGGCATTACGCCTTCCGGTTACATACCGCACCATTTACTCCGTTAAGAACTACGGGCATTAACGATTGACTTTGTTTTTTGTATACATACACTTTAAAGATAATAATAGATAAATCTTATTCTCTCAAAAAACGACCTCATCCGTCTCGGCAGCAAGGCGAGAGTGCAATGGTCGTTGGCATACTGCCGAGCCACCTTCTCCCACCGGAGAAGGTATCTGTTAAATTAAATCTCTTGATTGACAGTTTTGATTTTAGAGATGAAAAATAATTAGAATGAAAATAAATATTAAAATAATCTTATCACACATAAAAATATACCAAGAAAAACAAAAGACGAAGACTAAGTAATGTACCTTCTCCGGTGGGAGAAGGTGTCGTACCGCCAATGAATCATAGTTTTTATAATTCTTTATGCGGTGCGACGGATGAGGTCGTAAAAAAGCATTTATAGCAGTTTCAAACTTATTATTTCTTTTTTAGCTCACTTTTCATTTTTATGGGTGAAATGCCGAAGTG
Organism: Eubacteriales bacterium; assembly: GCA_045652425.1. Classification (GTDB taxonomy): domain Bacteria; phylum Bacillota; class Clostridia; order Oscillospirales; family CAG-272; genus RGIG1995. The sequence continues at coordinate 3,779 of JAZRUG010000021.1, forward strand.
TTTTTTGAATACTTTATTAAAGTATCCGTAGTTTTCATATCCTAAACTGTAGGCAATATCCTGCAGAGATAATTCATTACTTGTAAGCATATCTTTTGCAAGTAATGTTTTTTGTTTGTTGATAAATTCCGAAATAGTAATACCCATTTCTTTTTTAAAAATACGCGTGGTGTGTTCTCTTGAAAGGTGGATAGCCGAACTTATGCTATTCAACGAAAGTGGCTGAGTTATGTTATCATTAATGTATTTTATTGCGTTCAGCACGTGCACGTTATTGGTTTTGTATTTTAGGGTACTGAGAAGCTCAGTGAGTATACAGTTAAAAAGGTTTGGCAGTATTTCGTTAATTTTAGCATTTTCAATATTTGGATCATGAATGCAAACGTTTGGGTCATAGTAAGTGTACGGATAAGAATCAAGAAGCTTTCGAATTGTCTGATTGACCGCATTTTTCAAAAAAAGCGGTGAATGAATTTCGTTTCCTTTTGTGGGTAAATAGTTGAATATGATGTAGTGGGCTTTTTTATTGCTTTTATATCTTTCTCTGCGGGTGCCCGGAACAAGAAGCAAAGCATCGTTTTCTTGAAGCACAATTTCTTCATCATTAACTTTATAAGTAACTTTGCCGCTGAGAACAAAGGTCAAGTGATAGAAGTTTATTTCTGAAAAGGGGATTGCTCCGTGTTTTAGCCCGTTGAAGTTGTAGAATGTAAAATATTTGTCGATTTTGTATGTCATATACTTTTCTCCGAATATCAATATAGTGTAGAAAAACACCCTTAATACAGCAATATAGTTTATTGAAAAATACTACTTGATATAATATTATATAATAAGAGACAATTAAAGTCAATGGCAATATAGAGCAGAAAAGTATGTGCTATTGTAAACTGAAATGATGCGTTTGATAGAAAGGTGATAAAATGAAAAAAATTCTTGTATTACTTTTGGTTGTATTGCTTTTTAGTTGTGTGGGATGCGCAAAGAAAGAGGCAGAGGCCAACAATAAGGAAACGACCGATGCGGGAGAGAAAGAAACTACGGTTATTGAAAACGAACCTGAAAACGAGCCTGAAAATGAAAACGGAATATTAACAATCAATCCTGACGATTATTACAAGTGCGTTGTGTTTGAGCTTCCGAAGGAACCATTCAGAGATGCCGCAGTGAACCACATGAGAGCACAGTCATCTATAGAATGGGTGTGCAGCGAAGATTTTGCAGTGTCAGAAAAATTTAACAGCTGGGGGATAAACCTCGAATGGAAGAAAGGCGAAAAATGTATGGGTATTCCATATTCCGATACAAAGGTAAGCCTTGATGAATTTAAGACTTATATGGTAGACGGAACGTTTACTTGCGATTCGAGTAAGTGGAAAGAAGTTCCGGGAAATGCGTGTATGTCTTCAATTTTTAATTCCATACAGCAGTTTGAGCCCAACGTTGCGGGGGTATCTAATCAGCTTATGCCAAGTTATGATACGTTCCAAGCAAAAATTGTTGGAGAATATACTGTTCCCAAGGGTGTAAAAACGACAAAGGAAATTATAAGTGCCAACAATGTAAATGATATATATGAAGCATTTGCAAGTGAAATAACAGGCGACATTGTAATTTTCAAAGACGATATTAGTGATGCATCACATATACGTATGCTTGTTGAACCTGCAACTGTTGTAAGAAATGCCGCAGGAAAGATTAACCCTTCAAGAAGTTCGGTTAAGACTATTGAGCAAACCAATGCATTTGACTCTCTGAGAAAAGACGGAATAAAAACAACGTGGTTTGTAGATCACGTTTACACGTTTGATGAACTTATTGAAAAGAACTATATTCCGATAACACTTGAAATATATAACAAAGACAAGTCCGAATGCGAGATTCCGTATTTGTATCTTGATAAAGAGATTACTCCTGCAGTATTGGCAAAGGAAACAGCGGTAAGTACAATAAAATCCAATTTCCCAATTCGTTTTATGAAGGCTGAATTGCTTGATAAAGAGGGGAACAGTGTAAAGAGCGTTGTAGTACACGACCTACACGATACCAGAAGTATAAATTTGAGAAATCATATATCGAAATTGTTTGTCGGAGTTGAAAACGGAGACTATACATTTGTGCTTACTTCAGGAATTGCAATAGGAAATGCAGAACTTGCAAGAGTAGATTTTACATACAGCAAATAAAATAGAATAAAAATTAACCGTCTCTGCGAAAATGCAGAGACGGTTTTTATTCTACAAAGTAGCTTCTCGGCTTGCTTTTTTCAGTTCCATTTTCATAGTGGTTGGAGTGATGCCGAAATATTTTTTGAAAATGCGTGAAAAATAGTTATAGTTTTCAAATCCAACCTTTTTTGCGACGGTTTGAAGGTCTAACTCATCGTTTATAAGAATATTTTTAGCGATATCAAGTTTTTGTTGATTGATATATTGAGTAACAGTTATTCCTATTTCACGCTTGAAGACTCTTGCGGTATATTCTTTTGAAAGATGAATTTTTCTGCAAACCGAATCGAGTGTTAACGGCTCGTTTATGTGTTTGTTTATAAATTTTAACGTATTAAGCACGTGTTGGTTTTGAGTAGAGTATTTCAATGAATCAAAAAGGTCAACGAGAATACAGTTAAAAATATTATGTAGAATAGCAATGACTTTATCTTTTTCCTGGCCGTCATAATGTTCATATTCACGGCCAATGTAGTGTTTGTAGTTTGTAGCTTTGTAGAATCTATAGGGGTATGCGTTGAGCAATGTTTTAATCGGCTGATTGATATTTTTGAACAAAGTGTTTTTTAATGAGCAGTCTTTAGGGGCGCTAAAATTAAAAATGATATAATCGGCGTGCTCGTTATAGCAAAGCCTTTTTCTATCGGTTCCGGGGCAGAGCAATATGGCATCGTTTTCCTCAAGGATTAGTTCTTGGCCGTCAATATAATAAGTGAATTTACCTTTTAAGATTATAGATAGGTGATAAAAGTTAATAATACTTTGATCAATTTGGGGAGTAGTTTTTGCTGTAGCGTGTATGTAAAATTGGATATCTTTTATGAAGTTCATATAAAAAGCTCCTGAAAGTCAATATAGTGCGAAAAAGGTTTTACAGAGCAAAATGGTTCATTGAAAAAAATAGCCTTTTAGTATATTATATAATAAAGAGTAAAAAAGTCAAGTGTTAATTTGTGCGAATGAAGTTTTTGAGAACACGAAGCTTGTAAAATTTTATTTAAAAAAACGAGGTAAATTACTATGAAAAAATGATAATATTATTGACGGTCTTGAAAAAGGCAAGGATTATACTTTTGTATTGGAGGCAGGCATATCTCCCGGAAACGTAGAACTTGCAAAAGTTGACTTTACGTACAATAAATAAAAAATGTGTGGGAAAAATTCCCACACATTTTTGTTATTGAGGCATCATATTCATCAGTCTGTTGTTTAAGTCTTCAGCCGTATTGAACCCCATTTTCTTTTGGTGGTTGTTCATAGCGGCTATTTCAAGGATAATAGCAAGGTTACGGCCGGGGTTAACGGGAATAGTGGTGGTAGGAATTTTGATTCCCATAATATCCGTGTATTCCGTATCAGCGCCGAGGCGGTCGTACATTTTGCCGTCTTCCCAAGGCTCAAGGTTTATTATCATATCAATCTTTTTGGTGTCTTTAACAGCACCCATACCGAAAATCCTACACACGTCAACAACGCCTATACCCCGTAACTCTACGTAGTGCTTAATAAGCGCTGGAGCAGAGCCGACTAATGTTTTGGAAGAAACTTTTTTGATATCGACGGCATCATCAGCGACGAGTCTGTGTCCTCTTTTAACAAGCTCGATAGCCGTTTCGCTTTTACCGACACCGCTTTCGCCTATGATAAGCATACCCTCGCCGTAGATATCAACCAAGACTCCGTGACGGGTTATACGAGGGGCAAGGCTGACCTTAAGCGAAGAAATAATATTAGCGGTAAATTCAGATGTTCTCCACTCTGTACGGAGTAGGGGAACGTCATATTTTTTTGCAATACCAATCATCTGCGGTGAAATTTCAAGATTGGAAGTAACAACTACCGCCGCAGGTTTTTTTTCAAAGAAAGTATCCAGTCGTTGTAATTGCACTTCTCTTGGAAAGTCCTCAAGATATCCGTATTCGGTTTTTCCGAGAATTTGAATACGCGACGGGTCAAAGTAACCGAAATAACCCGAAAGGGGAAGACCGGGACGGCTAATATCCGAAGATTCAATCATAACGTTTTTGTCTTCGGGGAAGTTTAAAACTTCAAGTTGGAAGTCTTTTATAATACTATCAAGGGAAACGACGTATTTTTCAGCCATAGCAGTTTCACTCCTATTTTAATTCAATTAATACAGTATTATTTTACCATTAGCCGATAAATATGTCAATAGAGCATTATTAGATTAATTAGATAGGGGAGAAAAGCGTATCTTATTAATTGTATTCAAAAAACAGTGTGTACGAGAAGAACTCGAACACACTGTTTATAAAGCAATTATTCATAAAATGGGGTAATATCCTGGAAGACACCGTTTCTGTATACCGTATAGGTGATAAATGTGTCTTCAGAAATATCATTAATAGCTGTTTCAAAATCGGAAATATTTTTTATGTCTTTTCCCGATATTGAAATTATAATATCGTTTATTTTTAAACCATTTGTCACAGGATTATCAAAATCAAGTTCAACGATTTTCATTCCAATAGGGATTTCGAAGAGTTTTGAAAGTTCTTTATTTACCGGTTCAAGTTTAATAGCATCGTTTTTTTGGTAGTTAGTTTTTATGGTTTTAATCTTTTCTATGGCTTCTTCTGTTTCGTTAGACGAATCAAAATACGCTGTTTTGATAGTGGATGCAAAAACCAACACCGAAACTAAAAGTAACAAAATTACAACGAGGTACAGAGTAAAGTATTTTGCACTGAAAGGGATTTTTTTGCCATGAAGCTTGAGATAGGTACGGAAAGAGTCACTTGTAAGAGTGCCGTTAACATTTTCAGAAGAGTTATCTGAAAATAGTGTTTTGGTATCTTTATCCAAATCTTATACCCCCCTTTTTGTGTAAATACAATAAAAAATCTATACTTTGATAATAACAGTAAAGTTTTAATAAAAAATGTATTTTTTATTGAATTATTTTAATTTCTTTGTAAATAACAATAAATTTATGCTTTTTCAAGTGTGAAAACGAATTCGCAGTATTCGCCGTATGCGCTTTTTGCCCAAATATCCTGACCGTGAGCCTCAATGATGGTTTTTGAAATATAGAGACCAAGACCGACACCGGTTTTGTCGAGACCGCGGCTCTTATCACTCTTATAAAATCTGTCAAAGATAAACGGCAAATCTTCGGAGGAGATTCCTTGACCTTCATTATAAACGGATATAAAAACTTGTTTACCTTTTTGGTTTATAGAAATTTTATATTTACCGTTTTCTCTTGAGAATTTTACGCCGTTGTCACAAATATTGTATAGTATCTGATGAATAGAGTCTTTATCAGCTTTAACAAGGAGGTTAAATTCATCACAGTCGAAATCGACGTCAAGGTGTTTTTCGTCAATCTTTTTTTCGAAAGATAATACAATTTGACGAGCCATTTCACAAATATCGAATTCCGTCATATTAAGCTTTTTTTCACCTGCTTCAAATCTTGAAATTTCAAGAAGTGATGAAACGAGACGAGAAAGCCGTTTTACCTCGGTAGCTACAATGTTTAAATAATGATTATATTTTTCGGGAGGAATAGCGCCGTCAAGCATACCGTCGATAAAGCCGGATATTGAAGTCATAGGCGTTCTTAAATCGTGAGATACGTTTGCAATAAACGCGCTTCGTGTTTTTTCGTGATTTTCGAGTTCTTCAGCCATATTGTTAAAGGATTCAGCCAACTGGGATATTTCATCGTAACCTTTAACAGGGACTCGTACTTTGAAGTTTCCTTTTGCAAATTCTTTAGCCGCTTTACTTATTTTTTTCAAAGGGGCTGTAATTCTTTCGCTTATGAAATAGACAGTAAGAAGCGCGGCAAGCATAACCCAAAGCATCGCTGTGATAACTGTTCGTATCATTATTTCCGAAAGGGAAGTAAGAGAGGTTTCAGTAGAAACGGCAAATATAATCCCGCAGTATGATGCTGTATTGTTTGACATGGGGATTGCATGATAAATCTGGTCTTTTTCGAAAAGGCCACCCATATTTGAAACGTCGGTTAATGAGCCTTCGGTGAGGACTTGGTCAACGATTGATTTAGGGACTTGAGCATTTACGTATTCTGAATCTGCAAGTCTGTCGGTTATAAGAACTGTTCCGTCAAGGTTAGTTAGGAAGAGAACCAAGTCTTTTTCGTAGGTTGTAAAGAGTGTAAGTGTACGTCTTAGATTTGCGTAATTATAGTAGATAAAATGCTGCAAATCAGAAGTATCCGATTGGTAAAGTTCTTTTTCGAAAAAATCTTTGACCGTAAAAGCCGATTCGGTTGTAATAGCTTTTTTTTCATCATTTGAGTAGGCTGTAATCATTGAGCCTACAATAAAAGCAAGTATGGCAAAGCTGACTATTATAATGCTCATAAATGCTACTATGTATCTTGTAAAAATACTTTTAATCATTAAAAATTACCCCTTGCAAAAATATCCGCCCCACATTTTCGGGGCGGATATATTTAAGTAGTGTGTATGTTATGATTACTGAAGGATCTCAAACTTGTATCCGACACCCCATACAGTTTTAAGTATCCATTTATCTGAAACGCCTTCAAGCTTTTCACGCAAACGTTTTACGTGAACGTCAACTGTTCTGGAGTCGCCGAGATAGTCGAAGCCCCAAACCTTGTCAAGAAGCTGATCTCTTGTGAATACTCTGTTGTAGTTCTGTGCGAGGAAATAGAAGAGTTCGAGTTCTTTAGGGGGAATATCAACGGATTTTCCTTTAATTTTAAGTTCATATTTCTGAAGGCTGACTTCAATATTATCGAATTTGATAACCTCGTCGTCTTCTTTGTTATCTTTTGCAGAATATCTTCTGAGGACAGCTTTAACACGAGCAGAAAGCTCTTTCATATCGAAGGGTTTAACAACGAAGTCATCGGCGCCGAGTTCAAGGCCGAGAACTTTGTCGAAAACATCGCCTTTAGCAGTAATCATAATGACGGGTTTGGAGGAGATTTCACGGATTTCACGGCATACCTGCCAACCATCTTTTTTAGGGAGCATAATGTCGAGGAGGACAAGGTCGGGTTCATAGAGTTTGAAAGCGTTAAGGCCTTCTGCGCCGTCGTTTGCAGTCTTTACTTCATAACCTTCATTTTCGTAATACACGCGAAGCATTTCGCAAATGTTGATATCATCGTCAATTACAAGAATAGTCGTACTCATTTTTATTACTCCTTTATGTTGAATGTTAAGATTGTTATTTTTTTAACTTAATTCATAATACCATAAATTGACCTAAATGTCAATAGAGTTCGCATTGTTTTTTATAGGATATGTAAAAATACGAATAGAGCATATTCTTTTTTTACAAAATTTCTGACAAACACTTGATATAAAGTAAAAAAGGATATATAATAGATAGGTATTATATAAGAAAACGGAGAAAAATAATGAAACTTGGTATAGTAGGACTTCCTAACGTAGGAAAAAGTACACTTTTTAATGCTATTACGAATGCGGGAGCAGATTCAGCAAACTATCCTTTCTGCACGATAGAACCCAACGTAGGTGTTGTTGCGGTACCCGATAGCAGACTTGACGTACTTGCAGAGATGTATACACCGGAGAAGTATACGCCCGCTGTTGTCGAATTTGTTGATATAGCAGGTCTTGTAAAGGGCGCGTCTAAGGGGGAAGGACTTGGAAACAAATTCCTTGCTCACATAAGAGAAGTTGACGCTATATGCCACGTTGTAAGAATATTTGAAGATACGAACATTATTCACGTAGAGGGTAACGTTGATCCGCTTCGTGATATTGAAACTATAGAATACGAGCTTATTCTTTCAGATATGGAAGCTGTTGAAAGACGTCTTGACAGAGCGAAGAAGATGCTCAAGGGCGACAAGAAATACGAAAAAGAGATAGCTTTCCTTGAAAGAATACTTGCGGCATTCAGCGAAGGTCAGCCTGCAAGAAAGCTTGAATATACCGAAGATGAGCTTGAGATACTTAAAGATATGCCTCTTCTTACGAAGAAGCCTGTTATTTACGTTGCAAACATAAGTGAAGACGATATTGCATCCGATATTAACGAAAACGAGCATTTTGCAAAGGTTAAGGCTTATGCAGATGCCGAGGGCGCGGCAGTACTTCCCATTTGCACAAAGCTTGAAGCGGAGATAGCAGAGCTTGAGGGCGAAGAGAAGGAAGAATTCCTTAAGGAAATGGGACTCGAAGAAAGCGGACTTGATAAGCTTATCAAAGCCGGATATTCTTTGCTTGGTCTTATAAGCTTTTTGACAGCGGGACCGAAGGAAGTAAGAGCTTGGACAATAACCAAGGGATCAAAGGCTCCTCAGGCGGCAGGAAAGATACACACCGACTTTGAAAGAGGTTTTATCAGAGCTGAAGTAATAGGATATGATGAGCTTATAGAGTGCGGAAGTATGACGGTAGCCAAAGAAAAAGGCTTGGTACGAAGCGAAGGAAAAGAATACGTAATGAAGGACGGAGACGTTGTACTTTTCAGATTTAACGTTTAATAAAAAGCCCCTCTAAAAAGGGGGCTTTTTTGAAGAAAAGAGTACGGAAATAAAAAGAATGAGATACATAGTTCTTGATATGGAGTGGAATCAGCCGATGCATTTTTCGGTTGCCATAAAAGAGCCCATACATTTAAAAGGCGAGATAATACAGATAGGCGCAGTAAAGCTTGACGAGAATTTCAGAACGTTAGATACTTTTAACGTTATGATTCGACCTAAATATTATACAAAGATGCATTCAAAGGTTGCCGAGCTTACTATGATAAGCAATCAGGATTTAAAGAACGGAATAGCCTTTGAAAAAGCGTTTGAGAAGTTCCAAAAATGGTGCGGGGACGATTTTTGTATATTGACTTGGGGCTGGGACGATATCCCGATGCTTGAAGATAATCTAGTTATATATAATGTAGATAAAACGTGGATTCCCGATACCTACAATATACAACCCATATTTGACGCGCAGATAACGAAAATGGGAAAGCAGTGTGCTTTATCTACAGCTATGGAGCTCGTGGGAGAGCCGCCGTTTGAGGCGCACGATGCATTGAACGATGCATTAAGTACTGCGGCTGTATGCAGACACCTGAATATGAAGACGGGACTTGAAAACTATACGCAATGTAAGCGAAATCTTGTGCCCGATTCTTTTAATTCTCCGAATAAATATAAGTATTGCAAGGATGCGAAGAAGGATAAGGCAATAACAGTTTTTGTATGTAATAATTGTAACGCATCTTTGGAACTCAGCGAATGGATTGCCCAGAAGCCCGACAGATATCTTTCTGCGATTAAATGCGAGTGCGGTCAAGAGTATTTTGTTAAAGTACGTTTCAGAAGAAACGAAGACAGAACGTACAGAGCAAACAGAACTGTATACGTTATGGACAAAGAGCGTAAGGAGTATTACGAAAAAAAGGTAGCCGAAAAAGAAGAAAGCAGAAAGAAACGACTTTCTGCCGTAGGTAACGTATAAAAAGATTAAAGACCACCGAAATTTCGGTGGTCTTTATTATGTTATTGACAACGCTTACTGCAGGTTAAAGAGGGGGGATTGAACTCGTTGACGGGGAACGCCATTTTTGCAAAAGCCTGACAGGGATCATCGGGCTGTGTCATAACGCATTCTTTGTCGGGAACGCTGAATTCTGTTGCGGAAACGATATATTGCCCGGGGCGCTCGATTCTTATAACCGAGAAGAAACCGAGGGAAACGTAAAGGTTTTTGTTACCGTCGGTGTCATCAAAACTACCGCCGAACATTTCAGCCAAAGGTTCAGGAACTTCGTCGGGAGTACAACAACAGCAACAGCAACACTGGCTTGGTTCTGCGATTTTTGCATTTAAAACGACAGGATCAATAACCTCTACCGCAACAGTCGGCAAATTGGTGCTCATAGTTGTATTGCAACCGCAGGAGATGGTGTTTGCAAGGCCCATTTCGCTTTTGAATATACTTACGTTGCCTTCACTGCCATAAAGGATAACGTTTTTTTCACAAACCGCCAGGCCTTCAAATTCACGGCTTCTTCCCATACCGATACAAGCTTCGCATACTACTTTTACATAGTATTTGATGTATATTTGATAGAAACCTCTGTTGAACTGAACGGGTTCAACGTTGATATTTGCCGCGAGGATTTTTGTACATTTAGCTCTGACACTCGTGGCGTTTTCGATAATTTCTCTGCCATAGGCATTGAGAAAGACTTTTACATCTTCAAAGCAGTCTTTATCTCTGCAGGAATCAAGGATACGGTTTGTGTCAATGCAAACGTTTTCCTTGTTACCGAGAGAACCAAGACAGCTTGATTTGTTATCAGCCATAATAATTTTTCCTCCATATATGTTAAAAAATAAATCGTTATAGACAGGTGTGAATACCTTGGTAATATAATATGCATATTGAAATAAAGCGTTCTTTTTTGATAAATAAATTAAAAAATATTTAAAAGAATTTATTCCAATTTTTAAAGGAATATGTTATAATATATATGCATTTGTATAATTTATTACAGAAGATAATATAGACGTATATAATTTTTCACAGAGAGACTCAAGGGGGACAAGATGGAGAAAAAAATGACGGCTTTGGAAGAAAGATTTATTAGGGCGAAGAGGGAACTTTTTGACGTTCTTTACGGACATTTGAACGATATGCAGAGAAAGGCTGTGTTTACCGTAAATAACCCACTATTGATATTGGCAGGTGCGGGAAGCGGAAAGACTACGGTTCTTGTAAACAGAATTGCATATATCATTAAATTTGGAAATGCATATTATTCGGATAATATACCGCTTGATTTGGATATATCCGACGTTGAGCGATTGGAAAATGCGAAGACAGCCGAAAAAGAAGAGATAGAAGGGCTTTTGCGTGAATATGCCGTTGAACCTTGTGCACCATGGGGAGTACTTGCTATTACATTTACTAACAAGGCGGCAAAGGAGATATCCGAAAGACTTGAAAGAGAGTTGAACGAGGAAGTTAACGACATTTGGTCGGGGACATTTCATTCTGTATGTTTAAGAATGCTTAGAAAATTCGGCGACAGAATAGGGCTTGGCAACAATATTACGATATATGATACCGACGATACGAAGAAGCTTGTATCTTCATGTATGAAAGAATTGAATATAGATGAAAAATACTTGAATCCGAAGCTCGTGAGAAACGAGATAAGCAGAGCGAAGGACAAGCTTATTACGCCCGAACTATATGCAAAAGATGCCGTAGACGAAAGCGGAACGGCAAACTTCAGATTAGTGAAGATAGCTAATATATACAGATTGTATCAGCAGAAGATGGCAGAGGCGAATGCCGTTGATTTTGACGATATAATTATGAAGACCGTTGAACTTTTGCAGACAGATGAAGAGGCAAGGAGATATTATCAGAGAAAATTTAAGTACGTATTAATAGATGAGTATCAGGATACCAACCACGCCCAATTTGTTTTGGCATCGTTACTTGCAGGCGGATATAATAATATTATGGCAGTTGGCGATGACGACCAGAGCATATATAAATTCAGGGGCGCGACTATAGAGAACATATTGAATTTTGACAAGACTTTTGAAAATGTATCGGTTATAAAGCTTGAGCAAAACTATAGGTCAACGAAATATATACTTGATGCGGCAAACTCTGTTATAAGAAATAATATTGGTAGAAAAGGCAAGGAATTGTGGACCGACAAGCAGGGCGGAGAGCAGATAACTTTGCGACGTTGCGATAATCAAGTTGATGAAGCAAAATACATAATAAACAAGATTGTTGAATTGGTTATAAAAGAGAAGAGAAAATATTCCGACTTTGCTATTCTTTGCAGAATGAACGTTCAATCGAGTACTATTGAAAACGTATTCGTGAAGAGTGGGATACCTTTCCGTATGCTTTGCGGTCAAAGATTTTACGAGCGCAAAGAGGTAAAGGATATTCTTTCTTATCTTTGCCTTATAAACAACACCGATGATAATTTAAGGTTAAGAAGGATAGTAAACGAACCTAAACGTAAACTTGGGGATACGACGATGAATGCCGTTGAGAAGATAGCGGTTGCAGAGGGCTGCAGTATGTTTACGGTTATGAAAAACTGTAGAAAGTACAAAGCATTGTCACAGGCGAGTACAAAGTTGACAGATTTTGTTTTGCTTATAGAGCATTTAAAAGACTTGGCAGACAGGGTACCGTTGAATGAGTTGGTTGAAAAGACGATAAGACTTTCAGGATATGAAAATATGCTTATATCTGCGGGCGAAGAAGAGAAGGATAGACTTGAGAACGTTCTTCAGATGATTTCAAACGCAGAAGAGTATATGGAAAACAACCCCGAGGGAACACTTGCATCATATCTTGAAGAAGTATCGTTGGTAGCAGATATAGACAACTACGACAAGGATGCAGAAGCCGTAACGATTATGACGGTACACAGCGCGAAGGGACTTGAGTTTCCCGTAGTATTTATTCCCGGACTTGAAGAGGGCATATTCCCGGGCGGACAGAATGTGCTTGATGAAGAGGTTGAGGAAGAAAGAAGACTTTGTTACGTGGCGATAACGAGAGCGAGAGAGTCGCTTGTCTGCACATTTGTAAGAGAACGAATGGTGTTTGGGCAAACTCAATATAACAGAATGTCACGTTTTCTTGAGGAAATTCCTACGGATTATATAAACAGAGAACTTTCGGAAGCGGAAAAAGCTGTAAACGAACAACGAAACAGTTTTAAACCCAGAAGACCTATTGAAATATCGAAAGAACTTACGAACAAATCGAAGGAAATACGCAAGCCGGCAATGCAGACGACGGCAGGATTTTCGACAGGAGATAGGGTAAGACATATTACTTTTGGCGAAGGAACGTTGCTTTCGGCAAAACCTATGGGAGCAGATATATTATACGAGATAGCGTTTGATAATGCCGGAACGAAGAAACTTATGGCAACGTACGCGAAACTTAAAAAAATTTAGTGAATAGTTAAGGTAGGGATTTGCCGGAAATTCGGCAAATCCCTTTTTGTATCTATTTTGTATTGACAAAAATAAATCATAGGTGTATTATAACTGTGTGCTTATTTGGGGAAGTAGGTGGAAGTCCTACACGAGCCCGTCGCCGTATGATGCAAAAGAGATATTTTTCTTATCCGAAGCCGCTTTTTCGGAGAAAGTGTCATTGAGTTTTATGCTTGAGAAGACAGAAAAATATGCATTGAAGTCGGTATATCCGAATTTTGCATAAATCATTTCATAAAAATACTCCGCGAGGGCCGGAGCAAAATGAAATGTAAAGAAACAATTTTATATTAAAAAAGGAGAAAACACAATGACAACAAGACAGTTAAAAAAAGTGTTGTCTGTAATCCTTTGTGTGGTGCTTATAGCGGCTACAGCACTTATGGCAATCGGTTGCAGCAACGAAGCTAAAGACGGCGATGAAACGAAAGCCGAAATGAACGAAAACCCTAAAGTTGAAAGCAACGAGGGCGGAGAATCTTCTGATGATGAAAATACTCCGTTGGAATCAAACATTGAGGTGGGAGCGAAAGTTCTCGGCGAAGGAAAGAATAAGTTTGATTTTAGCGTTGTTGACATCGACGGAAACGTAACGCAATTTGTTATTCAAACCGACAAGGAAATCGTAGGCGAAGCTTTGATTGAGCTTGGACTTATCAAGGGGGATGCCGGACCTTACGGCTTGTACGTAAAAGAGGTTAACGGAATAGTGGCTGATTATGACAAGGACAAGACGTACTGGGGATTTTATGTTGACGGCGGATACGCAATGACCGGTGTTGATATGACGAAGATAGAATCCGGAAAGGTATATTCTTTTAAGGTTTCCAAATAATGAAGCTAAATATTAAGGAAATAGCTATATTCGGTATGCTTGGCGGATTGATGTTTGCATCGAAATTAGCTATGGAATTGTTTCCGAATATTCATCTTATAGGTGTATTCATTGTAGCAATTACCGTTGTATATAGAATGAAAGCGCTGTACCCGATATACATATTTGTATTTGTATTCGGTTTATTTTACGGATTTAATATATGGTGGTTGCCGTATATTTATATATGGACAATTCTTTGGGGAGTAGTAATGCTTTTGCCGAAGAAAATGCCGCCGAAGGTAGCGCCTATAGTATATATGATTGTGTGTGCAGTTCACGGATTTTTGTACGGAACGCTATACGCACCTGCACAAGCTATAATGTTTGGGTTTACATTTAAGCAGACGATAGCTTGGATAATAGCGGGTATACCGTTTGATGCGATACACGGAGTAAGCAATTTGATATGCGGCATACTTATCGTACCTCTTATAAAGGCGATGAAACTTGCAGAACGCTATTCTCATTGAAGAAATAGAAAATGGAACTGTTGCAAATATGCAGCAGTTCTTTTTTTAACAAAATTCTATTGACAAGATAAAAAAAGCGTGTTATAATCCATACATAGTTATAAATAAACCGTTGATGCGGAGATAAAAACGTTTATGCTTCCACAGAGAGTCGGGGTAAGCTGAGAGCCCGATGAAAAACAGAGCGTTAAATGGACCGCGGAGGGTGCAGTCAAAGGCGATAGGTTAATTGCCGAGTATTCTGCAACGGATAAAAGACTCCCGTAAGAAGTCTGAGATATGTTTGTATCTTGCAAAGGTGTGCGGTAGATTTACCGTGAATCAAGGTGGCAACGCGGATAAGAAGTTTATTCGTCCTTGACAGAATATATATTCTGTCGGGGATTTTTTGTTTTAAAAACAAATCGGAGGAATGAATTAATGAAACTTTTAACAAGACGATGGCGAGGCGTAAGATAATCCGCATAAAAATCGAAATAAAAACAACTTATATATAGAATTTGGAGAAAGAGATTATGAAATTTAACGGAATTGATTTTGATACTTATTTTAACAACTATCCCGACGAGAACGGTTATTTTGGCAAATACGGCGGTGTTTATATTGATGACAAATTAAAGGCAGCGATGGCTGAAATAACAGAGGCATATTACAGCATTTGTCAGTCGAGAAAATTTATTGCAGAGCTTAGAAGAATCAGAAAGGAATTTCAGGGCAGACCTACTCCCGTAACCCATCTTGAAAGACTTTCCGATGCACTCGGCGGCAAGGTTCAGCTTTACGCAAAGCGCGAAGATTTGAACCATTCAGGAGCACACAAGCTTAATCACTGTATGGGTGAAGCGTTACTTGCAAAATATATGGGCAAGAAGAAAGTAATTGCAGAAACCGGTGCCGGCCAGCACGGTGTTGCACTTGCGACTGCGGCTGCATATTTTGGCCTTGAATGTGATATTTATATGGGTACTGTTGATATTAAAAAACAGGCTCCAAACGTAGCAAGAATGAAAATACTCGGCGCAAACGTTGTTGAGGTAACTCATGGACTTCAGACGTTAAAAGAAGCTGTGGATGCTGCTTTTGATGCATATAGCAAAGAATATAAGGATTCTATTTATTGCATTGGTTCGGTTTTAGGTCCCCATCCTTTTCCGATGATGGTACGTGACTTCCAGAGTAT
The DNA here is from genome assembly GCA_045652425.1 of Eubacteriales bacterium. Lineage (GTDB taxonomy): Bacteria > Bacillota > Clostridia > Oscillospirales > CAG-272 > RGIG1995. The sequence continues at coordinate 19,530 of JAZRUG010000021.1, forward strand.
TGTAGGCATAGAAGCAAGAGATCAGTTTGTTGAGATGACAGGTCATTTGCCGAGTTCAATCGTTGCTTGTGTCGGCGGCGGAAGTAATGCGGCAGGTCTTTTTGCAGGGTTCTTAAATGATCCCGTTGATATATATGGTGTTGAACCTCTTGGCAGAGGACCAAAACTCGGCGACCACGCGGCAAGTTTGAAGTATGGAACAGAGGGAATTATGCACGGCTTTAACAGTATTATGCTTAAAGACGAAAATGGTGAGCCTGCCCCCGTATATTCTGTAGCAAGTGGACTTGACTATCCTTCATCGGGCCCCGAACATGCATTCTTGCATGACATCGGCAGAGTAATATACGACGTTGTTGACGACGAAGAAACGATAGATGCGTTCTTTACGCTTTCAAGACTCGAGGGTATTATTCCCGCAATTGAAAGCGCTCACGCTGTTGCATACGGTATGAAACTTGCAAAGAAGATGAGCAAAGGTTCAATTCTTATTAACCTCTCCGGACGCGGCGACAAGGATATGGACTACGTTATAGAAAACTACGGAATTAGATAAATAATGAAAAACCCCGAAATTTGCGGGGTTTTTTATGAAAAAGTGTCGTTAGATATAATTTAGTGGCACAAACCAGAGAGGCAAGTTCTTTGCCAAGCTTTCTACGAAAGAAAGCAGCTTTCTTTCCTTAAAAGAAAGTAAGACAAAAAAAGACCACCGACTGTTCGGTGGTCTTAAATATTGTTATTTAACTTCGGGTTTCTTTTTTTTACCGATGATAAGACCTACAACAAGGCCAACAACCAATCCGCCGAGGGTACCGACGATTATTAACGGATCAAAGCCTTTAGCTTCGGGTTCTTTTTCGTCGTTAGGCTGTGTTTCGGGAGCAGGAGTATCAGATGATTCAGCAGTATCTGACGTTTCAACCGTATCAGTTGTTTCGGGTTCTGTTTCTGCAGGGGCGGTAGAAGACTCTACAACAGCGAGGTCGATGCTGAACTGGTTTTCTTCGAGATAATAAGCTTCTCTGGCGGTTGAGATGTATTCAACGTCAACGTGGCTGCCGTCTTCGGAGAAGTAGAGCATAGCAACGAGACCTGCACCTCCGAAGGTTTTATCAGTGTGCTGGGGGTCAATAAGCATCTGTGTAACGATGTTGCCGTTTTCACCTTTAGTCTGAGTAGTAACGATTTTATCAAAGGGATCGTGTCCCGAAAGAACGAGAACTATGTTTTTGTGTTTCTTAACAAACTTATTCCAGATATCGTCACCGTCGTTATGACCGCCGATATTAGAAGCGGCAGCGTTGTCGCCTTTATCGAGTGTTGTACCGTCGTGGTAGAGATAAACGTGTGTGTTAACAATAACGTTGTGGTCGGGATTTTCGCTAACGATTTTATTTGCCCACTCAAGAACCTCGTCGGAGGGGCCCATATCGAGATTTACCAACAAATATTTGTTATTTCCGGCAACGAACTTATGGTATGTATTGAGCATAGTTTCATCGAAGCTACCGCTTACTTTTGAGCCGTATTCGGAGTAAGGGAAGAATTCGTTGAACTTTTCAGCAGAGTCGTGGTTACCGCGAACGATAGAATAGGGAACAGAGCTGTCAAGCATTTTCATAAGGTTCTTTGCAAGTTGCCACTCGTATGTTTCATCTTTGTCGGTGATATCTCCCAAGCCCATAACGTATTTGATTTTCTTGGCTTCAACGTTGGAGGCGAGCCAGCTGTAAAGTGTAACCAATTTGTTTTGATAGTAGTAGTTAAGTGTCTGCGTATCGCCTACTACGGCAAAGGAGTAAGCGTAATCTGTTACGGGTTCTTTTTCGAGCCAAGGGTTTCTTGAAGTGAAGTTAGGTCCGACACCGTTCAAGTCTTTAAGTATTTTTTCTTCCTGTGTAACGTTATAAGAACCGATAACGTTATCTTTATCAAGGGTACCTGCAAAATCTGTCTTGATTTCTGCAGTTGTACGAATGTCAGAATAAAGTGTAACGTTCTTTATACTTCCTTTAAAATACTGTGCATTTTCTGTACGGTGGTCACCGCCGATACAAGCGTTTGATTTTAAAGTAAGAGAATCAGGTGAATCTTTAACTATAGTTTGTTCAGCGACGCCGTTAACGTAGCAAGTAACTTCATCGGAAACTGAATCCTTAACTATAGCCAAGTGAATCCATTCACCCGTATAAACGTTGATTTTGTTAAAAGTGAAATCATACGTAGTTTTGTTTGCATCAATGAGGTAAAGACGGGGGTTACCGTTTGTTTTGATTTCAAAGCTGAAACAAGCGGTTGTCATATTTGAGAAGTCACCGGCGATTACGCCACCTCTTGTGGTAGCAGGGGTGTCAGCAGGAAAACGTATAGTAGCTTCGTATGTAGAGGGAAGCTTGGATAGTGGATTGCTTGTGACGAAGAGATCTTCTTTAGTGAATACTGCACCCTCTTCGGCTGCGGAAGCAGCAAAAGCGGTGAAGCAACAGACAATCAAAAAGATTGATAAAAATAGTGCTGTGATTTTTGTTTTGTTCATAGTACATCTCCTTTTTGTTATATCGATAATATCAGTACCATTATACTATGTTTTGCGCCAATATGCAATAAGAAAAATAAATTAATAAATAAATGATTTTTTTAATACATTGAATATATTTATTGTTAAAAAGAAAAACCACTGCACTTGCAGTGGCTTCTGGCACCCGCAACAGGAATCGAACCTGTAACTAACTCATAGGAGATACCCATGGAAACGGCTCTCGTATCCATTATAATACCTAAAAATCCCCTGTTGTCAGGGGATTTTTAAGGTTAAAGTATTATTCTGTGTTACGCCGTTACCGCTGATTTTATGCTGTTTTCACTTGTTTGATTAGCAAGTGATTAGCAAGAGCGGTGATTTTAGGGTGGTGGTAATATGTTTATGTTATACCGTTACATAACCGCCAGTGTTATTTTTCGATATCATATGAACCATCTATAAAACTTTCACCTTCTTGCATCGCTTCTACGAGTGCTTCCTTTTCTGCATTGTTAGGAGTGACAGAAAGTAAATACTTGTTGATTTCGTTGTCAAGATTGGCGTATGCTTTTCGGTAACATTTTTTATGTCGTTGCGGATTAATTGCATATCCAAACACAACCAAAGCTGAGGAAACGATCGAATAAACTAATATAAATTCCTTGTTTGCACTAGTGTTTAACGATAAATAAATCACAATTGCATTTGTAACAAAAGGAACAATAACAAGTATGTATTCCGCCAACATCCAGAAGGTAGTTGAAACAAGCCAAGTATTGCAACGACCAACAGCCTTCTTTAATGTGAAATCTTTTTTTAGGGTGTCTTTATTTATATGACTGTATTTGTTGAATGATAGTAAAAGAGTGATTAACCAAACCGATAAAAATGGAAGCAAAACTGCTAAACCAACAATAATATAGTGATTCATATTTTTTTCATCCTTTCAATCGCTTATTAAACAAAAATGCGTTTTGCATTGTAGGGCGAATATTCGCTAAATCTGATTCAATTTGTTCTTGCTCAATTTCTGACTTACTATGATAACGCTGTTCTACATTATCACTCATCTTATATCCGGGCCATTCAGCAGTTAAACTATTAACAAAAGTTTCCCAATAGTTAGCAGGTAGCTCTGAACGGGTGGTCATTCCAAATTTGTTGGCGTGATCTTCCCATATTTCAAAGCTAAGTGTGGCCATAGTATCTCTAAGTTCCTTGTTGCACTCAATCAATATTATTTTAAGTAAATCGGTGCATTCGGGAGCAGACGATAATTCATCAAAAGATTTATCGGTATGCTTTTTCAAAATAAGCATAGGATCAAAATATCCGTTTCGATTGATAATGTACTTTTTACCATAACGCTCAATAGCAGTACATACAATTACAGCATTGGTTTCAAGGGCAGCTTTTACAGTTCCTAAAAAAGTACCTAAAACGATTCGGTTTTCAGAAAGATTCCAAACCGCTTCGGGGTAAATCATAAAGTCATAGCCTTCTTTAAGATAACGAACCATCATTTTATAAGAATAATTTTTATCTTCCTTGTCGTAAGGATCGACAAAAACGGTGGGACGAGTACCAAAGTACCAACCACTAATATTTTTATAGGAGTTTATAAAGTCGCTGGCTATCAAAGCGGAAGGCTTATTTATGCTAATAGCAATTTTCTCTACATCAGGTTTAAATTTATGTGTATTTGCAAAAATTATAGGTCTGCCTTTTGGTGTCATAATTATCTTCTTGTTCAAAAAAGAAATACTTTCACCGCCAAACAATGTAATAATACGCAAAAGGAATTGTGTCAAAGGGAAATAATATTTTTGCGCTTTAGCGCCCGGCAGTGGTAGGTTGTTATCAACAATCTCTTTTTTATGTGTTTTGTATTCTTTAAAAGCCTCTTTTGCTTTTTGCAATTTTTCTTGTGTCATATTTTCACCAAACCTTATTGATTATTCGGTTATCTACGCATAGCATAGTGGACAACATTGGTATTAGGTATGAAACCTTTCTCCATTAGTTTAAAGCCAAAGTGCTCATACATAGCGATATTGGTATGCTTGTTTGTTTCTAAGTAACAACTTTGCCCTGTTGCATCAAAGAAATCCAACATAGGTTGCATTACTTTTGAAGCTAACCCTTGGTGCTGATAATCTGGGTGTACAGTTAAACTGTATAGATACCAACAGTTATCATCAGAGTATTTTTTCTTGACTTTCATTGCGTGATTTTCATAATTGAGCAGACGAAAAACAATTCCAAATGAATGCTTAAAAATCAACTTTAGTCCGCCTTTAAAAAGAAACGGCATTGCAGGTGCGCCTTTATAGTTTGGTTTTATAAAAATAGCAACCGCCTCATTATTATCTCCGAAAGTCAATCCTATGTAATGAACCTTACTTGCCATAATTGATGACTGTATAATTTGTTTGATTGATACAGCCTTGCTTTTACCATTAACTATATAATTAAACATAGGATAATCTTCGTATGCTAACGCCACAGAATTTAACACTCCAGTAATATCCTTGTTTTCAAATAACGATACTTTTCCCACTAAAAATTCCCCCATAAATTAAAAAGTGCGGCTACCGAAGTAACCGCACAAAAACGCAAACTCCGATAGTCGCCAAACTAAGTCAATATAAGGGCGAAAAAATACACACATACATATTGCAGGAATTTGCATTTTATCAAATTCAACACAATATGTATGCTCGACAAAAATAAGCGTATTTATTTCGCGAACAAAAAATACACCCAATTTAAAAATATTAACTTAGTTTGGTAGTATCAGTTTACCACATTTTTATGTAAAATACAATAAAAAAGAAAAAAATTATCCAAAAAGCAAGAAGAAGTTAAGTTTTTATTTATTATAAAGGGGTTATTTTATATTCTTTTTTGTCATTATCGAAAAAACAACTTGAATTTTACCTATACTTGTGTTATAATATTAAGGTCGATTTATTATGCCTGCATAGTTAAATGGATATAACAAACCCCTCCTAAGGGTTAGTTACAGGTTCGATTCCTGTTGCGGGTGCCAAAGCGTTGATTTATTAACAATTTTCTGTTATAATACTTAAGATTAATCAAAAAATATATTTTTGTTTAGTATATTAGGAAAAAATTTAGGAGGAGAGAAATATGCGTTCACTTAGGGCATTTTTAATATCGTTCGTATTGTCGTTGACCATTTTAGGATCACTTGCGTTTAGTGTTTTAAATAAATCTCTTGAGTTTGATTTTTCGACTCCTACGCTTGAAAACAGTACTGTTGCGGCGGACGATACAAACAACAAAAAACCTCTTTCGTCTGTTGTAATTCCCGAAGAAGAAAAGCCTTCGGGAGCTGATGTTAACAACGATAATAATAACAATAAAGAAACAGACAAGAAGCCGGAAAAAGAAACCGTAAAGGAACCTGAAATCAAACTTCCTACAGGTGACGTAACTTCTACAACATTCTTGTTTGTCAGCACGGACTATCAGCCGAGTTTGTTTAATTACAAAGAGTCGGGATATGACGACAACGGCTTGTACATTAAGAAAAAAGAAGTATTAGCAGATGCGCTTCTTTTAATGAAGATTGACAGATCAAAGAAAACGTTTATGTTTTCTTCCATACCTGCAAACGCTGTCGTAAACCAATCAACAAATAAGACTGTTGCCAAGCTTTTCAGCGAAAAGGGCGCATCTTATATGGTAAACTGCGTATTTGCGTTAACTGGTATAAAGGTCGAACATCTTATGGTTATAAGCATTGAAGACGGTGTAAAGGCGCTTAAAAAGATAGGGAATATCTCATACGATGTTCCTTGCGATATGGTTGAGGTTAATGAAGCTGAAAAGTATGAAATTAACTTGAAGGCTGGTTATCAGGAATTGACACCGAAGCAGGCTGTTTCGATGTTGAGATTTACAAACTTTCCGTCAGGTTCGAATATGACACGTGAAAGATTGATAGTTGATTTCACGAAATCGTTAGTTTATAAACTTGCATCACCTGCTTACATAGGAACTGCGGTTTCGTTATTCTCAGACACGATAGGTTATTTTGAAACAGAGTTTGATGTAGACGATTTTAAGAAACATATGGACTTGTTCTTCTCATACCCGAATTACAATACGAAAACTGTTACGTACCCCGGATATACCACCGAATTGTACGGAGAAGAAGTATTTATCCCCAGTTTCAGCGAAGCTATAAGCTCATACGAAGAATATAAATAATATCTATATATAGGAGTATCATCATGAATAACACAGAAAAGACGATGGAGAAAATTGTTGCTTTATGTAAGAATCGTGGATTTGTATTCAGTGGTTCTGAAATATACGGAGGCCTTGCAAACTCTTGGGATTACGGTCCTCTCGGTGTTGAAGTAAAGAACAATGTAAAAAAAGCTTGGTGGAAGAAGTTCGTTCAGGAATCCAAACTTAACGTAGGCCTTGACAGCGCGATTTTAATGAACCCTGAAGTTTGGGTTGCATCAGGACACGTTGTAAACTTCAACGATCCGCTTATTGACTGCAAGTCTTGTAAGATGAGACACAGAGCAGACAAGCTTATTGAAGAGTGGGCAAAAGAGAACAACAAGGACGTTAAGGTTGAAGGTATGACAAACGAAGAAATGTCAAACTTCATTGCTGAAAACGGCGTAGCTTGTACAGGCTGCGGAAAGAGCGACTTTACGCCTATTCGTAAGTTCAATATGATGTTCAAGACATTCCAGGGTGTAACAGAAGACTCACAGTCACAGATTTATATGCGACCTGAAACAGCGCAGGGAATATTTGTTAACTTTGCAAATGTACAGAGAACAACGAGAAAGAAGATTCCTTTCGGTATTGCGCAGATTGGTAAATCTTTCAGAAATGAAATTACTCCCGGAAACTTTACTTTCCGTACACGTGAATTTGAGCAGATGGAACTTGAATTCTTCTGCAAACCCGGTACTGACCTTGAATGGTTTGCATATTGGAAGAATTTCTGCGCAGAATTCCTTTATTCACTTGGTATGAAGAAAGAAAACCTCAAGCTTCGTGACCACGAACCCGAGGAGCTTTCCCACTATTCAAATGCAACTACAGACTTTGAGTTCTTGTTCCCGTTTGGTTGGGGCGAACTTTGGGGCATAGCAGACCGAACAGACTTTGACCTCAAGGCTCATTCAGAACATTCCGGTAAGGACTTGAGTTACTTTGATCCTGAAACAAACGAAAGATACATTCCCTATTGTATTGAGCCCTCTTTGGGTGCTGACCGTGTTGTTTTGGCATTCCTTATTGATGCTTACGATGAAGAAGAGATTGCCGAAGGCGACGTAAGAAACGTACTCAGACTTCATCCTGCACTTGCTCCTTTCAAGTGCGCTGTACTTCCTCTTTCAAAGAAGCTTTCCGAGGAAGCGAGCGAAGTATACGAAAAGTTGGCTAAGAACTTTATGGTTGACTATGACGAAACAGGTTCAATCGGTAAGAGATATCGCCGTCAGGACGAAATCGGTACACCTCTCTGCATCACATACGACTTCGATTCCAAGGAAGATGGTTGTGTAACTGTAAGAGACCGTGATACAATGGAGCAGGTTCGTATTTCTATTGACAGCCTTGAAGAGTACATTCGCAACAAAATTGAGTTTTAATTTCACAGAAAATAAACAAAGAGGATATGAAGCCCATATCCTCTTTATTTATATACGTATAAAAAGAGCCGAGAATTTTTCTCGGCTCTGTGTTTTAATAATAATATTCTCGAAGTTTGTTAAAGAGTACTATACCTAACGCCACAACACTCGCGATGCAGATTAAAATAGCAACAACAGCAACTACTTTTTCGCTCTTTTGGTTTTCCAAAGCTTTTTGTTTATGTAAATCGTTAATGGCTTTTTCAGAAGCAGCTATTCTTGATTCTTCTTCAAGGGATTCAAGACGTTGACTTTCTAACCTTATGCTTTCTTCCTCTAATCTTTTTTGTTCCTCTTGTTCGAGAAGTTCTTGTTTAAGTTTTTCTTGTTCTAATTTTTCTTGCTCTAATTTTAATTGTTCTTCGTAACTGACAAGGTGTTCAAAAAATGTGTTCTTTTGAGAATCCTCTCCGACTGTAGTGCGATAGAGTCCAAATAGGCAAGGGGAGTACGTTTCGATAGTTGCGGCGGTATTATTTTTACCGTCATTTCCGTTGAGCCATTTTGTAAACCACGTTTTTTGCTGGGCTTTGTTTGCTTTATAACCTTCTTGAGAAATCTGGAACGAAGTTTTTCCGTTATATGCATCTAACGGTTCATCCCAATTTAACGTAATTTGATTTTCGTTATATAAATGCAGATAGAATTTGGGGGTATCCCACGCACCGTATCGAAGAGCAGTTTCAGGATAGTTTGAGGCAACTTTTGCTAGGTCTATAGCCTTAATTAACGTTTGTACGTTAAGAATGGACAGACCGCTGTCGTTTTCGCCGTTCAAATCGTGAGATACGACTACTTGAGGTTTAAATCTTCTCAAAAGTTCCGTTTGGAATGAGAGAAGCATATCCTCGGTGATATTTTCTTTTTCAAAATCTTTCAGCACGTCCTCTGCGGTCTTTTTTGTTGATTCGGGAAATTCGCTTAATACAGGATAATTTTTCATACCGACTGCCCAAAGACCGTCTAACATTTCGTGTTTTTTTGTTGAGCCTTTAAAATCGGAAAAGAAAGCAACTTGCACACGGTAATTATTTGCGATATGATAGGGAATTATGCCTGCAAAAAGTGTATGTTCATTACTGTACTGTGTAGCACACAAAAGCAAGTCAGCTTTTTCATGAGGCTGGTTCCAGATTTGGATATGATTGGGCAATTTACCGTCTTTAAAGACGCTGATGTCAGAAAGGTTTGTTTTTTCGCTGAAAGAAATAGTTACTTCATGGCATTCTATAACTTCTTCAGGAATCTTTACGAATGCATGAAGAAATGTATTTGTAATTTCATAATTTTTTTCGCCGCAGGAAAGAGTAAAATTGGGGGCTTTATCCCAAAAAACAAGATAAATGGAATCGATAATTTCTTCGCTTGAAACAGTAAGTGTATCTAATGCTGAAAAACTACTTGTTTCGTTATCCTTTAGGTTAGCATAGTTTTTGGTTAACTTAAAGTCTCTTATAGTAGCGTCTTCGGTGATTGCTGCAGATGAAAAACAAATACAACAAACCGATAAAATGATAATTGTGAGTATTGCGGGGAAAAGTTTTGCCAAAGTTTTACGTAAAATATTAAAACTCATAAAGACTATATCCTTTCGCTTTGAAATACTTTTAATAGTTTATAATTATAAATATAGAATACTTCTTTTTGCCAATTTTGTCAAGTTTAATAAGTGAATGCTAACGATTATGAACCAAAGCAGAGGAGGGAACTACACACATTAAATGTATGTTATTTACTCTTTTTAAATGAAAATTTGTTTTCCTCGTTGTTGATAAGTCTTTTTATGTTTGAACGGTGGTTGAATACGAGCATAAATACTAAAAGGAAACAACAAATGAGTTCAACTATAGTAAGAGTACCGAATTTCGCAAGAATTATCGGGTAGATAAGAGCGCACATAATTGAACCTAGGGAAATATATTTAGTTGCGGCAACTATTGCTACGAACAATACTAAAAGAAGCAAAGCAACCAAAGGATTGGTGCAAAGTATCATAGCAAGAGCAGTTGCAACGCCTTTACCGCCTTTAAAGTTGTAATAAAGCGGCCAAGTGTGACCTATTATTGAACCGATACCTGCCACGTAAGCACCGGCTCTACCCATAACGATATATCCCAAAAGACAAGCCAACGCGGCTTTCAAAATATCGCCGAGAAGAGTAAAGACCGCAGCTTTTGTGCCGTATGTTCTCATCATATTAGTCATACCGGCATTACCGCTTCCGTGTTCACGAATATCGTCATTATATTTTTTCTTTGAAATAAAGGTAGCAAAGTTAAAGCTGCCGAACAAATATCCTATAAGAAAGAGCAATATAAAAGCAGGGATAGCATAATGCCAAGGAATATTGTAAAAGATGGCGCCTGTTTCTTGGGAGATATACTGTGTACCAAAAAGTTTGTTAACAATACCAATTTTAAATAATTCTTTTAAAGCGTTCATAATTAGTCGTTGTTATCTCCTTTCTGGCGAATTATAATTTTAATGGGGGTGCCTTTAAAACCAAAGACTTCTCTGATTCGGTTTTCGATATATCTCTGATAAGAGAAGTGGAAAAGTTCTGCGTCGTTACAGAAAATAACGAACGTAGGAGGAGCGATTCCAACCTGTGTCATATAGTAAATCTTCAAGCGACGTCCCTTGTCTGACGGGGGCTGTACTTTTGTAACGGCATCGTTGAGTACGTCGTTAAGCATACCCGTAGAGATACGCAATACCGACTGCTCGTAAACGTAGTTAATAAACTCGAACAGCTTGTCGATACGCTGACCTGTTTTAGCGGATATAAACAGAATGGGGGCATAGGGCATATAAGCAAGTGCGGTTTGAATTTTTTGAGTAAATTCTGTTACCGTTTTGTTATCTTTTTCAATAAGGTCCCATTTGTTTACAACGATAATAGTAGGTTTTCCTGCTTCATGCGCAAGGCCGGCGATATGCTCGTCCTGTTCTGTGATACCTTCTGAAGCATCTATCATAAGAACGCAAACGTTTGCGTTTTCAACAGCCATTTTTGAACGTAAAACAGAGTATTTTTCGATTCTGTCATCTACTCTTGCTTTTCTTCTGATACCCGCAGTATCAACGAAGATATATTTACCGTGTGAGTTTTCAACTCGTGTATTTATTGCATCTCTCGTAGTACCGGGAATATTTGAAACAATAAGTCTGTCTTCGCCTAGTATCTTATTAATAATAGAGCTCTTTCCTGCGTTTGGCTTACCGATAACTGCAACACTGATAGCATCATCATCTTCGTTTTCATCTTCGTTTTCCGGCGGGAGATATTCAAGGACTTTGTCGAGAAGGTCCCCCGAACCTGTACCGTGAATAGAAGAAACAGGAATAGGATCACCAATAAAACCAAGCTCATAGAATTCATAGAATTCGTAGGGAAGGTCGCCTATTTTATCTACTTTGTTAACGCAGAGAACAACCGGCTTATTGCTTTTTAAAAGCATTCTTGCAATATCTCTGTCGTCAGCGGTAAGTCCCGTTCTAACGTCTGTCATAAATATTATAACGTCTGCGGTTTCAATAGCAATTTCGGCTTGAAGACGCATATATTTTAAGATTAGGTCGTCAGTTTTAGGCTCAATACCGCCGGTATCAATGAGCATCAGGGTTCTGCCCGTCCATTCAATCTCGTGGTAAATTCTGTCGCGTGTAACACCGGGTGTATCTTCTACTATAGATATTCTTTCGCCTGCCAACTTGTTGAAAAGAGTGCTTTTTCCAACGTTAGGTCTGCCAACTATGGCAACAACAGGTTTTGACATTTTTTTCTCCTTGTGGTTAAAAAATAAAGTTTTTAGTTTTAGTTAACGGCGGTTCTGTTTAGATTACCGTCGTAAACAGCGCTTCCTGTTATGTAGAGAGCATCAGTGGTAATTCCCGTTGGTTTGAACGCCGCGGGATTAAAGAGCCACGTACCAGAAATCCAGTTTGTAGAAAGCCATGTAACAGCGCCGTTGGCGGGGTTAACTGCTCTAACGTAAACTCTGTTTTCGTATGCAGAAACGTATGTAATGTTCATACCGTGTCTGGGGTATTCAAAGCCGGGCTTTGGACCGAGTTTGGGATTGTAGAATTTAAGAACACCCTTTGAGTCGGTGTAGAAAATGCATTCGGTAATTTCTATAATGCTTTGAGTCTTCGCACCATCGGGGCAGAATGTGGTAACGTTTCCTTCTTGCGATGTTATAACCGCAAGACTTTCATCAGTTGAGAAATAAAGCTTGTCTGCTGTATTATTCAGGGCGTAAATATTAAGACTTGTGGTGATTATTTTCGTCTTATCGCCGTAGAAATTTGATGCAAAGAAGCCGGGACCTTCATTGGGAACGTAGTAAAGCTCGTCGTAGAAAGCGCAAATCATTTTCGCTTTAAATGGGAATGTAATATCTTCTTTTGTTGTTATATCAATTCTGTGAACAGAGTACTGTTCGTCGATATAGAAAATAAATGTACCGCTACCTGTAATGCCGAGGGCCTTGTTTGATGTAAGAGTACTTACAGTATTTCCTGATTTATCAAGCACGGCAATGCCGTTGGAGGCGAGATAATCATATTCGCCGTCTGTATAAACGAGTCCGCCTACAGAAACGTTTCCGGAAGCACCGGAGGGCCATTTGCCGTTTGCAACCGTGGATATAACGTCGGTGCTGTTGGTTATCGGAACTTCAACGGCAACAACGGGCGCCGTCGTTTCGGGAACAGTTGTTTCGGGTTCCGTTTCAGGCTCTGTTTCGGGTTCAACCGTTGTTTCTTCTGATTCGGGAGAAAGTGTTTCGCTTTCTTCGGGAACGGTTGTGTCTGCAGGAGATGTCTGCTGAACTGTGTTTATAGTTGTATCAATAGGATTTTTGGGTTTGTCATCATTTCCGCTGAAAATAATTGCGATAGAAGCAATTATAGCTGCGCAGAGAATAATAACTCCAACCAAAATACCAAATTTCTTTGTATTCTCATCAGGCTGTTTTTGTTTTCTGTTCTTTTTTAGCAGTTGCGCCGCCATCATAGCCTGTTGGTCTTGAACCGCCTTTTTCTTTCTGACAATACGAGATTTTCTGTGTCTTGCAAGGTAAGATGCGTTAACTTTTGAGAAAACGGTATTTTTCTCCATTCCGCAGATAGGGCAGACGTCAAGTTCGCTTGTGGAGCCGCAACAGCACTGCCACTTATTATTACCCAAGGTTTCGGGCAAATAAATAATATTTTCCAATAATTCGGGTCTAAAGGTAAATCGCAATTCGTCGTATAAATCGGGGCTTAATACGATTTTCAGTTCTTTTTTTGTGTTGTTTTCCATAATGCATTACCGTCCTGATTAAAGTTAGTGTTATTTATGAGTCAAGTCCCAATATCATACGGAGGAAAATTTCTCCGTCATTGGGAACAACGGATATTTCGGTATTAAGCTTTTCCAAAACCTCTGTCAGTTCCATACTGTCGAGGAACATCCTACATTCGCTTTCAAGCATAACACGCGGAATAAAAAGCGTTGAGCCGAGTTCTTTGGTTTTTAGCTGTTCGGAGAGGTCTATTCCGGTTATAAGACCGGCTACAGTAATATTTTCGCCGAAAAAGTTGTTGTTTATGTTATATACGTTGACAGTTAAACCGTCAAATCTTTCTTCAAGCCTTCGGGCAAGTGAAGAAATGAAAGGGTAAGCAGCATTTCCCGTTGCTATAGAGACGTGTCGGGGAAGAACGGGGGGGTCATCCAATTCTTCAAATGCGAATTCGAATTCTTCAAGCATAGACGCTATCATTCCGACACCGTTTTCAATCTGTGAAAAATCCTCGTAGTATTCGGGAGAGGGAATATCAAGTCCCGCTTTCAAATACATCTCATCTCCACAGAAGAATATCGAACTGCCGTATTCTTTTTTGCAGAGGAGAGCAAAGTTTTGAACTTTTTGGATAATCTTTTGTGTTTCTTTTGGGGTAAAAGGTTCGAGGGGATATAACCCCTCTCTATGTTTTGTAAGTCCTGCAGGAACAATAGAAACACTGTTAACTGCAGGGTAAAGGGTTGCCAAATCGTGCATAGTGTTTATAAGTTCATCGCCGTCGTTTAATCCCTTGCACAGAACTATCTGACAGTTCATCGTTATATTATTTTCAGCAAATCTTTTTAAATATTCAAGCGATTTTCCTGCAAAACGGTTGTTCATCATTTTGCAACGAAGTTCGGGATTAGTTGTGTGAACGGAGATATTGACAGGACTCATATGCATTTTTATAATTCTGTCAACGTCAGAATCTTTTAAACCCGTGAGAGTAATATAGTTACCCATAAGAAAAGAAAGTCTTGCATCGTCGTCTTTAAAATAAAGGGTATCGCGCATACCCTTGGGAAGTTGGTCGATAAAGCAAAAAACACATTTATTCTTACAAGATTTTTTGCTGTCCATAAGATAGGTTTCAAATTCAAGTCCGATATCGTCATATTCGCCTTTTTTTATGTCTGCCGAATATTTCTTGTCGTTTCTTAAAAGTATTAAATTCAATTTTCTTTCTGTGAGATAAAATCTGTAGTCAAGAACGTCGTTGATTTCATTTCCGTTGATCGAAACAAGCATATCATTAGGCAGAATTCCGCATTTTGCCGAATGTGAATCAGGTGTTACGTCAGCTATTTTTACCAAATCTAAATCGCTCCTTTCCTACGGGGACTTTCTAAAAAATTGCATACTTCACACAATTATAATCATTATAGCATTATTTTACAAAAAATGCAATATATTTATGCAATATAATAATATATAATATAATTAGGCGTATTGTAGAAAAAATAAAAGTCCGAAAGAATCGGACTTTTGGAATGCGTATTAGCCAATAGTGTAAACTTCGGTGTTCCAGGGGAGAAGCTCTTTGGCGCCGTCAAGGGCGTATTCGGAGTTTTCTCTGTTTGTAAGAATTCTGTTCCACTTAACGTTTTTGAATTCTTCGGGAAGTTCAAAAGAAGCATTTTCGCTGGATTTGTTGACGATAACAAGTATTGTTTCTTCTTCGCACTTACGTGTGTACATAATAACTTGAGGATGGTCTTCAAGATAAAATTCGATGTTACCGTTAGTCAAAGCGGGATGCTCTTTACGAATCTTAATAGCTTTTTTGTAGTATTCGAAAATAGAATCGGGGGCATTTTTATCAGTTTCGAGGTTGATTTCCTTATATTTGGGATTCACCTTGATCCAAGGCTTACCGGTTGAGAACCCTGCATTTTCGCTGTTGTTCCATTGATAAGGCGTTCTTGCGTTGTCGCGGCTTCTGGGTACGATAAATGCCATAGCTTCTTCTTTGGTTGCGCCGTTGGCAATCATAGAGTTGTAGTCGCCTACGGTGTAGCAACAGTTATAGTCGCTGATGTCATCATATTTAACGTTGACCATACCTATCTCCTCGCCTTGATAAAGGAAGGGCGTGCCGGGGCAGGTAAGTGTAAATGTAGCAAGAGCTTTTGCAGACTCTTTGCGGTAATTTTGGTCGTCGCCGTAACGTGTTACTTGTCTTTGGCTGTCGTGGTTAGACATATACTGAACAGCCCAACCGTTATTTTCGATAACTTTCATCCATTCTTTCTGGATTTTTCTGAAGCTTTCGATTGTGAAAGGAGGACGTTTGCGGGCAGCGAGCTGGAAGTGATATACCATATCAATTTCCTTACGTTCAGCCTGAACGTAAGTGAGAGCATTTTCGTATGTAACACCCGAACCCTCTCCGACTGTCATACATTCACGGATGCCGAAAACGTTTCTGTTAAGCTCGTGAAGAATATCGTGTATACCTTCAATATTTGTACACATATCGTTGTTAAGAATGAAACCGTTTCTGTCAAGTTCAGGGGCAGAAGCAACAGTTGCATCTGGGAAACCTGTAGGCTTTTTAAGTCTTGTGAAGATGTCGAGACGGAAGCCGTCAACTCCCATATCGAGCCACCAGTTAAGCATATCGTATATTTCTCGGCGTAATGGTTCATAATCCCAGTTTAAGTCGGGCATTTTCTTGGAGTACTGGTGGAGGTAATATTCGCCTGTTAATTCATCATATTCCCAGGCGGAACCGTTGCCTTCGCGGAAACGGTTACCCCAGTTGTTAGGTTCAGAACCATCTGCTTTAGGCGGCTGCCAAATATAATAATTTCTATAGGGGCTATCTTTTGATTTTCTCGATTCTTGGAACCATCTGTGTTCGTCTGAAGAGTGGTTAAGAACCATATCCATAATAACACGGATTCCCATAGAATGAGCCAAATTAAGAAGCGTTTTGAAATCATCAAGTGTACCGTAGTCGGGCTCGATATCCTGATAATCCGCAACGTCATATCCGTTATCTACTTGGGGGGATTTGTAAATAGGCGTAAACCAGATACAGTTAACACCGAGTTCTTTAAGCATAGGCAATTTAGACATAACGCCTTTCAAATCGCCGAGACCGTCTCCGTCGGAGTCGCAAAAACTTTTAGTGTATATTTCATACACGACGGCTTCTTTCCACCATTTGTTTTCCATAATAACCCTCCAAAATAAAACAATCAATTGATTATACAATACATATCGAAATGTGTCAAGAAATAATACCAAATAAAAAAGTGTTGACTATATCAATTGCACAAGTCCAGTAAAAACGTACAGTAGAAAAAAGGGACCTCCTATGGTAGAATAGAGATAACTACCATAGGAGGAATTTTTATGCCCAGAGAATACAGACATATAAAACAATATGAAAACGAGATATTGCAATTAAA
>JAZRUG010000022.1:0-2910 GCA_045652425.1 Eubacteriales bacterium
AAGCACGTGCGGTTTCACGATCTGCGCCACACCTTCGCTACGATGGCACTGGAAAACGGCATGGACGTAAAAACGCTGTCAGCAACGATAGGCCATGTCTCGGCGGCGACCACGCTGGATATTTACAGCCATATGACCGACACCATGCAGATGCAGGCGGCGGTGAGCATTGACCGCAAGATCGGCGGCACAAACGCACAGATGCCCGTGGTAGAGCAGACACCCGAGGAGACGGCGAAACCGCCCGTAAACGTACCGTGTGCGCCCACAGAGCCGCATCCCGAGCCGGCTCCGAGAAAGATACGCAAATCCGGCACGGGATGCCTGTATCAGATTAATGATAACCTCTGGGAAGGCAGCTTCTTCCCACGACTGCCCGGAGGCAAGCGAAAGAAATACAACGTCTACGCCGAAACCCGTGAGCAGTGCGAAACGAAACTCGCCGAAATGATTGAAAGAGTGAAAGCGGAAATCGCGGAAGAGAAGAAACGTCTGAAGGCAGAATGAACGGCATAATGAATGCGGCGGTAAGGATCAGAATCCTTACCGCCGCTATTTTGCTGTAAAAGTATCAAAAGTAACAACATAAGTAACACTCTACTAGATAGAAATTAGGACGTAGATATGGTATAATACGGGCATAGTTTGGAGGTGTAAACTATGGAGTTTTCTGCAAAGTTAAAAGAACTGCGCTTTAAAAAAAGTGTTTCTCAAGCAAAGCTTGCAGCGGATATACATATTAGCAGGTCTGCTGTTGCAAAATGGGAGAACGGTTTAGGACTACCGAATGACGAGTCAATCAAATTGTTGTCAGAATACTTTGAGGTGAGTATTGAAGAGCTTGTTCCTAATAAAAGTAATGAAGAAATTCTTGTTTCCAAAAACAAGACAATCAACAGACAGAAAAAGTTGATAATCGCTTTTATTATCGGTTTTTGCATTGGAATTTTCTATTTCCTGTTTATCTCATTTGAAAGAATGCGAGACAGTTTGGGACTTTTGGGATTAGGTGTGATCTGTGCAACACTTGGTATGTTCAATATGCGTGGAAATATCGCCACAATTCACTGGTATAATCGTCGCAAGGTTACAAAAGAAAACCAAAAGCCGTATTGCAGATTTGTCGGCCTTGGAACATTTATTATCGGTGTTTCGATGATAGCTGCAGGAATTTTTCAAACTGTTATCGGTATTGAGGTGGGTTCTTTTGTTTTGCTGGGCGGAATTATAGCAGGACTTATTTTGATTTTATACGCTCAAATAAAATATAACAGAGGAATTTTTTGAATTTTCTTTTTTGAAAACAAACATACCGTCACGGAAAGATCCGTGGCGGCTATTTTAATCTTAGTATCACTTAGTAAAATAGGAAGTATATTTTGATGACAACTCCTTAATTTGTTCATTGGAAAAGTTCTGTTCAAGAAACAAATCACACTTCTTTTCAATTTTATCCAACTTGGCACAAAGATCATCCATTTGAGAAGCAAGCACAATTCTTAAATTTTCCTGCATATCAACCTCTTTTTGCTTGTGGTGCGTAATGAGAAAATCTGTTGCTTTTTTGAGCATGTTAATTTGATTATAAATTCTGTATATATCCACTTTTGTGGATGTTTTTAAAGTGTTTACACATAGAGAAGAATGATCTAAAACATCTAATGTTATATCCGCGGAAACCTTCGTATAGTAGTATAATTCATAGAAGTCAAATGCTTTTAAATCGACATCTTTCTCAGAATCGTATTTTTTCATAAACTCTTTACCGAGCAAATTGTTATCGCAAGCGATATGGTCAAAGTTGTCAATATATTCTTTTGCTTCTCTATTGGATATTTTTGTTTTATGCCGCTTCAAGTTATAGTTTGCTTTTTCTAGCCAAGAGGATATTTTTTTGTATGATAGATATGCAACGATGTATACAAATATGAATAACAGAAAGATAATCACAGCAGTCATGAATTTATCTTCTTGTATTAATTCACTTGAAATAAAAGATACAGCTAAAGAAAAGCAAGCAGAGAAAATAGCACTTGCTATTTTGTCAGCGCTATTCTTACTTTGCTCTGCATATTCACGCAAGCTCTTGTCGACTCGTGTGGAAACCTGATGACGTAATAATTCTAAATTCTTAAAAGATCTAAACATACAATCTTACCTCTAAGTTAGCAGAAGATTTTTTTAAATACGCTTGTTGGCGCAAAAAACTCATCGTGTAATTTTGCCGGATTTGTTTTGTGTGGCGAATTTTCTGCGTCATACTTAAATTTTCTGCGGTATTCTTTTTCGTATTCATTTATATGAAAACTATAGAAAGAAAGACCATATGCTTGGCCAATGCAAGATTTCAAATTATCTGGGATTGGATGCTCTTTATTGATTTCATTAACTATATTTATAATTGCGGTGAAAATATAGCTAATTTTATATGGGATGCGAATATAATAATGATTATTTCTATTTTCAAGAACCCAGTATTTTGCAAGCCGAATAGAACGAACTTCATTCTTAGAAGTACGCAATTTCCAATTATGCCCTAGAGAAACACCTAATAATTTGTCCGTTTCTTTACGAATTTTAAAATAGGCACATCCCAAATTATTACGATTATTGATGGGATAATGCTCTCCAATGAAATTAAGCAAATTTGTAAAATTTTCATTCTCGTATCTCTGGGATTCTCCATCGAGTCTAATACGGACATATTTAAATTCAAGTTGATTTAAATCACGAATATTCATAGATAAAGGACCTCCTAAAACATATTATATATATTTTAACTTATTTTTGAATCAAGGTCAATAAAGGATCGGAAAATTCGTCAAAATTTGACTCGCAGTAAACAAAGAAAAAGATTTTTTTGACGAGAAAGCGCGTGACAAAACTGTGGTCAAAAAATGTGAGTTTTCT
>JAZRUG010000023.1:0-38626 GCA_045652425.1 Eubacteriales bacterium
CATCTGAGGAGGGAGGTGGCACGCGAAGCGTGACGGAGGGAGAGAAAAGCATTAAGGTTTGCTATTAAAACCAAGAGGCACATATACAACCAAGTATTAATTCTTATCTGTGTATAGAGATAAAGATACCGAGATTTAAAGCTCTTCTCTCCCTCCGTCTTGCTAAAAAAAAGCGACTTTTCTTTGAAATGATATCAAAGAAGAAAAGCCGCTTTTTTCTTAACGCAATCCACCTCCCTCCTCAGATGGAGGTAAAACAAAGTTTCTGCTGAATTAATGCAAGTATATAGGGGGGAAGTTGATTATTTTAATTATTCCCGACGCTTCGCTACCTCGTCAGATGGAGGTAAAACAAAGTTTCTGCTGACTTTTTGACAATTCCCATTGCGAATAGTTGGATTATGTGATATAATTATTATGTATGTTTAAAGTAATGACGAGGTAAGAAAATATGAAATGGACACAGGTAAAGGTAAGCGGTAACATAAAGGACAAAGACGAGATATGCGCTGTTATGACTATGGTTGACCAAGGGTTAATGATAGAGGACTACAGCGACGTTACAGAGGGGCTTAACGCTATGTACGGCGAACTCCTTGACGAAAGCATCGTTAATGCAGACAAGGAAAAGGTTGCTGTCAGCGTATTCATAAGCGAAGAAAAGAATTATGCCGAGGCTGTAACTTTCTTGCGCGACAGATTCTCTTTGCTTGGGCTTGACGTCAAGACCGAGGTAATAGGCGTTGACGAGGACGATTGGGCAGACGCTTGGAAGCAGTATTACAAGCCCGTAAAGTGCGGTGAAAAAATCGTTATCGTTCCTATGTGGGAAAAGTACGATGCAAAAGACGATGAAGTTATAATAAAAATGGATCCCGGTATGGCTTTCGGTACGGGTACCCACGAGACCACAAGACTTTGTCTTGCTATGATGGAAAAATACATGACACCCGATATGACCGTTATGGATATGGGAACCGGAAGCGGTATTCTTGCTATTTATGCGGCGAAGATAGGTGCAGAAAAAATAGACGCATACGATATTGACCCTGTTGCCGTACGTGTTGCCAAAGAAAACTTTGTTGCAAACGGCGTTGAGGACAAGATATACTGCGCGGTATCCGACCTTATGCAGAACGCAGACAAAACGAGAGAAAAGTATGATTTCGTATGTGCAAACATCGTTGCCGACATAGTAATCAGACTTTCCGAATGTATGGGCGATTACGTAAAGAAAGACGGACTTTGTGCCGTATCGGGTATCATAGAACCGCAGGCTGAAAGGGTTAAAAAGGCTGTAAGCGAAAAAGGTTTTGTACTTATTGACGAAACAAAAGAGAACGATTGGTGTGCTTTTGTGTTCAAAAGAATATGACGTTTTTATGCAAAATCCCATAAGTTAGATGTAAATTGCACAAAAAAACGCACAGATATTTGTAAATAATTTTAAAAAATGTTTGACAAAATGACCATATTGTTGTATAATACTTAAGAATGTGTTTCTGGAATGGGGCAAAATCATACAAAAAGGAGAGTTTACAATGTCATACCCCCGATTTTTTGATGATTTTGAAATATTAGACGGAAATACTGTAGTAATAGGCGGTGAATCAGCGCAGCATATATCGCGTTCATTGCGTATGAAAGCCGGAGAAAGAATAGTAGTATGCGACGGTTCGGGAAAAGAATACGAATGTGTTCTTGAATCCTTTACTTCGGACACGGTAACTGCAAAGATAGTTGACGTGAACAGAAACGTTTCTGAACCCTCATATAAGGCGGTAGTATATCAAGCTTGTCCGAAGTCGGATAAGATGGATAGTATAGTTCAGAAAGCTGTTGAGCTTGGCGCCCACGGTATAGTTTGCTTTATGAGCGACAGATGTATTGCCCGATATGACGAAAAGGGCTTTGAAAAGAAGTGCGCAAGGTGGCAGAAAATAGCGCTTGAAGCGGCGAAACAAAGCGGACGAGGATACGTTCCTTACGTTAGGTGGTTGCCCAATTTGAAAAGTGTTATTGCAGAAATAGCGGATTCAGGCGTTGGTTTTATGTGCTATGAGGACGAAGATGCGCTGACTTTAAAAGAATATCTTTCAATGTCGCAGAGCGAGGATAACTATTCATTTATAATAGGTTCCGAGGGCGGATTCTCCGAGAAAGAAGCGCAGATGTGCCGAGATAACGGTATAAAGACGGTAGGACTTGGCAAAAGGATACTCAGAACGGAAACGGCATCGGGATATGTTCTCGCTTGTCTTTCTTACGAAAAAGAACTGTAAGTAATACAAAACAACAATATATATTTAGTTTTAGAAAAAGGAGCAGGTAAAAAAATGTCGAACAGATTGTTTCAGGGAATAATTCATCAGATGAAGGATGCAGTAGACCGAGTTATCGGTGTTATTGATGAAAACGGAGTGATTATTTCTTGCAGTGAACTCGGTAAAATCGGCGAATCCAAGAATAACGTTAAGGATGAACTTGCATACACAGCAGGAGCAGTAGCAAAAGACGGCTATACATACAGACCTTTGGGTAATGGTTCCAAGTTTGAATACATTGTGTTTGTAGAGGGCGAAGATAAGAAGGCTGAAAGCACTTCTATGATATTGGCTATATCTCTTTCAAACATTAAGAATCTTTATGACGAAAAGTATGACAAGGGCTCATTCCTCAAGAATATTATTCTCGACAATATTCTTCCGAGTGATATATATATGAAATCGAAGGAGCTTCATTTCTCCAATGATATTCAACGCATTGTTTTCCTTATTAAGTTCCACAACAAGAGCGATGTTATGCCTTTTGACATAATTCAAAATATGTTCCCTGACAAAAACAAGGACTACGTTATCAGCGTAGGCGAACAGGACGTTGTTCTTATCAGCGAACTTAAGGGCAATAACTGCGATATGCGTGAGATGGAAAAGATTGCACGTCAGATAGTAGATACTTTGAACACCGAGTTCTTTGCAAAGGTATCTGTTGGTATCGGTACTGCAGTTTCTAACATCAGAGACCTTGCATCATCATATAAAGAAGCGCAGATAGCTATTGAAGTAGGCAAGGTGTTTGATACCGAAAAGAATATAGTAAGCTATGAAAACCTCGGTATAGGCAGACTTATATATCAGCTTCCCACAACACTCTGCGAGATGTTTATGCAGGAAGTATTCAAGAAGGGTTCTCTTGAGACGCTTGACCACGAGACATTGATGACTATACAGGCATTCTTTGAAAATAACCTTAACGTGTCTGAAACAGCAAGAAAACTTTTCGTACACAGAAATACGTTGGTTTACCGTCTTGAGAAAATTAGAAAACTTACGGGACTTGACCTTCGCGAATTTGAACACGCGATTACGTTCAAAGTAGCTTTGATGGTACAGAAGTACTTGACCTCAAAGCCCACCAAGTTTTAAATAAAAAATAGACTGCCGATGCTTGTATTGTTTCTAAAATTCAAGAAATGAATACAAGCTTTTGGTGTGTTTATAGGGGTTAAAAAAATAGGTATATATGCACAAAAAATTAGGCTAAAATTGGTTTAATAGCCTAAAACACGGTTAAAAATACAGGGGAAAAGATAATTGTATGATAGAATTTGAGAACGTTAAAAAAGTTTATCCGAACGGCACTTTGGCGCTTGACGGAGTTGACTTAAAGATAGAAGACGGTGAATTTGTATTTATCGTCGGTTCATCGGGCGCCGGCAAATCCACGTTGATGAAGCTTCTTCTCCGCGAAGAAAAGGTTACATCGGGTACGATAAAGGTTGACGAGTTTGACCTTGCTCGTATGTCGAATTACAAGGTGCCGTATTACAGACGACAACTGGGCGTGGTTTTCCAGGATTTCAGATTGTTCCAGAACAAGACCGTTTTTGAAAACGTGTCTTTTGCGATGAGAGCGATTGGAGAACCCAACTCTATTATAAGAAAACGTGTTCCCGCGATATTGAATATCGTTGGACTCCACAATAAGATGAAAAATTACCCGAGAGAACTTTCGGGTGGTGAACAGCAGAGAGTTGCTTTGGCGAGAGCATTGGTAAACAATCCGAGCATTATAATTGCAGACGAGCCTACGGGTAACCTTGACCCTGAGCTCAGCTTTGATATGATGAATTTGCTTCGCCGTATTAATAAGAGCAAGAACAAGACAGTTGTAGTTATAACCCACGAAAAGAACCTTGTTGACCACTTCCAAGAAAGAGTAATCAGACTTGAGGACGGCAAGATGATTGAGGACAGAGTAGGGGGAATGTTTGAATGAGAAGATACAGTGTAATGTATTTTATCAGCCAGAGCTTTAAGGGGCTTTGGAGAAACGGTGTTATGACGTTGGCGTCGATAACCGTTCTCGTATCCTGTCTTATAGTAATGGGGAGCTTTGCGCTTTTGGTTGCAAATCTCAACGAGAATCTTGAATCACTCGGGGATATGAACGAGATAGTTGCGTTCATAGACCTTGAAAAGACAGAAGAAGAGATTACGGCTATTCGCGAAAAAGTAAATGGATACGATAACATAAAAGAAATGAAATTCGTGTCAAAGGAAGATGCTTTAGCTGAAGAAAAGGCAAAGTATGAAAAAGATTATCCCGACTTTTTCGATGGAATTACGAGTGATGTTTATCCGGCTTCGTTGGTTATTACATACGAAGATAACGAAAAAGTAGAGACTTTGAAGTATGAGCTTGAGCACACAGAAGGAATTTACAAGGTAAATTGCCGTTCCGACGTGGCAGAGACTATTGAAACTATGAAGAAGGGTATAATTTGGATTTTCCTTTGGTTCTTGCTTGTACTGTTGGTTGTAAGCTTGTTCGTTATAGTAAATACTATCAAACTTGCGGTGTTTGGAAGAAGACAGGAAATAAGCGTAATGAGATACGTAGGCGCTACGAACTGGTTTATAATGACACCGTTTGTACTTGAAGGTATTCTTATCGGACTTTTCTCGTCGGGAATAGCATTTGGCGTTCAGGTTTATATTTACAAATTTGTACAAGATATAGTTGCGACTGACTATAGTATGTTTTCCATAATTCCGTTCAAAGAAATACAGATGGTATTGCTTGTAGGATTTGTTAGTATTGGTGTTTTGACCGGTATAATCGGAAGCAGCATATCGCTCAGAAAGAATCTCAAGGCTTAAACGTAGTAAAAAAGGAGACAATATGAAAAACAGACGAAGTTTCTTAATCAAGCTTGCAGCGGTTTTATTAGTTGTTATCAGCTTTGTATTTATCATATCTTCGCCGTTGAATTATGTGAATGTATCTGCCGCTACCGACTCAAAGGTTAAGGGATACGAGGACAAGATAGCGCAGTTAAAAAAAGACCAGAAGGCTTACGAGCAACAGATAAAGAATGCAAAAGCAAATGCCGCAAGCTATATGGAGCAGAAAGAAATACTTGACAGACAGATCAATTCTCTTACCGAAGAGATAGAATTGTCTAATGCTTTGCTTATAGAGTACAATAATGCTATAGTTGCAAAAGAAGAGGCTATTACATCAAAGCAGGGTGAGCTCGACGTTAAGTTTGATAATTATAAAAACAGACTCCGCACCTCTTATGAGAACGGTGTAATGGGTTATTTGACGATGCTTTTCAGTTCAAAGACACTTTCGGGATTTTTGACAAGTCTTGAAAGAATGACGAATATGCTTAACTATGATAAGCTCGTTATGAAACAGATGAATGACGAAAAAGCTAACCTTTCTGATGAAAAAGCAAACCTTGAGCAGATAAAAGCATCACAGCAAGCTGTTCACGAAGGTTTGCAGAAAACAGAGAAAGAAATCGAAGCTAAAGCCAATGAAATGCAGAAGCTTTATGATGATACTTTGAATAATCAGAAGAAAGCGGAGCAGATGTTGGCTCAAGCTGAAAAGGACAGAAAAAAAGCTGAACAGGAACTTGACAAATATCTTGCAGAACTTGCCAAGAAGAACAGCGGTGTTTATGACGGTGGAGCATTTAGTTATCCTTTGCCGCAAAATCAAGTTACTTTGACTTCGAAATTCGGTCCGCGTACTTATAAAATTTGGGGTAAATGGGTTTCAAGTAACCACAGAGGAATCGATATAGCTTGTCCTACTGGAACTCCTATATATGCGTGTGCAGACGGAAAGGTTGAGATTTCCGGTTGGAACAACAGCTATGGTTATTACGTTGTAATAAGCCACGGCTCCGGATATACTACGCTTTACGCTCACAACAGTTCGCTTGTTGCTAAAGTTGGACAAATGGTAAAAAGAGGCGATTTGATAGCAAAATCGGGTAGTACAGGAAATTCTTCCGGACCTCACTTGCATTTAGAGATAAGCATAAACGGTGTATTGCAAGATCCCTTGAAAAGCGGACTTCTTAACCATCCTAAGTTTATTGACCGCGCAGGATAAGGCGCGCAGGAGAAGTAATGTCAAAAAAGAAGATAAGTATTCCCGTATTTTTGATGATTTGCGCATTTTTGATTATTATTACTTTTCAGGTAACATTTTTGGCAGTGAGCCAGATGTACAGGAAAGAGATTGCTGATTTGAATGCGGATACAGCGGAGAATTGGGAAAATAAGCTTGAATATATAAATGAGCTTACACAGCTGTACTTTTTGAAAGAGATCCCCTTGGAAACATTGGCGGAAACGCTTCCTGCGGCTTATGTTGCGGCTCTTAACGATAAGTACACTTACTATATGCCGAAAGAACAGTATGAGTCTTTTACTTCAAACAACAATGCAGACCTTCAGGGGATCGGTGTTAACGTTATATATAACAGCGAATATAACGCTATTGAAGTGGTTGGTGTGATGAGTGGTTCACCTGCCCTTGAAAACGGAGTTAATACCGGTGATTTGATATATATAGTTGAAGGTCAAAAAGTCGCAGATGTGGGATACAACGTGGCTGTGGATATAATGCTCGGTGAAGCAGGTTCTATTGCATCATTCTCGGTTATGAGAGAGAAAGACGGTTCGTTTGAGAGTATTGATTTTAAGATAGAGCGCGGGTTTATAGTAGAAGAAACGGTAACTTACAGACTCCAGGGCGAAAATGTGGGTATAATCCGAATAGAAGAATTTGATTTGGGGACGCCAAAACAGTTTAAAGAGGCTATAGATGCTTTGCTGCAAATGGGAGCTGATAGGTTTGTATTTGACGTAAGATATAATCCCGGCGGCGCATTGGAATCAATAACCGAAATTTTGGATATGCTTTTGCCGAAAGGACCGATTATAAGGGCTGTAGACCGTTACGGACAAGAAGAAGTTATAAATTCTGACGAAAATGAGTTTAACTATCCTATGGCGGTTGTGGCGAACGGCAGTACGGCAAGCGCTGCGGAACTGTTTACGTCAGCTTTGAAGGATTATAAGAAAGCAGTTATAGTAGGAGAAAAGACTTACGGAAAAGGAACTATGCAGAGTGTTATTTCTCTTCCTGACGGCTCGGCGGTATGTATGACGACGGCAAAGTATTATCCGCCCTTTTCAGATAGCTATGACGAAATCGGGATTATCCCCGATAAAGAAGTTTTTTTATCGGAAGAATATGCAAATACAAGTATTTACAAGTTGACTTATGAACAAGACACTCAATTGAAGACCGCTGTTGAAGCTATCAGCGAATAACGGTTTTCTGTGTATATAAAGATTATAATTACATTTTAGAGGAGATATGAAAATGGAAAATCAGATTATTGTAACCGACGAAGGTTTAAAGAAATTACAAGAGGAGCTTTCTTATCTTAAAAATACCAAGCGTAAGGAAGTAACCGAAGCGATAAAATTAGCTCTTTCTTTTGGTGACCTTTCGGAAAACAGTGAATATACAGAAGCAAAGGACGAGCAAGGTAAGGTTGAGTCCAGAATCGTTGAACTTGAAGAGATGCTCAAGAACGTAAAGGTTATCAGCGACAGCGATATTCACACCAACTCCGTTAACGTAGGCGCAAGCGTAAGATTGCTCGATGTTGAAAGAAATAAAGAACTTGAATACACAATAGTAGGTTCCACCGAGGCGGATGCTATGCACGGTAAAATAAGCGACCGTTCCCCTATCGGAAGCGCATTGATTGGCGCATCTGTTGATGAGACTGTTACTGTTGTGACTCCTGCCGGTGACCGTCAGCTTAAAGTTCTTGAAATTATGAAGAAGTAAGTTTAGACAACGAAGAAAGTAGAAATATAGGTGAAAAGAAAATGAGCGATAATGTAAATGTTGAACAGACAGAACAGGAATATAATGAAGTTGTAAGAATAAGAAGAGAGAAACTTGCAGGACTTAAAGAAGCAGGCAAAGACCCTTTTACACTTACGAAGTATGATGTAAGTGCTTATTCTACCGATATAAAGGCGGATTTTGAGAAGTATGACGGAAAGACCGTAACTATTGCGGGAAGAATTATCAGCCGCAGAATTATGGGTAAAGCAAGTTTTGTTAATATCCAGGACAGTGAAGGCAATATTCAGGCTTATATTCGCAGAGACGACGTTGATGCGGGACTCGAAGAGGGCCAGTCTGTATATGCAGAATTTAAGAAGTGGGATATCGGCGATATAATTGGTATTGAAGGTTTTGTATTTAAGACAAAGACAGGCGAAATGTCAGTTCATGCGCAGAAGATTATTCTTCTTGCAAAATCGCTTCTTCCTCTGCCCGAGAAGTTCCATGGACTTAAGGACACAGATTTGAGATACCGTCAGAGATACGTTGACCTTATTGTAAATCCCGAAGTAAGAGATACTTTTTACAAGCGCTCAATGATTTTGAAAGAGATAAGAAATTATCTTGATTCAAAAGGCTTCCTTGAAGTTGATACACCTATTCTTGTTCCCCTTGAAATAGGCGCATCTGCAAGACCTTTCAAGACACACCACAATACACTTGATATGGATATGTATCTCCGTATAGAAACAGAGCTTTATCTCAAGAGACTTATCGTTGGCGGTATGCATAAGGTTTACGAGGTTGGTAGAATATTCCGTAACGAAGGTATGGATACGAAACACAACCCCGAATTTACATCAATTGAGCTTTACCAGGCATTTACCGATTACTACGGTATGATGGACTTGGTTGAAGAACTTTACAAGCTTCTTGCTGAAAAGATTTGCGGCGGTCTTGTTATTAACTATCAAGGCAACGAGATTGATATGGGTAAGTGGGAAAGACTTACCATGGTTGAGGCTGTTAAGAAATATGCAGGCGTTGACTATAACGATTGGAAGACAGACGAAGAAGCAAGAGAGTGCGCGAAGAAGATGCACGTTCACGTTGAAGATAACGCGACAAAGGGTACTGTACTTATTGAATTCTTTGATGCATACGTTGAAGAGAAGCTTATTCAGCCTACGTTTATTTACGATTATCCCGTTGAAAACAGTCCTTTGGCAAAGAGAAAGCCCTCTAACCCTGCATTTACAGAACGTTTTGAATACTTTATAAACGCTACCGAGTTTGGCAATGCATTTAGTGAGCTTAACGATCCTATTGACCAAAAGGAACGTTTTGAAAAGCAGGTTGCGGCGAAGAGAGCAGCAGAACCCGAAACAGGTGCA
Organism: Eubacteriales bacterium; assembly: GCA_045652425.1. Taxonomy (GTDB): domain Bacteria; phylum Bacillota; class Clostridia; order Oscillospirales; family CAG-272; genus RGIG1995. The sequence continues at coordinate 9,573 of JAZRUG010000023.1, forward strand.
GAAGTTGACTATGACTACGTAACAGCGCTCGAATACGGTATGCCTCCTACAGGCGGTCTCGGATTCGGTATCGACAGACTTGTAATGCTCCTTACCGACAGCGCATCAATCAGAGACGTATTGTTGTTCCCCACTATGAAACCCCTCGATTAAGAAAATGCCGTAAAATAGCGGCATTACAGGGTTTTTGAAACTCTATCAAAACCGATTTACGACACATTTACGACAAATGAAAAAATGCAGAAGGACTATGACACCCAAAATGTCATAGTCCTTTTTTATAGTTTATATCATCATTGAATAATCAACCGCATAAACGAAATCTTTACCGTAGCGCGATTCGTCAATAATCGTAATCTTTCTCTTGTTATATGTATAACCGTCAGAATCAATAATATATAAATCACTTAATGTTATGTTTTCTTTGCATGCATACTTTTTAAGAACTTCATAAGCAATTAAAATTTCTTTGGTTGGTGTAACAGTTACTTTTGTCACTTCCTTATTTACAAAAATACCTAATCCTCGATGAACTCTTATTTTCTCTATATTTGGAGGTAAATATGCACCACATGTTTTATAAGTACTAGGCAGATTTTTATCAAAGGTCAACGTCCCTGAAAGTATACCTTTGTTAATTTTACCTTGGCTTGCTGCATTTTTCAATAACACTTCCAATTTATGGATAAATGGTCCACCTATTCGTTCATTTGTTTCTTGTTCTGCTTTTTTTACCTTTTGCTCTTGTTCTTTCTCATATTCCGAGCTTGTTTTTGCAACGCGATTGATTTCGTCACGTAAACTCATATGATAAACCTCCTAAATGAATTTATAATATTATAGCATATTATTTCAATTTTTGCAATCTTCATGAGTCATAACCGATTCTTATAGAATTTTTATGACTCTTTTTCTTTTATATAAGACTCTTTAGGAATCTTCATCATTATATAACCATTATGACTCTTTATCTTAAACATAGAGTCATTGAGAGTTATCAAGATTAAGAAAAGAGTAAAGAATCCTCTTGATTGTTTAAAGAGTAGAGACCAATACTTGAAATAAAAAAATTAATAGAATATGTTTTAAACATCAATACTTTTAATTTAAGAAGGAGGAATTACAAACCATACACACATAAGGAAAAATAAATGAAGGTGGAATTACAAAAGAAAACCGACCAAGTGTGGTCAACCCTGTATCACCGTTTTTGTGAAACCTATGGAAATGTCCAAACGAAAAAAAGGTGGTACCGTCAATCTCAATCCGAGTGCTATGTAGGGTTGGTTGACTTGTCACCAATGTGGTGACCTTTGGTATGGTGGAAATTGCACCACTATACATTTGGCAAGGGGTGTCCCTTGTCTTCATCTGAACAATAAATAGCGGTATCTCTGTTGGCATTAACGGTTTGTGACAACAAACCGACAATGCCGACAGACAACATTTAAGAAAGGAGTGACAGGGAATGTCAAAAAAGCAACGGTCATTATTTATTCAGAGCCTGACCGCAATAGAAAGTTGTTTTTCATATAGATACGATAAACATTCTTCTAAATACCAAAACGGTCAAGCAGAGCAAGGTTGGAGAGTGTGTAGCTTCTCTGCCAAGTCAAACCTACTTGACACGGCACACAACCTCTGCGAATACATCAAAGAGCATTACCCCGACATTGACAAGGTGCGACAGATTCGCCCGTCACACTGTCAAGAGTGGCTTGATAGCAAAGCAAAAGACGGGTGCTCATACAGTACCATTGAAACCTATAAAAGCAATTTAATGAAATTGTCACGGGTTATCAATCATCACTTCGGAGTGCATACCAACTTTGAAACAAAGGTCAATGCAGAACTTATCCCCGATAGGACAAGTCCAAGAGAATTTGCCTTGACACCTGATGAAGTGCAAAGGGTCAAAGACTCTATTGGCAAATCCTGTCATTCAAGCAATTTCTTTATTTTCTCGTCATACACCTGCTGCCGTGTAAATCAAGTATCTACATTGCAGGCAAGGCACATCACCTTTGGCGATGACGGGCAAACGATTACTGTGTTACTTGAAAAGGATAAGGGTGGCCGCCAAAATTTAATAGAGGTCACCGACAAGGAGTTTTATTCTTTCTGCCGTTTGCTCACATCTGACAAAGGGGAAAATGAGTCCTTGTTTGGTAATATCAAACCTAATTCTGCGAATCGTTGGTTAAATAGGAAACTTGCCGCTCTTTCAATCACAACACCACAAGCAAAGACTCTCGGCACAAAGACGGTCTTGAAAAGTGGCAATCATAGTGTGCGCAAGGGAGCCATAATTGCCTACTACAACAAGCAATATCAACACTATCTTAATTTGGGATATGGCCACGAAAAAGCCGACAAAACAGCAAAAAGCGACTGTTGTATCCGACTTTCGCACGGCTCGGAAAATAGGTCCGATATTATACAAATCTATCTCGGTGCAAAAACATAAAAATAATTCGTCAAAATACTTGCAATTTAAAAAACTGTAGTTATACTTTATCATGTAAGTGATTTACAACACTTTTTCTTTTGTCTTTTATTTACATATTTTTGGTGGAATTATATTTACGAAGGTGGAATGCCCCGAGGCTGCTCGGGGGCATTCCATTTTCTTTTTTGTGTTGTAGCCACTAAAAAATATTAAATAAAAGGAGTGTTCCAAATGATTAATCCAATTCGCCTATTCACAGGCACAGAAAAAGAGTTCGTTATGATACAAGGTTATGTTCGCTCGGTGACAGATAGAGGGAGTTATAATTCTGTCTCTTTCCTTGCCGACTCAAACAATCGAGGTCCAAAAGCCCCACTTGTTTCGGTAATGTGTTTCAACAACACCACAGGCATTAACTATAAGAAACTAACCCAATATACCAAGGGCAGATTCGTCACATTCTTTGCCGAAGTTCGCTACAAAGAGGACGGCACCCCAAGTTACAAGGCAGTTGGTATTTCTATTGCTCCAACAGAGTTCAAAGAAGATACCAACCCTATCGACGATGACGAGATTCAACCCGACTATAACGAAACCGAAGAGTATGAGCAATTAACTTTTGATTTCGTTGACGAAGATTTACCTTTTTCTGCAACAGATTAAGGCTGACAAGCAAAAAAATACGCGCTATACTCTTTAAAAACCCGAGGTTTTGAATAATTTACAAAAAGTTCATATTCTCTAAAATAGACGAATCTGAGCTCTCAAAAATCAAATCGGCCTATTTTACCCCTACTTTTCGGGTTTGGGGTAAAATGGCACGATTTGGGGGTATTGACAAAATCGAAAAAATATCTTACTCTTTGCCATCACCATTTTTATAAAGGAGGTTGAGAAAGTTGTTCGACGGCACTTACGATGAGTGTTTGCCGAAGAGAACGAATAATACGACAAAGGATAAAGAAAAAACACCAATATGGCATAAACACAATTTAACGGCAGAAGAAGCAGCAGACTATTTCAACATTGGAATAAACAAGCTGCGACAATTTGCAAACGAACACAAGGACGAAGAGTTTCTGCTTTGGAGTGGAAACCGTGTCCTTTTCAAACGAAGATTGTTTGAAGAATATATCGACAAAATAAATATAATTTAAGGAGAAAAAAGTATGTCAAGTAAAAGACGAGATTCAAAAAATAGGATATTAGAAAAAGGCGAGTTCCAACGAGAAGACGGAAGATATGAATTTAAATACAAAGACCGACTTGGAAAAAGACGGACCGTTTACAGTTGGAAACTTGTTCCCACCGACAAAGTACCCGAGGGCAAAAAGTGTGACTTGTCACTTCGGGAAATGGAAAAGAAAATCAAGCGCGACTTGGAAGACGGTCTTGATACCTATACCGCAGAGAGAACAGACCTTAATTATTTCTTTGAAAAGTATATGGCGATGAAAAAGAATCTTCGCCCATCAACCCGTGAAAATTACATTTATATGTATACCAAGTATGTCAGCGAAGATTTGGGCAAACGAAAAATAACTGCTATCAAGTATAGCGACGTGAAAGCATTTTATATGCACCTTATCTATGATGTTGGGTTTAAACCTAACAGTATGGAAATTATACACACCATTTTGAACCCGATATTCACAATGGCATTCCGTGATGATTATATCCGTAAAAACCCCATAGATGGTCTTATGAAAGAAATTAAGCAGAATTGCGGATGGGAGAAGGTTCAACGACATGCCCTTACTGCACCGCAACAGAAGGCTTTTATGGACTTCGTACGGCAGTCCAAACAGTATAAGCATTGGTTACCACTATTCACATTTTGCTTGGGAACAGGGTGTCGTGTGGGCGAGGTAATTGGGCTCCAGTGGTCTGATTGTTTTTTCAAAGGTGGGGTAATATTCGTAAACCACAATATGCTCTATCGCAAGAACAAGGACGGAAAATGTCAGTTTCATATCCATGCGACTAAAACGACAAATGGTACCAGAGAGGTACCCATGTTTGACGAAGTCCGTGAAGCCCTGTTACAGACGAGAGAACAACAAATCAAGAACGGTGGTTGCCAAGCTGTTGTTGACGGTTTGAGTGATTTTGTTTTTACCAATCGTTATAACGAGGTATATTCGCCTGCGGCTCTCAATAGGGCAATCGCACGAATTATCCGTGATTATAACAAAGAGGAAACTGAAAAGGCAGTTGCAGAAGAAAGAGACCCTTTGTTGTTACCGCATTTCTCTATGCACAATTTACGGCACACATTCTGCACCCGACTTTGCGAAGTGGAGAGTAATATAAAGTATATACAAGTCATTATGGGGCATAGCGATGCCTCGACCACAATGGATATATACAATGAGGCAACAAAGGAACTCAAAGAGCAGAAATCGCAAAAACTACAAGGTGTATTGCAGATTGCCTAACCTATAAACCGAGTGACACAAATCACTCGGTTTTCCTTTAAAAACCTTTACGATATTTACGACAATTTTTACGACATTTGACCGTGGCAATAAGTTGCGATAAGTGGCGATTCGTGAAAACAGAATATTGAAAACCCTTTATCCGTGGGGATTTATAACGATAAGTGGCAATTCGTGAAAATACAAAAGTACTCCCAACAATGAAACCTATTGAGTAAATTTAATAATTGAAAAACACTCTGCTAATTACGGCAGAGTGTTTTGATTGTATTACGAAAAAGCCGCTTTTGCATTGTCTGTTAAGAAGAGATTTATATCCCCGAAAACCACAAAAGCGGCACCAAGATTGTTCTTGGTGATGCGATTAAGTTGGGAAAAGAAATTATAATTTTTTAGCTGAACTAATTTTATTGCACCGTTATTTTATTTTGAAAATTGCTTCAAGCCATTTACAAGGTTTGAAAAATGTAGTATAATGAAAAAAAGGGGGGCTGGTATGAATTCGGTAATATATGAACCATTGGAGGAGTTTAACGGCAAATACAGAGACCTTCATTTTGAAAAAACCAATAATTTTTTTGACAACCTCGTAAAGCAATCAGGTATTGATATAGAGCAGAACAGAAGTACCGTAAAACAGTATAATGAATACAAAGAAAATTTATCGAAGTTAAAGAAAAAGTTAAACTGGATGAGATTTTTCAGAGTACTGATGTGTATTACGATAATATTAATACCGCTTGTTATTTGGAAGATGACTCCAAAAATTAAGGAATTCAGAACTAAAATAGAAGAAGCTGATAAAAAAGCCGAGGAACTGTTGGCAGAGGCGAATCAACAAATGCTTCCGCTTAATAATCTTTTTACAGACAAAGACGCGTTAAATATCATCGATGCTACAATACCGTTGTTATCATTCAACGAGCGCTTTTCGGTAAAGCAAGAAGCGGATATGATTATTAATTATGATTATAGCGAACATAATGAAGATGAACAGTCAACGTTTGAGGTTTTGTCGGGATATTACAACGAAAATCCGTTTTTATTTGAAAACAAGGTAATACATACGATGGGCATGGAAACGTATCACGGATATAAAACGATTCATTGGACTGAAACCTACCGTGATTCGAACGGCAAAATGCGAACTCGTACAAGGTCGCAGACACTTCACGCTACGGTAACGAAGCCAAAACCATTTTATAATACGCAAGTTGTGCTGAATTACTGTTCGCAGGGAGGTCCCGACTTATCTTTTAGCCGAGATGCTTCTCATTTAGAGCAGAAGAGCGAACGGGAAATAAAGAGATTCGTAAAGCGCGGCGAAAAAAAACTGAAAAGAAAGACAGAAAAGGCTTTAAGCAAGAACAAAGACTTTATGAGTATGTCAAATTCGGAGTTTGAGGTGCTTTTTGATGCTTTGGACAGAACGAACGAGGTGCAATTCAGAACGTTGTTTACCCCTTTGGCGCAGACTAATATGGAATCATTGATTCTTTCAAGAATCGGATACGGCGATGATTTTAATTTTATAAAAACCAAACGCACGAACAAAATTATTTCAAAGCACAGTCAAGGCAGAACGATGAATTTGTTGCCGAAAGATTATATTTCTTATTCTTATGATATAATAAAAGAAAACTTCACCGAGAAGAATAAGGAATATTTCAAAGCAGTTTATTTTGATTTTGCTCCGCTTTGGTCTATACCGATATACCAGGAAAGACCGGTACATTCATTGAAGCCTATTCCCGATTATTCGCAGTTATATTCTCAAAAAGAATGTGAAGTATTGGCTAATGCGGTTGAACTTAAATATATTGTACATCCGCAAACAAAGACGCAGGCAATTTTGAAAACGGAGTATGTGTCAACAAAGGATAGTATTGATGAAACCAGTATAATAGCGCACTCGTATGATATAGAAAAGAGAGTGGACATAGTTTCCATGCTCGGTGGTGACGGACATTATCACAACGTGCGGGTTGAGTGGGATGAATATTTACCACTTGAGATGCGTAATAATTTTTATATATCTACAAACGAAATAGCGAAAGCCAAAAACGTTATAGCAAGCCGTAACGGACTGTGTATATTTAATTCTTAAATAAAAAAAGGAGAAACAAAAAATGGCAAATCAATTAGACGAACTTAATCCTGAAATCAGAGAAGAAGGGTTAGAAACGAACGTTATAGTAAAAAAGATACCTGCCGAAGTAGGCGCCGGCTCAAAGTTTTTTGAGATAATGCTGTGGGTATGCGGTATACTTCCCGGACTTATATTCTTGTTTATGAAAATAAGCGCACAAAAGCATTTTGACCAACTTCAGCAGAAGATACAGAGAGATGCTTCTCAAATTGATAACTACCTTGAACAGAGAGTAATGGTTCTTCAAAACTGCGCTCGACTTTTGGATAAGGCTATTGATCTTGACAAGAGTACGTTTGAAAATATTGCAAAATACAGATCTGGAAACGTTGCCGACATTGATGAGGCGCGTAACGAGATAGGCGGTCAGCTTGATACAATTTCAAGAGGTATCAACGTTGCGATAGAAAGCTATCCCGAACTTCAGGCTCATAAAGAGATAGCCGACGCTATGCAGCAGAATATGTATTTGCAAAGAGAAATAACAGCGGCAAGAGAACTTTACAACGATACGGTTAACCAGTGGAACAAAGACATTTTTGAATGGCCTACGAAGAAAATTGTTGCAGCTAAAAACGGCTATACAACAAGAATTCCCTTTGTTGCATCAAAAGAAATAAAAGAAAAAGCAAAATCTGTATTTTTCTGATAAAATAAGAATACTAATTGACTGCAAACATAGGTTTACAATAAAAAATAATACCACCGAACAAAAAACGGTGGTATTATTTTTTATTGTAATATTTTAAATTCCTATACCCGTATAGTCGCCGAAACCTTCGCCCAAAACTTCTTTTGCCTCGCAGACTATAACGAACGCTTTTTCGGGATCAATTTCCGAAACGGCTTTTTTTATAGTGGCAATTTTGTTCTTTTTTACCGTACAAAGAAGTATTTTCTTTTCATCACCGGTCCAGCCGCCGTTACCGTTTATTACGGTAACACCGAAGCCTTGATTGAGGAGGATTTTTAATATATCGTCATTTTTATCGCTTATAATGTACGCCATTTTGCCGTTTGATGAACCGTAACATACGGTGTCCATTGCAATACTCGAGATATACATTGCGATTATACCGTAGAGAGCGCTTTCAAGCATACGGAAGCTGATAGCATATATGCAAATAACAGTAACGTCAATAATAAGACAAACCTTACCGATAGACAGATTGTGAATTCTGTATTTGAGCAGTCTTGCGAGAAGCTCGGTACCTCCCGTTGTTGCTGCTTTCAGCATCATAATTCCGAGGGAAATACCCAAGAGAATGCTACCGAAGATACAAGCGAGAAGGGTGTCCATTTTAGGAAATTCAAAAAATATATCTATCAGGTCTATCATAATTGATGTAAGCAAAATTGCGTAAAAAGAAGCAAAGAGCAGCTTGAAGCCTTCTTTTTTAAATCCTGCTAACATAAGAGGAACGTTCATAACAAAGACCATAGTGCCTATTGGAAAAGCGGGAATAAAATGGTTAACAACCTGTGCTAAACCTGTAAAACCGCCCATAGCCAAATTATTGGAATTAAAGAAAACCGTAAAAGACAACGCGTACAGTATGCAACCAACGGTTATAACCAAGTAATCCCAAAGTATTTTTCTGATAAGCTTACCGTTTGTCATGAAAAATTACCTCTCTGATTTCATTGTAATATAACAGATGTGTGGGGAAAAAAGCCCACACATCCGGTTATGTAATTTTTGCCTATTTAGAAGCCTTTTACAAGTTCTTCAACGTCTGTAAGTTCTCTGTTCTGCTTTAGAGCTGTTTCTTTAAGGGTAAGCATACCGTTGTATGCGGTAAGTCCGCGTCTCAAATGGATATCTTCTTTTAATGCTGTCTTAACGCCCTTGTCTGCCATTTTGAGAAGATAGGGAAGAGTAGCAGTAGAAAGGAGGATAGATGCAGTTCTTGCGAATGCTGAAGGGATATTATCAACGCAGTAGTGCTTGATTCCCTCTTCGAAGTAAACGGGGTCTGTATGAGTTGTGCTTCTGCAGGTTTCAACAGCGCCCTCGTCGTCGCAAGCAACGTCAACAATCATAGCGCCCTTTTTCATCATCTTGAGGTCTTCTCTGTAGATGAGGTGGTCTTTTCTGTGCTTGGGCCACATAATACAGTTTATAATAACATCGCTTTCTTTTATGCACTTAATGAGATTTTCTCTGTTGGAGATAAGGAACGAAACGTTTGAAGGAAGTTTAGCTTTGGCAGCCTCCATAGCCGCCATATTAACGTCAAGGATTTTAACTGTGTTACCGAAGCCTGCAGCAAGTTCAGCTGCGCCGAAGCCTGAGTTACCGGCACCGATAATGGAAACAACGGGAGCGTCGATACCACATACGTTTGCAAGAAGCAAACCGTTACCCTGATTGGTTGACTGCATGTGATGGAGAGCCGCGAGGAAACCGCCCTTGCCGGCAAGAATACTCATAGGTTTAAGGAGAGGGAAGCCGCCATTGTTGTCTGTAATATCTTCGTAAGCAATGGCAGTAACCTTGCTTTCAAGAATAGCATCTGTTTCTTCGGGGTGAGCGTTTGAGTGGATATATGTGAAGATAACCTTGTCATCTTTCATATATTTGTATTCTTCGGGGAAGAATTCTTTAACCTTGTAGAAAATATCGGCCTTTGTGTAAACTTCGTCTGCAGTTTGGCAGATTTCAGCACCTGCAGCAATGTATTCTTCATCGGAAAAGCCGCTTCCGACACCTGCGTTTGTTTCAAGAAGAACGCGATGTCCTCTTGATGTAATTTCTTTTACCGATGCAGGAACTGCTGCGACGCGGTATTCGTTGGGTTTAATTTCTTTAAGTACTCCGATTATCATATTATTATCTCCATTTTTAATTATATTTACTTTGTTCTATAAAAGATTCTTTTACTTTAACAACAAGGTCGGGATTAGAAAGAAGGTCGTAAGCAATACCCGCCATAGTTTTTGCGGAGTCGAGCATACACTTAACAGCCACGTCAGTTTTACCTGCTTTAACCCAACCCATAGAATGTGTGGGGTCTTTGCAGAAGGGAAGCTTTACGAGGATTCCGGGGACAACTGTGGATACGTTACCGAAGTCGGTTGAGCCGCCCGCAGGGGTAGCTTCTCTGTTGATTTTTTCCATATTAAGCAATTCGAAGTTGTCGTATGCGAGGTATCTCAAAACTTCATTGGGCATCTGTACGAGATATACAGGCTGTTTTTTTATTTTTATTTTGGTTTCGCACATAAGACAAGCGCCTTTGAGTATATTGCGGAGTCGCTTTTCGAGGTCGGGTAAAGCTGAACTTTCTCTTGAACGAACGCAGATAGTAGCTTTTGCTTTGGGGTGTACGGCATTTGAGGGGCCGGTGCCTTCGTCTATAGAATAGTGCATTCTGACGTTATCTTTTGTGTGTTCGCGCATAAATTCAATTCCGTTGAATGCAAGAATAAGTGTATCAAGGGCACTTCTTCCGATATGAGGATAGGATGCAGCGTGGGCGCTCTTACCCGTTACTTCTACTTTGAAAGTAAACTGCGCATAGGAGGGACCGCTTATAGCCGCGGTATCTTGGGTAGCGTGTGAGGCAATAGCTGCGTCAAGTTCTTTAAAGTAGCCATTTTCCATCATAATAATTTTACCGCCAAAGGTTTCTTCTGCGGGAGTACCGTAAACTGTAAGGGTACAGTTAATGTTATTTTCGGTAATATAGGGAATCAAAGCGTCAACAGCCGCAATTATTGCGGGGGTTTGCATGTGGTGTCCGCAAGCATGCTGGAAGTCACGCAATGCATCGTATTCACCGATAAATCCGATGTTAGGGCCGCCGTTACCAAACTTTTTAGTCGCTCTGAAGGCTGTGGGAAGGTTTGCAATACCCATTTCGACTTCAAAATCCATATCTTTTAATATGTCGGTAAGGAGCTTACTTGCATAGAATTCATTTCCGTCCCATTCGGGATGGTCAAAGATCTTATAAGCCGCTTTTTTGGTGATTTCGCAGGAATCATCAATTATTTTAAATAAATCTTGTTTGTTCATATAGAAAGAACCATCCTTTGCAGTGTTTTTTATAAATATTATAAGACGGTACAAAGTTAGTGTCAATATTTAAGGAAAAATACTTTAAATTTATGACAATATGGATTGAATTCCATAATTTTATTATAAATCTGTAAACCCATATTGTAAAATTCATTTTTTTGAAGTATAATATAGAATGTATTCAATATATTATCGTTTTGAAGGAGTTGATATATATGACAAACACCGGAATTGAAGCGTTTTTGGCAGTTGCGCGATGTAAATCAATAACAAAAGCTTCCGAGGCATTATGTATATGTCAATCATCATTGAGTATCAGATTGCAAAATCTTGAAAAAGAATTGGGACAACCGTTATTTATAAGACAAAAGGGGTTAAGAGAGATAAGTTTGACACCTATGGGTGAGGAGTTTTATGAACTCGCTTTACAGTATGAAACATTGATGGGAAAGATAAACGGGCTTTGCACAATTCACAGAAAAAGACTTCGAGTATCGGCTTTGAATAGCTTGGGCTCGTTTTTTCTGACGGGAACTTATGAAAGATTTATGCAAAAATGCCCAGAAGTTGAGCTTATAATGCAGGATTACGAGGTAGAGGCTGCTTGTAAAAGCATATTGCAGGGGCAGACGGACATAGCTTTTAACACGGAAAATGCGACGTCGGATAAAATAACTACGTTACCTGTTTTTTCAGAGCCTATGGTATTTATATGTGCAGCCGACTCAGACTATCCCGAAAAGGTATTTCTTGAGCAGCTTTCGGTAAAAAATGAAGTATTTGTTGATTGGTTCGTAGGCTTTGCCGATTGGCACATCAATAATTTCGGGAAAGGCTCGTTCCCTCAGATGAGCGTAAATATTATGTCTCAGGTAAAGCTGTTTGTAGAAAAAAAGAATAATTGGGCAATTGTACCCATAAGCGTTGCAAAAGGTCTTTGCGAGAACGGACGTATCAGAATATGCGAGACTGCTTTTGATATGCCCGAAAGGCGTATAAACTGCCTTTTTACTCCCGGCAGAAAGCAAAATATTTACGTATCGAAATTTATGGAATGTCTTAGGGAAGAATTGTCGGAAGTAAAGGAAATCGAAAAGTTCGAGCTTGATTTTGGTGAATAAAACAAACGGTATGAAGGAATTCAAAAAGAAAAAATAAATTTGTAAAAAACAATAAAACAATATTAATATAGTGAAGCTAACGCTTCAAGTAAAGTCCTCTCACCTGCAAATTCAGATGAGAGGGCGTTTTTTGTAGTCGAGGGATGATTACAGCGAAGTTTGTGCATAAGGATAACGGGATTCTTCGATTCCGCACCCATTCGGTCGCTCCACTCAGAATGACATATAGGTGGAGTTTATGCACAAACAACATATTACGCACAAACTTGTAGGGACAGTTCTACTGCGGCTCGTACCGCCGAGCCACCATCTACCACCGGAGAAGGTCATATTATTTGCACAAATATTATCTCTGTCGGTTATTCCGGGCGTAAACTGCGTAGTCGTTGCAGTCGAGAAATCTCCGTTTGTTCGTAGAGCTGTTGCAAGTAGTTTTTTTAACTAAACTATTGACAAATTGGTTTATTGATGATAGACTGAAAACGTAAGGTTTATTAGCGATAGACCAAGGTGTAATAAAAAAGGAGTGCAGGGAATATGAACGATGAATTGAGACTTGGGATTGTAGAATCGAGGTTTGCGGATATAATATGGCAGAACGAGCCTTTGTCTTCGGGAGAGCTTGTCAAATTATGCGAAAACGAGCTCAAGTGGAAAAAATCTACTACATACACGGTATTGCGTAAGCTTTGCGACAGGGGAATATTCAAGAATGAAAACGGCGTGGTTGAAAGTGTTATGACGAAGAATGAGTTTTACGCGATACAGAGCGAGAGGTTTGTTGAGGAGGCATATCACGGCTCATTACCTGCATTTGTGGCGGCGTTTACATCAAGAAAGCCGTTGAGTGATGAAGAGATAAGGTCTATTCAAAAAATGATAGACAGTTATAAGAAATAACCGTTTTGCCTTTAAAAAGGAGGTTAATATGGAAGCTGTTTTTTTGAAAATAATAAATATGAGCATATCTTCCGCATGGTTGATTTTTGCGATAGTAATAATAAGAGTTTTTTTGAAGAAAGCTCCGAGGTTTATTAATATGCTTCTTTGGGGAATAGTTGCGGTAAAATTGATATTGCCGTTTAGTTTTGAGAGCGTATTAAGTCTTGTGCCAAGCGGAGAGACGGTTCCTCAGAATATTATGATTACGGAAAATCCCGTGATACACAGCGGGGTTACTGTTATTGACAAAACGTTAAATCCCATGATAACAGACGCTTTTGCGCCTACGGATATTAGCTCGAGTGTAAATCCTATGCAAATAATAGTGTTTGTTTCTGCGTTGGTTTGGCTCGTCGGTATAGCAGGTATGCTGTTGTATAGTGTTATCAGTTATTTTATTCTGAAAAACAGAGTAAAGGCATCACTTAATGTTTTAGAAAATATTTATATTTGCGACGGAATTGCAAGTCCGTTTATTTTAGGTTTTTTCAGACCGAGAATCTACATTCCGTCGGATATGCCGGAAGAGCAGAGAAACTATGTTTTAGCGCACGAGAGAGCGCACATAAAGCGACTTGACTATATTTGGAAGCCTATAGGCTTTTGTATACTTGCAATGCATTGGTTTAACCCTGCGGTATGGGTGGCATATATTCTTTTTTGCCGTGATATTGAGTATGCTTGCGATGAAAAAGTAATAAAAAATATGGAAAAAGGAGAAATTACCGCGTATACGGAAACCCTTCTCGGCTGCAGCGTAGCCAAGAAACTCATAACTGTTTGTCCTATAGCTTTCGGCGAGGTGGGGGTGAAACAGAGAATAAAGTTTGTTCTTAACTATAAGAAGCCTGTGTTTTGGGTTACGGTAATTGCGGTGAGCGTCTGCATTGCCGCGGCAGTATTTTTTCTTGCCGATCCGCCGTCGGATATTATCGGTGAAAGCGGTATGACCGATGATGGTGGGGCGTGGTTTGACGCGGTAATACTTGAAGATTTAGGGGATACCTGGCTTGTAAAGCCTTGCGAGGGAACAAGAGAATTGAAATGCTCGGATAAAATATACGTTCCAAAAACTCAATCGAATGAGATAATTGCACTCTACGGCTACGGAGAAAAAAGTATTGTCAGAATATTCTATGACAGTATGATCCAGGAGACCTATCCTGCAAAAATTCCCAATGTATATAAAATAGAGCTCAGAGAAAGGTTCAAAACAAACATTCGTTACGAGGCAGAAAGTGCTTATGTAAAGTATGTGGATTATAACGACCCAATATATACAAATGCGTTGAATGCCGATTATTTGAGCAATGACAACTCCCCCGTTCATTTGGTAAATTCATACGAGGAAATGAAGAGCCTTCTTGAGCCGTATGATCTGAAGGACGGCAACAAGTACGGCGTAAGCTTGATTCTCGAAAAGTTTAACAACGATTATTTTGACGAAAATTCCGTTTTGCTTATTTACGTATTGGAAAGCACTCACATGAAAAACAAAGTATATCAGGTGGGCAAAATGGACAGTACGTTGAATATAAATTTTACACAAATTCTGTTGGATTCGGACAGGGAATACGCTCACGAATGCAGTATTATTGCAATAGGAACGGGCAAATCAAATCTTGAAGGGGTTAATTGGTTTTACGCAAATGCTGAGATAGATGAAAAGCTATTAAAAATAAATGAATAGACAGCACGAAGGCAACAGCTTTTTTCTAAACGAAGGAGCTGTTGCTTTTTGTTTATACACACAAAGAAATAATCTTGCATTTTTAAAAGATGTATGCTACAATCAAATGAGTGATATATTTATAGATTTTGGAGTAAGTATATGAGAGCCGATATATTGGAAAGATTAGCTGCCGTAACCGAAGAGGAAAAAAGAATTCTCGAGGGTGAAAAGAATATAGACAGAAGTCTTTATATGGAGGGGCAGAGTGATACGGTAAACAGCAAAAAGCTGCTTCGGGAGGGGAAGATTATAACGGTGCGTCCTCACACTCGCTTTGTACATTTTCCCGAGCATTCCCACGATTATGTGGAGGTTATATATATGTGCCGTGGGGAGACGACTCATATTATTAACGGTACGTCGATAACCCTTAAAGAAGGTGAACTGCTTTTTTTAACCCCGAATGCGAAGCAGGAGATTTTACCTGCATCAGAAAATGATATAGCGGTTAATTTTATAATATTACCAATATTTTTTGAAAAAGCAATGCAGATGATAGGGCATGAGCAGACTCCTCTTCACAAGTTTATTATTGACATATTAAGCGGCTCGGATGGTAGTTCTGCGTGTATGCATTTTGATGTGTCGGATATTTTGCCCATACAGAATTTGATTGAGAATCTGATATGGACACTTATTTACGATACGCCGAACAAAAGAAATATAAATCAATCGACAATGGGGCTTTTATTGCTTCATTTGCTGAATCATACAGACCGTGTGGCAGGGGAGCGTGATGACAAGATAGTACTGTCGGTGCTTCAATATATAGAAAAGAATTACAAAGAGGGAAGCTTGACCGAGCTTGCAGAGATGTTGCATTATGATTTTACGTGGCTTTCGCGTGAGATAAAATCAAGAACGGGAAAGACGTACACCGAACTTGTTCAGGAGAAGCGACTGTATCAGGCAAAATTTTTGTTGAAGAGTACAGGAATGAATATTGCAGACGTTGCAAATGAAACTGGGTATGATAATATAAGTTATTTCCATAGGTTATTTAAAATGCAGTTTGGTATGTCCCCGAGGAAATACAGAGAGAACTGCAAATAAAGACACATTTTCAGTCAAATGCCGTCCTTGAAGAATCGTTCTGTTTTATGGTAACATAAGATAGAACGATTGTTTTTTAGAAAGCTTATGCAAAAGAGGTTTTAGAAGAATGGAATACTATCTTGCGATTGACATAGGCGCGTCGTCTGGACGGCATATATTAGGTTCACTTGATAAAGGGAATCTTGTTTTGAAAGAAATATACCGTTTTGACAATGAACTGACTGAAATCGACGGAAGTCTTTGTTGGGATATTAACCGACTTGAATCAGAGGTAAAAAAAGGAATAAAAGAGTGCAATAAGTACGGTATGGTTCCAAAGACCATAGCTATAGACACTTGGGGGGTTGACTACGTATTGATTGACGAAGAAAAGAAACCGATACTCCCCGTGTTTGCATACCGTGATTCAAGAACAAAGGAATCAATCCCCGTTGTTGAATCGATTATATCCCCCGAAGAGCTTTATTCAAAGACAGGCATACAAAAGCTTGATTTTAATACTATTTATCAGCTTTATTGTGATAAGATAAGTGGTAGACTTGATAAGGCTCATTACTATCTTATGATGCCGGAATACTTGTCATATACACTGACAGGTGTAATTAAAAATGAATATACGAACGCAACTACTACAGGTATGGTAAATGCCGAAGAAAAGACGTGGGAGGCTGAAATTATATCGCGTTTGGGCTACCCTGAAAGACTTTTTAATAAGTTGTATTTACCCGGCGAAGAGTTAGGAAACTTTACCGAAGAAATGAAAGAATACGCGGGATTTGACAGTACGGTTGTTTTCTGTCCGTCGCACGATACGGCAAGCGCGGTACTTGCTTGTCCGATGAACGAAAAAGGTCTTTACGTTTCATCGGGAACGTGGAGTCTTATAGGTACAGAGCTTACTACTCCTGTATTGACCAAAGAAGCGAAGATTGCAAACTTTACCAACGAGGGTGGAATCGACTACCGTTTCAGGTTTTTGAAGAATTATATGGGTATGTGGCTTTTGCAGAATATAAGAAAGAACCTCAACAAGCAGTATACGTACGATGAAATGATGTATATGGCTGAAGAGTGCGGAAACGTTACTTATATTGACGTAAACGACGGCAGACTTACAGTTCCCGAAAATATGATTGAGGCTGTAAAGGCGGTTGCGAATAATCCCGATATGACGTTACCCGAGGTAATAAACTGCGTGTATCATTCACTGGCAAAGTCATACAGATACGCCCTTGAAGAGATACAGAAGCTGACGGGAAAAGATATAGATAGCATAAACATAGTGGGCGGCGGCTCGGCTGATAAATATTTGAACAGACTTACTGCAGAATATACGGGTAAAAAAGTATATGCGGGTCCGCGTGAGGCTACGGCACTTGGAAATATAGTTTCACAGATGATACGCGATAACAACGGTCTCGATATATGGACTGCGCGTGAACTTATAAAGAAAAGCTTTGATATAGAGGAGGCAAAATAGTATGAACAGATACGAGAGCGCAAGAGAAATGTATTCAAGATATGGTATTGATACAGAAGAAGTGCTTAACAAAATAAAAGAAGTCAGCATATCTATTCACTGTTGGCAGGGTGATGACGTTGTGGGCTTTGACAGCAGACAGGCGGCATCGGGCGGTATACAAGCGACGGGTAACTATCCCGGAAAGGCAAGAACTCCCGAGGAGCTTATGGCTGATATTGATAAGGTGCTTGAATTAACTCCCGGTAAAAAGAAACTTAACATTCACGCATGTTATGCAATATTTGAAGAGGGCGAGTTTGTTGACAGAGATAAAATAAGCCATAAGCATTTTGACAGATGGCTTAAGTTTGCAAAAGAAAGAAATATGGGTATTGATTTTAACCCGACGTTTTTCTCTCACCCCAAAGTAAAGAATGGTCTTACACTTTCTTCCCCCGACGAAGAAATAAGAAGATTCTGGGTAGAGCATGGCAAGAGATGTGTTGAAATATCTCAATATTTTGCTGAACAGACAGGTGAACCCTGCGTTATGAATATATGGATTCCCGACGGATACAAGGATATACCTGCAGACAGACTTGCGCCGAGAGCAAGACTGAAAAAATCCCTTGATGAGATTTTGGAAACACCGTACGATAAGAATATGGTGTATATATGCCTTGAGTCAAAGGTGTTTGGAATAGGCGTTGAATCATATACGGTAGGTTCTGCGGAGTTCTGTATGAACTATGTTAACCAAAAGGGAATAACACCACTTATGGACAACGGACATTATCACCCGACGGAAGTTGTTTCGGATAAGATTTCGTCGATGTTGTTATTTAGTGAAAAAATTGCCCTTCACGTTACTCGTGGGGTAAGATGGGACAGTGACCACGTTGTTATATTTGATGACGAAACTAAAGAGATTGCAAAAGAGATAGTGAGAAATGATGCTCTTGACAGAGTGTTTATTGCTACCGATTATTTTGACGCATCGATAAACAGAATATCCGCTTGGGTAACAGGTGTTCGTTCTGTACAGAAGGCATTGCTTTTTGCTATGCTTCAGCCTGATTGTTTGCTTAAATCCTTGCAGGAGGACAACAAATTTACCGATGTTATGGCGGTAATGGAAGAGATGAAGATGATGCCTGTTGGTGATATCTGGGAAGAGTACTTAAGACGCGAAAACGTTAAGAGTGATTATCTTTCGGAAGTAAAAAAATATGAAAGGGAAGTTTTGGTGAATAGATAATGAGAAATTATAAAGATATTTTAACAGCTCCGTTTGTGGAAGAAATGAAAAAGACGACGGCTAATATGTACAGACTTGGCTGGGACGAGAGAAACGGCGGAAATATAAGCTATATGCTTGACGAAATTTTAGTTGACGAATACCTTGATCTTTCAAAGGTTATAAGAGAGATACCTATAGGCTTTGAGGCAAAGAGTCTTATCGGTAAAATATTTATTGTAACAGGAACGGGTAAATATTTTAAGAACGTTATGGACGATCCCGAAACCAATCTCGGTATAATTAGAATAGGCGAAGACGGACAGACAGCTGAGCTTCTTTGGGGATATAAGGACGGCGGAAAGTTTACTTCAGAGCTTCCAGCACACCTTATGAGCCACATGGCAAGACTTGAAGTTGATCCCGAAAACAGAGTGATTATGCATAGCCACCCCACAAATACACTTGCTATGAACTATGTTCACGAGCTTGACGAGAAGAAGTTTACACATACCTTATGGGAAATGTGTACCGAATGTATAGTAGTATTTCCCGATGGTGTTGGTGTATTGCCTTGGATGCTTTGCGGTACAAATTCGATTGGAGAAGCTACTGCCGAAAAGATGAAAGAATTCCGACTTGTAGTATGGGGAATGCACGGAATATACGGCGCGGGAAAGAATATGGACGAGACTTTTGGTTTGATTGAAACCGTTGAGAAGGCGGCTCAGATATATATGCTGACCGCAGGTCTGCCCAGAATTAATACGATAAAAGACAGCGAAATGGTGGAACTTGCCGAATTCTTTGGAGTAAAATACAGAAAAGATTTTTTGAATCTCTGATATAGTTTGAAAAGGAGAAGTGGGTATGAAAAACCTGAAAAAGCTTTTTGTTATATTTGCAATTTTTGCATTGTGCGTGACGCTTATTTCTTGCGGCACAAAAAAGGAACAGGGCGGAAATGAAACGACAGACAATAGCGTTACAGAGACAAATGATTTGTTTGAAAGCAAAGAAGAAGAGAAGAAACTGGCTCTTCCCGAAGGAATTAATCCTGACGATTACTACAAGTTTGTTGAGTTTAAACTTGCTGAAGGCGAACCAAGACAAGTTGTTGTTGATTATATGAGAACACAGGCAAATGTACAATGGGTAGCGGCAAATGATATTTCATTGAAAGATGATCTTGGCACTTGGGATGTTGATTTAAAGTATGAAAGAGGTAAAACATACCACGGTATGATTTATTCAAATCTTAACTCAAGCTATCACAAGTTTGTATCCGAGCTTGAAGCGAACGGCGGAAAATTCGGATCAGACGCAACCTCTTGGGAAAACGTTATCGGTGTAGGCTGCTGCTCTGCAATTTTGAATGCGATTCAGCAGATAACAAATGACGTATATGGGGAAACGGCAAACTTTATTCCCAACGGAAAGGATACCTGCAGAGCAATAAAGCTTGGCGATTATAACGTCAAAGACGGCAGTGCGCAAACCAACGAGATCGTAGAGGAAAATGACGAACAGACTATGTATAAATCATACGCTCTGCTTGACGTTGGAGACATAATCGTAAAAAGAGTAAACGGAGCGCCCCACATTCGTGTTATTACCGAAAAGGCGACGGTTGTGAATGCAAACGGCAGAGTAAATCCCGGCAGAAGCTATGTTAAGTGTGTTGAACAGACCAATGCATTTGACAATACACGTACAGACGGCAAGCTTACGACTTGGAGAGAAGATAAGATATACACCTTTAGTGATCTGCTTTCGACAAGCTATCTTCCTGTAACGTTGGGAATATATGAAACACCGGAAACAGAGTTGCCTTATTTGGCTCTTAAGGAAGAGATAACTTCTGCTGTTTTGGCGAAGAAAGCTCTCACAGGAACAGTTTCTTCAAACTATCCTCTCAAACATGTTTACCTTAATGTATGTAACACCGATGGTAAAATTGTAAAGCAGGTAGTTATCGGAGGAATGGACGATACGTTTAAGGTAAGTTTAAGAAACGAATCCGCGGAATTATTTGACAATCTGTCGGCAGGAAATTACACTCTTGTTGTTGATGCCGGAATAGCGCTCGGTTCTGCTGAACTTTGCAGAGTAGATTTTACTTTACAGTAAATGGATATAAAAAAAGCACCGAAAAGGTGCTTTTTTTGATTAGCAGTAGGAGATCAGGGCGTTGCCCTGAAACCCACCAAAGAGGCTTTTTGAAAAAAGCCCCTTTGGAATCCGCAAAAACTTTTATATGAACAATAGATTGTGCATAGTTTTAAAGTTTTTGAGGGTTTGGGAACTTTTTTCAAAAAGTTCCCATGAAATCTTAATTTTTATTCAAAAATCAACGGACTCTTGAGAATACCTGCGGGCTTTAGCTGATATTCATACATCCACAACGGACCGTCGTCTCTCCAGGAGTTAGGGCTTTGATAGAAGTAGACACCGGGGGTGTGGTGGACTTGAGCGAAGCCGTTTTGTCTTGTGCCGTAGAGTTTAAGACCAATCTTATGCTTACCGGGAGTAAGACCGTCTTTTTCAAAAGTGTAGGGTGAAAATATAATATTACCTGACAGCTCATCGTCAACGAATACGTCGATAAGACCGCCTCTGTACTGTTCTGTACGAACAGCGAGTTTGCCGTTATTTCCGACTTCTGCTTCAAACTCGTAGGTAATATTACCGGTATAGAAGGGAAGTCCCTGATTAACTATATTGCCGAAAGCGAGTTTATCGACCTTTTTAATAATAGTTTTAACGCAGCCGTCAACGCGTACGCCGAAATCACCGATAAGATAGAACCATTCGAGGTTTGTGCGTTCACCGAGGGGAACGGTAACTTCAAGAACGTTTTCGCCTTCGATAATTGCAGTTAGAGGCACGGTTTCAATAGCTTTGTCAACGTACCAACCGTCAGCCTTGGCGGTAATAGTGTTGCCGTTAAATACGATTTTTGCATTTTCGGGCTCTTCAATTGCAAGTTTTGCGTCCTCGTAATATATTTCCGAATCAAAAGTCATACGGAGATATATTTCGTGTTCGGGTTTCTTTGGGGTAATTTTATACGGCTGTGTAACCTCTTTCATACGGAGAGGTATGCCGACCTTCTTTCTGCACGCATTGTCGAGTCTGAGGAACTCTTCCGTTGGGTGCAATTCGCCGCCGTCGAGAGAATATTCTGCCATATCGAGAAGCAAAGCGTTAGGCTCGTCAAGCTTAACTGGAACTTTTTTTGTAATGATTCTGCCGTTTGTTTTGGGGTGATTAATGGGGAGGGCTCCCTCGTTTTTGCCGTCGGTAAGACGGAGCAGCATACTGTCGTGCATATACCACATTCTTTCGAAGATGGTTTTGCCGTTTTCATATTTAGCGGGTATAGGTCTGATATCGCCCGTCATAGTATCGTATTCTTCAAGTGAGTACGTACCGTTGAGCGCAACTCTGATAATTCTCGTGGGGTCAACATCGGGACAAATGGGGTCAAGAGATTTTGTAATAAATAACCATTTGCAGTCGTTATCTTGACGGAGCTGATACATCATATCGGCAGTGCGAGTACCGTCGGGAACGTCAAATGCAACACCGCCGTAGGTTTTTATTATACGTGTGTCGATAAACCTCTGGTCTTCAAGCGCGTCAAGTATATCGGATTTTGTAAAGCTTACATTTTTACTTATATCGTAGAGAGCTTTTGGTCTGTCGGAAATTTTCGCGTCGACGTATTTGGGACATTCGCCGAGGAATATGAGATTACCGCCTTGTTTTTTAAATTCTTCAAGTCTTTCAAGTGTTGTTGAACGCAAAGTCTGACAACCGGGAACGATGATAGTATTGTATTCCATTTCGCCGACTTTAAGGGGAGAACCGCCGTTTTTACAGAAGTCAGGAAGCAACGACTCGCTTATGAAGTCAAAGTCTATCATACCCATAAGAAGCGTATCGCCTAACATTCGGTGATTGCTTTCGAGCTGTCTTCTTACTGCGTCAGTTTGGTTAGATGGGCCCCAATTTATCCAATAGCTTTCGATGGGGTGGATAACAGCGACATTGACTTGCGGCTTACCTCTTGTAAGTGCTGTGTTAAGTCTTGCGAAGTGAGTTTCAATAATATTATATCTTCTCCACCAAGGGCTCTGATAACCGATACAAGCGGGATAGTCCCTCTTTGCTTCGCCCTTCATGCTCATCCAGGTAAGGTGGGGAACACGTACGGTAATACCGAGAGCAGCCTGCCAGTCGCCTTGTAACTTATGGCCTCTGAAATCCCAGTCCCAACCGGTAACTCCGTAAAGTTCGGAGAGAACAGCTTCGCCGCCCTGTTGATGCATAACCGAAGCGCACTGTTTTGCGGTATTGAACTCGTGTCTGTTGCAGAGCAAGTCCATACCGGGCATTTTTTTGAAGGAACGGTAGCCTCTCATGGCCTCGCCGATATATTCGGTCTGTCTTTCGAGGGTATCCTCGTGCATAAGGTGACCGCCGAGCATAATATTATGGTCATCGCACCAATCGCCGATGGTGTCGCAGAAAGAGGATACGAATAGTTCTGTTACGAAATCGTGGAATTTATATCTTGTATATGAAGGCTTACCCTCGGGCAACTCCCAGAATACTTCGGGGAGGCTGTCGAGAATATCGAAGCCGCAGAACTCTTTAAACTTTTCGGGGAAATCGTTTGTCCAAGGGAGGAATACGTCTTTTACCTCATCGGCAAATGAAAGAGTACCCTTAACGGCAAACTGTGGCTCGTCGGTAAATATGGAAGGAATAGTTTTTCCGAAATCTTCACCGAATTCCGCATAGTATTTTTCGTGAGTAGTTTCAATGAATTTTTCTATAGCCTTTTTGTTAAGCGTGTCAACATAGGGGCTGTTGTTGAACCAAGGAGTAGGTATAGCCGCCTCGTTGTAAGCATACCATTTAGTACCGTTTGCGGAGTCGTTTTCGGCTATTCTCTTATAGTACTTTAGTGAACCGTCACTGTTTAGTATAACATCATAAACGGCAACGAGATAACCGTTTTCTTCGCGAGAACAGCCGCGTCCAGTAACGTTGTTGCGTTTTGACTTAAAATCGGGACTGTAAGGCTTTGTGGTAAAGAGGAGATCGCGCATAACAAATTCGGGGTTTTGTGATACAAGTCCCCCTGCAGAACCGGAGGGCCAACGGTCTTCGTCGTAGAGCCAGGCTAACATATCCTTTTTCTTTGCTTCTTCAATGCAAAGGCGGATATAACCCATAAATTCATCGTCAAGGTAAGGACTTGCCATACCCGTTCTTACGTGCATGTGAAAGCCACCCATACCCATAGTTTTGAAATTATCGATTTGTTCGAGTAGTTCTTCTTTGGTTAGTTTGCAGTTCCAAGCCCAGAAAGGCGCCCCTCTGTACTCACAGGTAGGGTTTTTGAATAACTCGGTATCGAGTTTTTTGGTTTGGTTTTTTGTGTAAAGCATAAATGACTCCTTGAAAAATGATATCTGACACAATATTTTATCACAGAAAAGAATCAGCTGTCAATAAAATTAATATACATATTGTAATAGTAACACCGTATAAAGCAATAATCAAGGACTGAATTTGACTGAAAAAGTGTCTTTATTTGCGCAAACAATGCCTATTTTCTGTAGGTCAGTGGCTTGCTTCCGGCGGGAAGAACGGACAAATTTGCATAAACCTAAAGCCTTGCCTTACGGAAAAACAACTTATATTTTGTAATAAGAAAGCGGGGGGGGAATCCTCCCCCAAAAAATACAAGAAAAATTATTTCGTTTTCGTATTGACACTGGGGATTAATTGTGGTACAATAAATCGAATAAATTACCGTGTCTAACTATACCCAAAAATAGATTTTACGGGTAAAGAAACGGTGATGTTTTGGGCAGAACGCGCACAAGACGCTTTGTATTATCTGTGTTAAATGTGGATAATGCACAAAAAACGAAACCGTATTTTCCGTTTGAGTTTAGCAGCAACGGCGGAAGGTTTTATATATTCAATACGGTCATAAAAAATTATTATATGGAGGGTATATTATATGAAAAAGTTTTCCAAGCTTTTTTGGGTTACTTTAGTTGTAGTAGCAGTACTTGCTTGTACGGCTATCGGCGTATTTGCTGCAGAGACGACGTCTACTGCTGTTGTTTACGGCGAAGCGACTGAAGTGGCTGACAACTTCGATGTTGGTTTTTATTTTAAAGACAATAACACTGATGTTGAATGTGGTAAGATCACATTGACATGGGATTCGAACAAGATGACTGCTACATCTGTTGTTGCGGCAGACGCATTGAACGGCGCGCAGTTTGGTTCGAAGCTCGAAGACGGTAAAGCTGTTATAGCTTGGGCTGGTTCTGAAATTTCAGAAGAAACAGCTGAAGGCGCACTCTTTACTGTAAGCTTTGCAAACAAAGGGGTTGTTGCAGATGAATATGTGTCTGTAGCAGTTGCAGTTGATAACTTTGGTTACACTGACAAATTTGTTGCAAATGAATTGAAAGATAGCGTAAAAACAAACAAGGCTTTGGTTATGGGCTCGGAATTTGACGGTGCTATAACCTATGCGGCTGACGCAACTGAAACTCCTGCGGAATTCATCGCGGATGCTATTGAAGTTGCTGCTGCAGGTCAGACTGTAACTATCACTCTTGAAAAAGACATGGTCTTTAATGAGACTACGGTGATAGGTACTCCTGAAGTTGCTGCAACATGGGTTGAAGGTGGAAAGATTTCCTTTACTTCTAATCCCGCGGGCACTTACGGTATTAAGCTTGATCAAAGCCCTGTTGTTGTTATGTACGGTAAGTACGAATTCTCCAACATGTTGCTTGATACAGTAGCTTATGCTGCAAAAGGTAGCGACAGATATGACAATGCGTTGGTGTTCCCCGATGACTCTTCTGCTGTATTCGGCGAAGGTCTTGCAAAAACAAGCAGCGCAAAGGCAATCAACATTGCAGGTAACGTAGAAGTTAACTCCGGTACATATTCTTATATCGCAGCTAACGCAAAGGGCTCCGGTGTTAAGATTGAAAAAGAACTTAACATCACAGTACAGGGCTCAACTGTAACTGCTTCTGTAGCCGGTGGTATGATTGAGGGTGCAGCTGGCGGTGGTCAGGTTAACGCAAAATCAAATGTTAAGATTTTGGGTAACGCAAAAGTAACAGGTGCGGTTATCGGAAGTGGTAGATATACCGGTGTTGCCGGTTCTGCGGGCGCAGATGTTATTATTGACACCACAAACTCGGTAAACAGAATAGAGGCTTTGTGCGGTTCACTTGATGAAGCATCTGTATTCAATATTCGTATCGTAAATGCATCTAGCATTGCAACCGTTACTGCTGCTACAATGTACGATGGTGGCACTGCAGGTAAAGATGTTGTAAGAGATGAAAATGGTGCTGTTACTACAGCCGGAACAGAAATCAACTTCTACGTAGATGGTGGTACGGTAACAAACTTTTACGGCGGTATATACGCTACTTACACAGGTTACTATACTGAAAATGGTGTTAAGACTAACGTTACGGCTGAAACAGCAGGCAAGGCGACAAACAATGCTGCAATCAAGGGCGAAGTTAATATTTACGTTAACAGACGTGATGCTATTGAAGGTATTGAATATCCTTCGGCAAAAGCAACAATTACCAATTTCTACGGTGGTTCTGACTTCTCTGTTTGCAAATCTCAGGACCGTGCAAACAGAAAGATCTTCGTATATGAAGGTACTACTTTTGGTGGATTCACTGCAGGCTCAAAGCTTGACGTTATAAACGGCAAACACATGGGTAATACTGAAGTAACCATTTATGGTCTTACTCAAACCGGTAGTTCTCACATATACGGCGGTTCAAGACTCTCTTCTTCCGGTACAACTCATAGCGGTAATACGGTTATGACGTTTGACGGTATTGACTCGTATGTAAAAACAGATGTTGCTGAAACGGATCCTAAATATGACAATACAAAGAACTTTATCCTTCAAAGTGGTAACACACGTATAGTTGGTGCATCACTTTTGTCTAACGCTACTGCTGTTCACAGCGGTGATGCAACTGTTAACTTGCTCAACGTTACTATGGGTAGAGATTATCCCGGTCATATTCACGGTGGTGCGTATGCCGATATGTCCGGTTCTAAGATGACCGGTAATACGGCTGTAAACATTATTCTTGACAAAGCAAATGGTGAAGCAAGAGTTGAAGCAAACGTATTCGGCGGTTCAATGCTTGCTCAGGACGGTATCCAATCCGGTAATTCCAGAGTATACATTAACATTGATAACGGCACCAAGCTGATTATTGGTGGTTCTGAGGCTCGTTGCATTTACGGTGGTTCTAATGTTCAGGGTAATGCTACAACCCTCGGTGCATACCACAGCGGTGACTCCGAAGTAGAAATCGGAAGCTCTAAGGGGTTGAACTTCCAGAGTGGTAATGCAATGATATTCGGTGGTTCTTACTATACAAGAGCTAACAATGTAAAACCTGCAGGTATAGGAAATCCTGAAGATGACACATATCCTACAGCAAGACTTATTCTCGGAAATACACTTATTCTTAGAATGTTTGGTGGTTCCAGAGTTGAAGCAGCTGCAACAGTATACCAGAACTCTTCATTGATCATTAATGGAAATGGTCTTACTGATGAAACTATAGCCGGTGGTTCATTATTTACTGCAGACAACGGTAAGCAGGTAGGTAATACTTTGCTTGAGATTAACGCCGCAAAGTCAATTGGTCGTGATTCGAACACTTCCTTTACCCTTGTTGCGACAGGTGGTATTTACACCGAAAAAGCAGGTGTTGTTCACGAAGGTAACGCAACTCTTACGTTGAATTCTTCCTATTATGATAATAAAGACAACGCATACGGTTCACTTCACAGATATGACGTGATTACTGCAGGTGGTTACGGTGTATCTAAACTTATTGGTGACTCTGAACTCAATATAAAGAATGGTACAATCAAGTTGAGAAATGCAAACCATGGTGATGCTGCATTTACAGCTGATACACAGCGTATCACAACCGCAGGTATCTACGGTACAGGTACGATGGAAGGTAATATTACTGCCAATATTTCAGGCGGTACGTACTACTATGCATCTAATGCCTCATTCTATATTGGTTCTTACGGCACAAACGTGCTTGCAGCTCCCGAAGGCAGCACTTACGCTCGTGGCTTCAGACAGGTTGGTGATATTACCTGTAACTTCTCCGGTGGTTTGCTTAGTGACCAGATTCAGTTGATCGGTAAAAACAATGACCTTGACGGTAATGTTTACTTCAATATGTCTGGAACTGCATCGGTTGGTTATGTTCACATGAGAAATAGTCTCAACGCAACGTTGAATGGTGATCCATCAAAGGAACCTGCTAAATACGCTTACGTAGTTACAGGTGACGTAATTTCGAAGATTTCTGGCGGTTCAATCACTTATGGTATTAGAATTGGCGGTCCCAACACCACGGTGGCTATTATCGAAGGTAACAACATAATTGAAGTTAGCGGCGGTAAATTGAACAGAACAGATAACAGCTACAAGTTTGAATTGGGACTTGGTGGAACAACAAGGGGTAAAGACGTAATCAAGTTTGTTGGTAACAACATTACATTTGACCCCGTAGATTCTGCAAATGCAAGCAAGACCGGTATGAACATTTGGGTGACAGGAGCAAATAACTCAGTTCTCGACTTGTTCCAGTATACCGGTACATATAGCCTTACAGGTAGTGGCGTAGACAAAGTTATTAATCCCTTCACAGAAGGCGTAACAGTTGGAACATTTACATCAGAAGTTCTTGAAGTTGGCACCGCGCTTAATACACTTATTCCCGAAACGGTAACAATTGGCGATAAGACATATACTTATGCAGAACTTACAGAGTTTGACGCATATACAGAAAATGACAATGCATTTACATTTGTTGATGCAGCTACAAACGAAGTAATTACAGAAGTATCACAGGAACTTAAAGCAATTAAGGTAAAGGTTGGCGAAAGATATTCAGCTCCCATTACGTTGAACGTAAAAGAACCTGAACCCGAAGGCGTAACAGTAAGCGGTACAGTAACAAATGCAGCATCAGACGTAACAGTACAGCTTATTAACGGCGAAGAAGTAGCATTTGAAGTAACAGTAACACCTGTAGACGGTGCTGCAGCTTATGCATTCGACTTGGTAACTGAAGGCACATATACATTGAAGGTTACATCTGAAGGCCGTGAAACATATACAGAAGAAATTACTGTAGCAGCAGAAAACGTTACAAAAGACGTAGCACTTGTTGAGCCCAAGCCTGAAATAGAATATGCAGTATTCCCGACATCTGGCGGAATGACAGCAAGCCTTAACTTGATAGACGAAATCAAGATAAACTTTGACTATGCATTGGAAGATATGTCAAAGGCAAGTCAGTTTAAGGCAGAAAAC
>JAZRUG010000024.1:0-12359 GCA_045652425.1 Eubacteriales bacterium
GCACAGACTTTATCTTTATATCGTAGGGCGGGGGCTTGCTCCCGCCGCTTATCTCCTTTTAAATAAAGAAAGTAAGCAAAGAAACCTTGAATAACGGGTCTGTGCCACTTTTTATCATTTGCACAGACTTTATCTTTATATCGTAGGGCGGGGGCTTGCTCCCGCCGCTTATCTCCTTTTAAATAAAGAAAGTAAGCAAAGAAACCTTGAATAACGGGTCTGTGCCGCTTTTTATCATTTGCACAGACTTTATCTTTATATCGTAGGGCGGGGGCTTGCTCCCGCCGCTTATCTCCTTTTAAATAAAGAAAGTAAGCAAAGAAACCTTGCCTCTCTGGTTTGTAGAAATAATATTAAGTGGTCATTTCGAGTGGAGCGACCGAAGGAAGCGGAATCGAGAAATCCCATAATTATTGGGCACAGATAATGGGATCCTTCGACTTCGAGGGCGTTGCCCTCTTCGCTCAGGATGACCATATAATTAAGTTCGCACAAACCAAGAGAGGCAAGTTCTTTGCCAAGCTTTCTGCGAAAGAAAGCGGAAAAAATCCCGAGAGATTTCAAAAACCTCTCGGGATAATTTAATTAGTTTTATCTTAAATATTAAGATTAAACACCCTTCTTGTATCTTTCGATCTTTTCTACATCGCTGAAGTTATGCTTTGCAACATAGCCGGGGATAGGCATAATCTTTTCGTGGATGCAGTCGATAATCGTATCGGGATAGGGGAAGAATGATGTTTCGAGCTCGTGCGCGGGAGTGATCCAGTTACGTGAACCGAGAGCAATTGCGGGAGCGTCGAGGTAATCGAATGCGAGTTCGGAGATGTTTGCAGCCATATCTTTCATAATAGAGCCGCGTTCTACAGCGTCGCCAACGATAACGATCTTACCTGTCTTCTTAACAGATTCGATAACCTTTGTGTAATCGAAAGGAACGATTGAACGTGTATCGATAACTTCTGCAGAAATACCGTACTTTTCTTCGAGAGTCTTTGCAGCTTCGAGAGCGCGGTAAAGAACTGCACCGATAGTAAGAATTGTGATATCCTTACCTTCCTTCTTAACGTCGGGATCACCCATCTTAATTTCGTATGTGCCCTCGGGAACACCGCCAGCCATAAATTCTTCGCCCTTGTCATAAATTCTCTGAGATTCAAAGAATACAACGGGGTCAGTTCCTTCAAGAGCTGCAGTCATAAGACCTTTAGCATCTGCGGGAGTAGAGGGGAATACAACCTTAAGACCGGGAATATGAGCAGCGAGAGCTGTCCAGTCCTGAGAGTGCTGTGCGCCGTACTTAGAACCAACGGAAACACGAAGAACGATAGGCATCTTGAGGATACCTGCAGACATTGACTGCCATTTAGCCATCTGGTTAAAGATTTCGTCGCCTGCGCAACCCATAAAGTCAGCGTACATAAGTTCAACGATTGCACGGCCGCCGCACATTGCGTAACCTACTGCAGAACCAACGATTGCAGACTCGGAAATAGGAGCATTGAAGAATCTGTGATAAGGAATAGCTTCGGTCATCTTCTTGTATACACCGAATGCGCCGCCCCAGTCTCTGTTATCTTCGCCGTAAGCGATAAGAGTGGGATCGTCGTAGAATTTATCAATGATCGGCTCAGCGAGACCGTCTCTGATGTTGTACATCTTCATCTTGGAAACGGGTTTGCCGTTTGCATCAGTAGCTGTACGGATCTTACCCTTGATTTCCTTAACACGAGGGCATTCTTCCTTGGGAACGAGCATTTCTGCTTCTCTTGAAGGATCCATGCTCTTAACCTTTTCGTTAGAGAACATAATGGAAGAAATAGCTTCGGGGTTCTTTGTGAGGTCCATACGAGGAGAAATTTCATCGTTGATAGCGAGCTTCATAATAGCTGTCATACGGTTGATGATATCTTCATCAATAGCTGCGAATTCAGCTTCTGTAGCAACCTTGCCCTTAATCATCTTAGCCTTGTAAGCTGCAATAGGATCTGCTGCAATCCATGCGTCGATTTCTTCCTGTGTTCTGTATGTAGAAGAGTCGGAAGGAGAGTGACCGGAAACACGGTATGTTACAACGTCGAGGAGTGCGGGGCCCTTACCTGCAAGAAGAAGTTCTTTCTTTCTTGAAACAGCGTCGATAACTGCGAAAGGATCGTAACCGTTAACTCTTTCAGCGTGCATCATATCGGGGTTGAAACCTGCACCGAGACGTGCAGCCATATCGTAACCCATTGTTTCGCCTCTGGTCTGACCGCCCATACCGTAGCTGTTGTTGAATACGTTGAAGAGGATGGGGAGTCCGCCGTCAGGATACTTGCCGTCCATACCCCAGAGCTTTGTGATCTGGTCCATAGAAGCAAAGTTGAAGGATTCGAGAACGGGACCACGGCCGAGAGCGCCGTCACCGGAGTTAGCGATAACGATACCGGGCTTGTGGTTAGCTCTCTTATAAAGAGCAGCACCGAGAGCGATAGGTCCGGAACCACCAACAATAGCGTTGTTAGGCATAAGGCCGAAAGGAATGAAGAATGCGTGCATAGAACCGCCGAGACCTTTGTTAAAGCCTGTTGTTCTTGCGAAGATTTCAGCCAATGCGCCGTAAAGAATAAAGTTCTTTGCGAGTTCCTTGATATCGGAAGTAGGCATATGCTTTTCAACGATAGAGAGAAGTGTACCGCCGAGGAACTCCTTCATAATATCGTAAACTTCTTTTTCGTCGAGCTTGTGGATAGAAGACAAGCTCTTTGCAATGATTTCGCCGTGGCTTCTGTGAGAGCCGAAGGAGAAGTCATTCATATCGAGAGCGTATGCTTCACCAACTGCGGATGCTTCCTGACCGATGGAAAGGTGAGCAGGTCCGGGGTTGTTGTACTCAACGCCGTTGTATGCGGACTTTGTCTTAACTTCGTTAAGCATTGTCTCGAATTCACGAATAACGCGCATATCGTGGTAAATACGCATCATATCGTCTTTAGTATAAATTTTCTTTTCTTCTGCAAGTGTTTTCTTGTACTGGCAGACAGGAATGTCCTTGAAGCTGATAAATCCGGGTTCAAAGACCTTTTTAGGATCTACATATTGACTCTTAGGCATAATTTTTATCTCCTTTTTAGATTTTATATAAAATTAATTTTTTTTGATTTGCGGGAGGGGAAAACCCTCCCCTACAATTCTTAATAAAATTTAGTGCAAAGTTTTTGAAGATTTTTAAGAAACTTTTTTCAAAAAGTTTCTTAAAGCAGGGTTCGGGGCGGCAGCCCTGATTGCCCGTAATTTCTTATATCTGGAAGAGTCCTTCTCTGATAACTTCGCAAACTGTAGGATGGGGGAATACCATCTTATGAACGTCTTCAACACGCATCTCGTTTTCTACCATCATAGCAGCGCCATAAATGATTTCAGAAGCATAAGTACCGATCATATGAACACCGAGAATAGTGCGGTGGTTCTTATCAATAATAATCTTAACGATACCGTCGCCGCCTTCGTTTTCTGCGATATATCTACCGGAATAACGGAGTGTAAAGCTTTCAACCTTTGCATCAAGACCTTTAGCCTTAACTGTTTCGGAAGTTTCGCCTACGCTTGCAACTTCGGGGTTAGTATAAATAACAGCGGGGATAGCATTGTAGTTAACCTTATCCTTCTTGCCGAGGATATTGTTAATGCAAACTTCGCCTTCACGGTAAGCTGTATGAGCAAGCATAGACTTGCCGTTGATATCGCCTGCAGCCCAAACGCCGGGAACGTTAGTCTTGCCGTCTTCGCCTGTTACGATAGCGCCTCTTTCGGTAAGAACACCGATATTTTCAAGTCCGAGACCTGCTGTAGAGGGGCGTCTTCCGATAGAAACGAGAACGCAGTCAGCCTTAACTGTTTTAGCTTCGCCGTTAATTTCATAGTTAACGCAGTCTGTACCTACTGAAGTAACCTTTGCGGAAAGGAGGAATTCAACGCCTTTCTTCTTATAGTTCTTAAGAAGAAGAGCAGAGATTTCGCCGTCTGTAGGACCTGCAATGTGGTCGAGCATTTCGATAACCTTAACGTTTGAACCAATAGAGTTGAAGTAACTTGCCATTTCAAGACCGATAACACCGCCGCCGATTACTACAAGTTCCTTCGGAACTGTAGTCATATCGAGGATTTCACGGTTAGTCTTTGCGAAACCGGAAGCAACTGCTTCTCTGAGACCGGGAATAGGGGGAACTGCAGCTTCAGAACCTGCGCAGATAAGAAGCTGTTTTCCTGTATATTCCTTGTCGCCTGCCTTAACAACAAAGCCTTCGGCAGTCTTTTCTTTAATTTCTGCAAGTTCTTTTACAACGTCAACGCCTGCTCTCTTCATAGTACCTTCGATACCTGAAACGAGAGTCTTTACAACCTTGCCTTTTCTTTCAACAACTTTTGCATGGTCGATAGAAGCGCCGTCGAACTTAACGCCGTAAGCATCACTGTGCTTTGCATAATCATAAATCTTTGCAGAGTAGAGGAGTGTTTTTGTGGGGATACAACCCTCGTTAAGACAAACACCGCCCATTGCGCGTTTTTCAATAACGAGTGTCTTAAGGCCGCCATGTGCGGCTTTTTCGGCTGCGTTATAACCTGCAGGTCCGCCGCCGATTACAATAAGATCGTACATTTATAATACTTCCTTTCTTATATAGGATAACTTATTTAGCCATAAGAAGGTTAAAGTTTTCGAGGTTTGTGCAAAGTTCTTTGAGGAATCTTGCAGCGGGAGCTCCGTCAAGGGCTCTGTGGTCAAATGTAAGAGAAAGACCCATAGCGTCATAGAATACGTCCTGACCGTTTACTTGTTTTACGCGGCGGGTAATGTTGCATACGCCGAGAATACAAGTCTGGGGAGGATTGATAACGGGAGTAAAGCTTTCAACTCCCATAGCGCCGAGGTTGGTAACTGTAAATGTACCGCCGGAAAGGAGATCGGGGCTGATAGAACCGCCCTGAGCAGCCTTGATAACGGTTTTAGCGTTTGCAGAAAGTTCGTTGAGGCTCATCTTGTCAGCATTGAATACTGTAGGAACAAGGAGTCCTCTTTCTGTATCAACAGCAATACCGAGGTTAACGCTGTTAAAGAATCTCATCTTATCGCCGAGGAAGTGAGCGTTGCAATCCTTGTGGTTCTTCAATGTCTTTGCAACTGCAAAGAGTACCATATCGTTAAATGTAATGTTATTAAGGCCCATACCTTCTGCGTTCTTCTTAAGAAGCGCGCGGTACTCCATAAGCTGTGTTGCATCGAAAGAAGCATTGAGTGTAAGCTGAGCCATAGACGAAAGGGATTCGTGCATTGACTTTGCAATAACCTTTCTTACGTTGGAAAGCTTTACGTCTTCGTATTCTGCAACGGGTGCAGCAACTGCAGCTGCAGCTACGGGAGCTTCAACAGCCTCTGCAGCAGGAGCAACGCCTGTCTTTATAAATGTTTCGTACTGTTCGGGTGTAAGTCTTTGTCCGTTGTCGAGAAGTCTGTTTACGTCTCTTTCAATAATTCTTCCGTTGGGGCCTGTAGGAGTAGCCTGAGAAAGATCTGCGTAAGTCTTGTTTGCAAGATTCTTCGCTCTGGGGCTGATCTTCATCATACCGTCTTTGTCAGCGCTTTCTGTTGCTACAACAACTTCTTCTTTCTTAACTTCTTCCTTTTTTTCTTCAGCAGGAGCAGCAGCTTCAGCGGGGGCTGCTTCTGCGTTAGCTTTAGGCATAAGAGCAGATATATCTTCGCCTTCAGCACCGATTATACATACGGGTTCAAGGCAGGGTACGTCATCGCCTTCTTCTGCGAAAACTTCGAGGAGTGTACCTGCAACTGTTGCGGGTTCATCAAAAGATGATTTGTCTGTTTCGTAAGAGAAGAGTACGTCGCCTTCAGCAACTGCATCTCCCTTTTTCTTTTTCCATTCGGTAATGACGCAGCTTTCGACGGACTGTCCCTGGCGCGGCATTATAACTAATGTTGCCATAAGTTTTTACCTCCAAAATATTTATATATTAATTGTTTTTTATGCTCGAATTATTTGTACGCCGTTTTTGTCGGCAAGTTCTTCAATGTCTTTGGGGAGAGTTCCGTTTGAAATAATTGCGGAAATGTTTTCCAGAGCGCAGAACGTGTAGGGCAAACTTTTGTCGAGTTTTGATGTGTCAAGGAGAACGATAATCTTTCTTGCCTTTTCAACTATCATCTTTTTAAGTTCACATTCGCTGTAGTTACCGCAAGTAAGTCCCGTTTGCGCATCAGCACCCGAAGGAACTATAAATGCAATATCAATATTAATGTCTTCAAGAAAACGCAACGCTTGTGTTCCCGATACGGATATGTTATCTCTGTTAAGCATACCGCCCACAAGGTTCACCAACGTTTGCTTTTTGTTAAGCAACTCAATAGCAATGTTGGGGCCCGTAGTAGTTATGGTTAGCCTGTCTTCAGGAAGAAGAGTCGCCATTTTCATCATAGTCGTACCCGAGTCAAGAAATATTGATCGACCGGTTTCGAGCAACTCGATAGCTTTTTTAGCCAAAGCCTCTTTTGCAGGTACGTTTTTTTGCATACGGCTGGGAAATTCCTCTTCCATTGAAGTCGTGATAAACTTCATAGAACGAGCGCCACCTCTAACCTTTATAGCCTCGCCTTGCTGTTCAAAATAGTCTATATCACGTCTTATAGTCATACTTGAAACGTTAGGAAAAAGCTCTATAAGCTCTTTTAAAGATACAAATGGCTTTGAATAAAGCATATCTTTGATGATTTTTCTTCTTTCGGAATGCATAATATGTATTCTCCCTTTATCTTTTTATGAATTTTAAGAAAAAATTCACACCGCAAATGTTATTTTTAACACTCACTCATTTTAATTATATAAGAATTATCTCAAAATGTCAACAGCATAATTGCGAAAACAAACATTATTACAACTATTTTATTGCGTTTTTGTATCACTCTTTTGAGAAATGTTAAAATCACACATATAAATTAACAGTTAAATGCCGTAATAAGGGAGTTGAAAATCAAATCTTTCCTTGTTGTTCGCGTGCCAACTTATCATATGCTTTATCGTTTCACTCGCCTTTGACATAGCGGCAACATCTGAATTGAATGCCTGATGGGGTTGAACATATATGTTTGCAGCTCTGCTGATAGACGCTTCA
The DNA here is from genome assembly GCA_045652425.1 of Eubacteriales bacterium. GTDB lineage: Bacteria > Bacillota > Clostridia > Oscillospirales > CAG-272 > RGIG1995. The sequence continues at coordinate 7,165 of JAZRUG010000024.1, forward strand.
AGCATTTCAAATGCGGCTTTGTGGTTTTCGTTAGAAGCTTCCGCTTTTTTGTTGAGTATAGCAGAAAAACCGTTTTCATCGGAGAATACGTCAACGCCGATACCTGATATTTTACCTGATTTGTAAAGTTTAAGAAGCGTTGCTTCGGGGGCTATTTCGCCTCTTGTAACGTTTATAAATACAAGTCCGTCCTTTGCTTTTGAAAGTGTTTCTTCGGAGAAGTAATTAACGTTGTAGTATCTGCTGTTCTCAAGTCTTGTGAGGTTCATAGCATTAATAATAATATCGGAATTTGCTATAGCTTTTTCTTTTGTAACAAAGTTAACTTTGCCGTTATAGAGTTTTGAAAGTTCTTCTTCTCTTATATCTACTGCTTGTACGGTAAGCCCGTTGCCTTCGAGAAGTTCGTATATTCTTTTTCCTATCTTGCCTACGCCGAATACGGTTGCAGTTCTGTTCTCATTTAATTCCATAAATGAAAGAGTCTTGTTTCTTTCAAACGTACATGTGTTAAACGTATAGTGGTTGAGATAACCTGCAGTTGCATACATAAATTTAATAGCAGTCTGCGCTACAGCGTTTACGCAATATTCGCGGAGAGATGTAACGTTTGCTTTGTCTGCAAGATGCTCAAAGTGGTCATAACCGGCACTTCTTGTGATGACGCTTTTTTTACCCGAATCAAGCCAAGTTGCAGGAAGTTTTGAGTGTGTTTTTGTCGTAACTATTTCAGGAAGAACGGTGTCGGGGTTCTGTTCCATATATTCCTGAAGATTAAGAGGAGTGATAACGTAGTTGTAATCTTTGGGCAAAAGACCTGCAGCCTGCGCTTTTTCCGTTTCCTCGCGCAAATGGTCGGCTTCTTTGCCAAGTGCTTCAAAATGAAGAATATCGTAGTTCATTTTTTGTGTCTCCCGTTTCTTTGTGTTTCAAAAAATCTAATCAAAAACATTATACCATATAATAGGTAGAAATTTAAAGAGTTTTTTGATAAAAATACATAAGTGCCTATGAAAAATATTTATGAAAACGCAAAAAAACAGTCGCTTTTTTAAGCAACTGCTTTTAAAAATTGTAAAATGATCATCTTCTACCGTTTTTGCGGTACTTGTATTTGTATCTCTTGCTTCTGGTGCGGCTATGAATCACAACCGCAAAATAAAGAAGTGTTACGCCTACAGCACACAAAATAACAATTTTGAATTCCGGAGATTTGGTAAAACTCTTGATTATTGCAAGCAAGTACAAAAGATTATTTCTCTCAACAGTGTTTTTTGTTATGAGGTCAACTTCGGATAAAACATCACCGTTATAAGAAAGAATAATTTTTCCCGCAACGTAGCCCTCGGGAATGGGGGCGTTAATCGATTCTTCATACAGTTCAACTTTACGTGTAATGTCTTTTTCCAAATCAACCGAAGAAGGCAAAAAATATTCTACGTTTTTTGCAGGGGAAAGTACGACGTAATCAACTTGTCCCGATAAATTAACGTCAACTTCGCATATCATTTCGCCCGAATCAAGAATTTTTTGATATTTAAAGTTTTCGAAAGCCCAGTCTATCATTTCATTGGCGGCAGTATAGCTATATATATTCTCGTCATCAATGCTACCGCCCATAAGTACGAAAATATTTGTCATACCGTCTTTTTTTGCGGCGGTAACAACCACGTGTCCGCCCTCGACGGTTGAACCCGCATTCATACCCTCTGCCGCTTTGTTTTTATATTTCGTTTCTACGTTGGTGGCAATAAGATAGTTACTGTTATAAATATATCTCGTTTTTGACATATTAGTTTCGGGGAAAACGTATCTTACCGAAGAAGATATTTCCATATAATCCTTTACAAGATATGCGTAACTTGCAAGAATTGCCGTATCTTCGGCAGTCGTATACATTTCCGTGTCAGGATACCCCGACGGATTGGTGTATTTTGTGTTTTTCATACCAAGTTCAAGCGCTTTTTGATTCATATTGTCAATAAAGAGCTCGTGGCTTCCCGACATCTCGTATGCAAGAACGTATGCGGCATCATTTGCGCCGCCTACTATTACAGCGTAAATAAGGTTTTCTATAGATACGACTTCGCCTGCTTTAAGTTTAATGTTTTTTCCTTTGTATTTGCCTAAAGATTCTGCGGTAACGGTGATAAGGTCAGACATATTGTCCTTGTATAATTCAACAGCCATAACCCCCGTCATGATTTTTGCCGTTGATGCAGGATGAATCTTATCTTTTTCGTTTTTATTATAAAGAACAGTATCGTTTTCCATATTGTAAATGCAAACGTTCTGAACCGCCGACAAATCGGGCATATCATCTTCCGCGCATACGGTAAATGCTAAAAACGTTAATATTAAAATTGTAAAGCTTAAAAATAACAGTATTCTTTTCTTCACTTTTTTAATTCCCCTAATTTTTCGAAAAGTATTCTCTAACAGAAATAATATCTTTTTCTATCGCTTCTTTTAATTTTTCTACCCCGTCGAATTTTTGTTCGTCACGAAGTTTTTTATAAAAACTTACCTTTATTTTCTCTCCGTAAAGGCATCCGGCGTAATCAACAATGTGTGTTTCGCAATTTATATCCCCGACGTCGTCATTAACTGTAGGTCTAAAACCGACGTTTGAGACACCCATATAAGTTTTGCCGTTAATAAAGCACTTGCTCGCATATATACCGTTTTTGAGTTTTACTTTATCTGTTGGAAACACTTGATTTATTGTCGGTATTCCTATGGTTCTGCCTAATTGCTTTCCGTAAACAACAGGCAGATTTACGGAATAAGGTCTGCCTAACATACGGTTTGCTTTTTCTATTTCTCCCAATTCAATCGCATCTCTTATGGCAGTTGAGCTGATGACAGATTTTTCCGTGCATACCGCATCTGCAATAATAACGCTTCTCCCTGATTTTTTAAGCAATTCACCTAACTTTTCGGGCGTTCCGGCTCTGTTGTTTCCAAACCTGAAATTGAAGCCGCAAACGGCTGAACGACAATCAAGTTTTTGGGTAAGAATTATATCAACGAACTCCTCCGGTGAGTAATTTCTGACCGATAAAAAATCTTCGTACACGGCATAATCAACGCCGTTTTCTGCAAATATTTCATTTTTTTCTTCGGTAGACGTGAGATATGCGTTTCTTTTACCCGAAAGAGTATTCATAGGGTGATCTTCAAACGTCCATATCCCAACCTTTATCCCAAGGCGTTTCCCCTCGGCTATTGCTTTTTTGATAAGCTCAAGATGACCAAGGTGTATTCCGTCAAAGTTTCCCAATATCAAACAAAGGGGAGATGAACACTTTTTGACTTCTATTCTGTTTTCTAAATCTACTATTTTCAAAATGTATCCCCTTTTTACGTCTTAAAACCAATAACTCTGTCCCAAAAACAACCGACATAGTCGCCAAGGAACAGAGCGTAAAAAATGCATAACAAAAAAACTCAAATTTTTTTTAAAACTAAAAAATCATTTGACTCCGAGAAAATTCTTCACAAGAATATTTAAAAGCTCGTCGCGGTCTATTTTGCGGATAAGACTGCGGGCGTTCTTGTGGTTGGTAATATAAGTCGGGTCTTCCGAAAGGATATAACCAACTATCTGATTAATGGGATCATAACCTTTTTCGATAAGTGCGGCATACACGTTCAAAAGAATCTTTCTTGTGTCATCGTCCTTGTCTCCGTTAAGCGAAAAGGTTAGTGTTTTGTCTTTCTCATCGTACATTTTGTTTCAGCTCCTTGCGAGTTGCATTTTATTTATTTTACACCTAATCCCAAATAATATCAATAGGTTACAACTTATTTTTTTGAATTCTTTGAAAAAATTAAAGAAATAATTAAAATTCACGGCATACGGAAAGCAAAAACCGTACGCCGCGCCGTTATACAATTGCTTAAAAATACGTTTCAATTAGCTTGTTACATTCATCAGGGGAGTATTTCCAAGAATCTATATGTTTTACGTTGGCTTTTGGGAAAGGGCTGTTGGTGTTGGTTTTTTTCTCTCCCTTGTAGCTGTCGATAAGTACCAGTTTTATTTTCATTCTTTCGGGAATGATGTTTTTTATGTAAACTGCGGCTGTTTGGCCGACGGTTATTCCCTCGCGGCATTCGGCAAGTCCCGCAAGATTTGGGGTAAGCTCAACAAATATACCGTAATCTTCGATAGAACGAACGATACCTGCGACGGTTTGACCGACAGAAAAGAGGTTGGCGTTTTCTTCCCAAGTGCCAAGCAGTTCTTTATGGGTTACGTATATTCTGCCAGATTCAAAATCAATGCTTTTTATTACAGTATTGATATACTGCCCGATTGTAAATCTGTCAGAAGGGTGGCTAATTCTTGATACCGATATGCAGTCAATAGATAATAGCGAAATTATGCCGCAGCCGATATCGACAAATGCTCCGAAGTGTTCAAGATGAGTTACTTTTGACGGAATAACGTCGCCGGGGGAAAGGTGCGACAGATAACATTCATAACACTCTCTTTGAGCCTCGCGTCTTGAAAGTATACACAAAGGCATACCGTTTTCATTGTATCTTATTTCTTTAATTTTGAAGCATACGGCTTTGCCTACCCTTGTTATGACGGCAATATCTTTAACACCGTTGCCGTCAATTTCCCAAACAACCTCTTCTCGCGGAATGATACCTCGGATTCCGTTGCCGAGTTCGACATAGAGTGACATAGCGTTATTGCAAAGAATAGCCATTCCCTCGAGAATCGCGCCATCTTGTTTGGCTCTTTCAAGTCCTGCCAAAGTTGAAAGATATTCTTTGTTTTCCGACCTATCGAGCTTCATTCCCTCGGGATAATACGTGCGTTTTTCCATATAAAAATTTTCCTGCCTTTCGTCCTCTTTTTTGATGCAAGTCTTATTTTGTACAATTGTATTTTTGAAGACGGAAAAATAGAACAATAAAATGAGATTTTGTGCAATTTGAAAATGCAATAATTACCGCTATGCATTTACAAAAAGTTTGTACAGACCAAGGAAGATTCCAAAGATTTCACCTCTGTGTATTGCACGTACAGTCAAGACAGGAAGATTCCAAAGAGGTCTCCTCTTTGGTCGTTTTGGGGGTATGGGGTTCAAAGGGGTGGGGGAATCGCTCGCCACGCGAGAGGGAATCTCTGGTTCTTCAAACTCAAGAAAGCACTTAATTAACTTGTACAAACCAGT
>JAZRUG010000025.1:0-14676 GCA_045652425.1 Eubacteriales bacterium
ATCAATCTTCATTGATATTACCTCCTTTGTTACTCTTACGGCTGGCTAGACCGTTTTTATTGTAACATAGGGGGTATTTTTTCTCAACGGCAAAAGCCTCTTTTGAACCACCAGCTTAGCTGGTGGTTTTCATATACCAAAAAGGTAAAAAAAAGGATATGGGGCGTCGCCCATATCCTCTAAAAAACATATTCTCTTAACGGATGCTGTCTGTCAAGATTATAAGGATTGTCAAAATCTATGTCTTTTCTCTGATACCACTTACCTCTTGTAAAATCAGGGATATCCATAGGCATTCCGCCTTTTGCAATAGACTGCTCGGATAATACCGTCAAACACATAATAGTAACTCCGTCATATACGTCAATAGGCGGTTTTGCATTCTTTTTCGCACTTTCAACAAACGCTCTGAATACGTGCCAATCCATTCCGCCGTGGCCGCCTTTTGGCGTGTAATTATCCCAAAGCGGATGGCAATATCTCTTTGCAAATTCATTACCGTTTTTATAAAGGTTATGTCCCTTGCTGCTTCCCTCGAATTCGTCGTGCTCTCCTTCAAGGAATACCGCATCACACAAGCCAAAATACGAGCCCCTTGTTCCTCTTACTGTAAATTCTCTTGAATAAAATCTAGGAAGTGTCGTATCAAGAGTTAACTGTACTGTTTCGCCGTGCGCACAGGTTATAACTGTCGTTATAACGTCGCCCTGCTTAAATTCAAGATTCTGCAAAGGATCTTCGGGGGCTTTATGTCTTTTTATATAATCTTTCAATCCCTTTGCGCAAGACGCGAATGATGACAAAGTTACAAACCTGTTACCGTTGTTTATATCCAGTATCTTCATCATAGGTCCTACGTCGTGGCTGGGATATGTATCGCAATTTCTGTTTATATAGTTACCGAGTCTGTAGTGTCTGTTGTCTTTACCTGCCGTTATTTCCGATCTTAAATCGTGTGAATATGAACCCGAACAATGTACAACTTCTCCCAAAACGCCCTCACGGAACATTCTCAAAGCCATAAGCTCTTTCTGTCCGTAACAGCAATTTTCAAGAAACATCAGCTGTGTGCCCGTTCTTTCGTGCGTTTCAATAAGTCTCCAACAGTCGTTTATGGCATATACGCCGCCAACTTCAAGACCTACGTATTTACCCTTTTCCATCGCTTCAATGGCAATATCAACGTGTGTCGCCCAAGATGAACAAATCACTACTGCATCAATTTCTTCCATATTCAAAATGTCTTTGTAGTTTGTAGTACAGAAAGGCTTCGGTATATTCTTTCCTACCAATTTGTCTGCAATCTCATTAACTCTGTCTTCAAATGTATCACAAATCGCGGTTATTTCAACGTCCATATCTACCATATCGGCAAATGTGTCCGAGCAAACTCCGCTTCCGCGTCCGCCAAGTCCAATAAAACCTACATGCAATATTTCTTTAGTACTCATAAAACAGCACCTCTTTGTTTTTTTTGCCTTTCAGCTTAACTTCATAGTAACACGTATTTTTCTGATTTCAATTAACAATCCAACTAAAAATGGACAAAACAACTCTAAAAAAAATAAGAAGTTACATTTACACAAAAGAAACGACATTTTTACAAATAGTTTGAAATATATTCATCTGCAGTTATAGCGCAATAACCAACGTTTACATAATTGTCTTTAACAAACAAAGATGATTTATGTACACCCTCAAACGTCATTCCGCATTTTTCCATAACGTGTCTGCTTACCTCATTACCAACGATATAGCGGGCTTCAATTCTGTGCAAATTCAACGTATGAAAACCAAAATCAATTATTTTCTTTACAGCCTCGGTTGCATAACCCTTTCGCCAAAATTCAGGGTTCAAAACATATCCTATTTCTGCAGAATTATTTTCAAAATCAAGTCTTGCGAATCCGCAAGTTCCTATCATCTTATTAGTATCTTTGTGTACAACTGCCCAATCATAAAACTCCCCTGCTCTGTACTGACTTTGAATATAAGCCAAATAATCCCTTGTATATCTGGCATCAGGATGCGAATTCCACAGCAAATACTTTGTAACGCGGTCAAGACATGAATATTCATACATATCAACATAATCAGCTATCTTCATTCTTCTTAACAAAAGTCGCTCTGTCTCTATTGTAGGTATTCTTTTAAACATCTTTAATACACTGTCCTTTTGCATCACTTATCCTCCGTGAAATCAATATTAATATTATAGTACTTTCGTGAATATATTTCAAGTTATTTACAACAATTTACTTTTATGACATTGATATTTGAAATACTTTGTGTTATAATCAGTAGAAATATGTTTAATGGAGTGATACTATGTTAAAAGGAAAATTTGCTTTTTTAGGGACCGGTAATATGGCCGGAGCAATCATCAGAAGTATGCAGAACAACTATTCTGCTGAAAATATCGTCCTCTTTGATAAAGATACATCAAAATATGACACATATAGAAATGAACCCTTTATTCTTGCCGACAGCGCGCCTAAAGCTGTTGAAATTGCAGATTATATCTTTTTGTCTGTTAAGCCCCAGAACTTCACAGAACTACTTACAGAAATAAAAGATTCAAATGTTTCTCTCGAAGGTAAGACGTTTATTTCTATTGCAGCCGGTATCACAACAGATTTTGTATGCGATAAACTCGGCGCTGACGTTGCAGTTATCCGCACTATGCCCAACACCCCACTGTTAGTTGGAAAAGGTGTTACTGCCCTTTCTAAAAATAACGCCGTAAACGATAAAGTATTTAAAAATATTTGCGCGGTATTTGCTGCTTCCGGCACTGCATTTACTCTTCCCGAAGAAAAGATGAACGATATTATTGCAGTAACTTCAAGCTCGCCCGCATACGTGTTCCTTTTCATCAAGAGTATTTATGATGCAGCTACCGAGATGGGCTTTGACAATAAAGATATGCTTGAAATTATCTGCAAAACAGTAATAGGTTCAACCGAGCTTTTGCTAAAAACGGGCAAAACTCCCGAAGAGCTTATTTCAATGGTTAAATCCCCAAAAGGCACTACCGAACAAGCGTTGAACGTATTTGAAGCCAACAACTTCTCTGATATAGTAAAAGAAGCTATGATCAAATGTTCGGAAAGAGCCGAAGAACTGTCTAAAGGTATGTAATTTTATCCTTACCGCCGTCATATATTTTAACGGTGGTGGTTTTACTTGCGTAAACAAAATTTAACTGCATATTTTTTGCTCTATATTTCTATTTCGGCATTATTTTTTCTTATTGGATTAATTTTCGGTTATATACTTTCGCCTGATTCACCCGTTTATTCACTGTTTGAAACTAACGTTGTGACTTCGGTTTTGAGTGCGCAAGGTTTTGAAATAAGTACGATTTCTTCGTCTTTTTTCGAAGAGTTAAAATACCTGTTCTTTATTTTTATTACAACATTCTCGATAAAAAGAACTTACTTTTTTTCTCTCGTCTCTGCATACAAAGGCATCTCGGCAGGATTATGTTCAGCACTCCTTTTACGCGCTGTCAAATTCGGCACTATCGTTATGCGTTTCAAAATTATCGGAAGTATAGGGTTTGTCATTATTTCTGTTGCAAATATTTGTCTTTTATGTTATACTTGCTCTCAAGCAATGGTTTACTCAAAAAACATTATTTATCCAACTAAAATAAAATCTGTTCTCAAAAGAAAAGATACTCTTAAATTTTTGATTAACTTTCTGGCTCTGGTTGGAGCAAGTTTTCTAATTATTCTATTAAATCACGGAAATCTCTTTTTGACGGTTTCCCCGAAAGGAATGTAAAAATTGTCAGAAAAAAGAAAAAAAAGGTTTAGCCTTTTCAGATATTCTCTTGACGGAAAAGGCGTACCAAAAGACGTTAATGAACCGAGAAACTTTAAATTTTTCTTCAAACTTCTTTGGAGAAATATGAATAGACTTCTATCGGTCAATATGTTGCTCGTTTTTTCAAACTTCCCGTTACTTTTCGCGCTATTTGCTGCAAGCGGAAATTTGAATACAACTTCATATTCTCCCGTTTCTTCCCTATTCGGTCCACTTTACGGGGCTACAAAAATTTCGGGTGAAGTTTCACCCTTGACAAGTGCATTAAAAGGTGTTCTCGGTATTCAGGTTGAAATATCCGTTCCCACCGTCGCAACGTATATCTTCTATGGAATAGGCCTCCTTACTTTGTTTACCTTTGGACTTTCAATGATAGGTTCAACTTATATCGTCAGAAACATAGTAAAAGGCGATCCCATATTCTTTATGCAAGACTATTTCTACGCAATAAAAAGAAACTGGAAACAAGCGCTTATTTTCGGCATAATAGATATTGCACTTCTCTTCTTGGTATTCTACGATATCATTTTCTTTGCGGCAAATGCATCGACATATTTAATGTCGCTTATGTTCTATCTCACTGTGGCTATCGGTATAATTTATTTCGTAATGAGATATTACATCTATACTATTATGCTCACTTTCAAGTTAAATCTTTATAAGATTCTGAAAAACGCTTTGCTGTTCTCTTTGATTGGATTCAAGAGAAATTTTGTGGGAACGCTCGGTATTGCAGTCCTTGTATTCTTCAGTTACGGACTTCTTATGACATTCCCACCGCTCGGCGCGCTTCTTCCCTTTATTATCACAATAGCGATAGGTCAATTTATCGCTATATATACTTCGTGGCCGAAAATCTACAGCATTATGATTGAACCCTACGAAGAAGAGGATAATACTCCTAAAGAGGAACCTATTTTTAAGGACAGAGGATAAACACATAAAGGCACTCTCAATACAACGTTGAGTGTGCCTCATTTTTTTGATTTATTTTCTGCTTTATTTTTTCCCTACTACTTCTCTTTTGTATTTGCTCGGCGACATACCGTACACGCTGTTGAATGCACGGTTAAACGTTCTGGCAGTATTAAAACCACATCGTTGTGCAATCTCGGTCATTCCACCCTCTTTCTTTTCGAGCAAATATACTGCATCTGTTATCCTGAGAGAATTTACGTAGTCGTTAAAACTTATTCCAAGCTTATGATTAAGCAAATGTGATATATAAAATTTACTTACGTGCAACGCATCAGCGGCATCTTCAAGGTGGATATTATTCAAATAATTTTCATTACAGAATAGCAGTACCGATTTCAAAACCGACATATCCGTACTCTTGGCTTTCTTTAGAGGATAAAACGAAAACAATTCCCCCAAAAACGCTGTCAAAAGCCCTCTGTATATCGCCTCTTTATATTTATAATCTTTTTGATACATTTCCGGCATCCTTTTTGCCAAATTAAGCAAAAAATCATTTTGGTTTTCGGTGGAATATACCTTTTTTACCGGAACCATATTATAAAATAAATCCTTATAGTCCGGCAGAATTTCCGGTTGAAAAATGGCAATAAAAAACTCCTCATTTTTGCCGTCTTTATATTCGTGTATCTGGTTCGGGAAAACTGTCAGAATATCTCCTGAACGTAATAGGAACTCTTCCCCTTCGACAATTGCAGTACATTCGCCTTTCAACATATATACAACTTCCACCTGATGATGAAAATGCATCTTAAACTCCAATACCTTTCTCAATCTGCATTGAGTTTGCTTACTGTCAAACAAATAAACCGCTTTCATATTTTACCACCTTACAATATTTGACTCATTTTAATATGCTTCCCCCTAAATAATAACACATTTTGTCTTGTTTTTCAATAGGTAAATATAAAAAAACGAGCAAGTTTTATAACTTGCTCATTTTTTATTTCGCAGTTCCGGTAGGAATAAGAATAACTCTTGGCAGCCCATCAGAAAGCTGTCTGTTGTTCGCCTTTTCCAATAACGCTCGTGAAACCCCGTACTTTTTAGCAACACTCCAAAGGTCTTCATTTTTTTCGGGATAATACAGGCTTACAAATCCCCCTTTGTTTTCAGTCAGCTTAACACTTTTATCGATTGCAACGGTTGTAACAGAGTTTGCGGTTATCTTTTCAAAAACTGCGTAATCAATTCCTATTTCAGAATTAATGTTCAGCCTGTTTCCATCAATGTTAACCCTTGAATCAAGTACGATACATTCAACCTTACATCTGTTTACTTCCGTACACTCAACCGGTAACTCGAACCTTATCGGAAAAGTAACGTCAGAAGTGGTACAGTTTCCTGTCTTGTCTGCCATAACCGCCTTAACTAAACATTCTCCTTCAAAAACCGCCTTTCCGTTTGACACTTCTTTTAACTTCATTTGTGAATCTGCCTGACTGAACACAACTCTGTCAAGTTCAATTCCTTCCGTGTTTGATATATCTCCGCTTCCACTTGCAGAAAAGTTTGAATATCCGCATTTTACAAGACGCTCGGTTGAAACCTCTTTGTACGTATTCTCATATTTATAAGCCGTAGAGAATACGTCGTCTGTAAACACGGTATCAGAATTTGAAATCGCATTAATATTCGCTCTGCAAACAAAATCTATTTGTATTATTCTGTTTTCTCCGTAACTGTCACTTCCAATTCCCACTTCTATTCCACCGAGTTCAAATCTACCGAAACACCTGCTGTTGTTTTGAGGTAATTTCACATTAAACGAGTGTTCGATAGGTATATTCCTTTCTATTCCCTCATATTCTCCCCCTTCACCATCTTCGGCACATCTTAAAAGACATTTTACCCTTGCATTTCCCTTTATGCTAACAGTTCCGTCTGTGTATTTACAATCTGTCATAAACAAATCAACATCGCTGTAAACAAGCTCGGATATAGGGGTTTTACCCTTAAATTCAATATCCTCGCTCACTCTTATGTCCGACTCGCTAAACTGTAAGTAATTTACACATTCTATTACGTCAGTTTTCCTTTCTAAAGTAAATTCGTCTTCAACTCCGCTTCCGCCGACGAGTCTTGGAGATACACACAATTTGTTAAATATTGCTATTTCAGAAACAACCTTGCCTTTAAAAAGCAATTTTCTCGGACTTACAGCCCTTATGGAACGATTTTCAACTTTCGTTACCGTCTCGATAACGCTATCGTCATATATAGCTTCGTTTGATATATAATTTGTGTATGGGTAAACTTGTGTAACACATTTCACTTGACCTGTATCCCCTATATACACTACGTTAAAAACAAGGTCGCCGCTGTACTCCGCTTTTCCCTCTTGAATAACCCCGTCGTTTTCCTCTACTTTTGCATTAACAAAAAGAATCTTTCTGATATCGGGCAAATAATCCGGCAGGATATACTCCTCGCTTACTTCATATTCGGGAGATAACTTTGCCCCTTCACTCCATACGCAAAACTCATCTTTAAAAGACGGCAATATTTTGTTATTACTCATATTTTCAATATTCATAATATAACCTCTCTCATTCTGCTTCTTTTGCTAAATAATATGTATTGTTCGTTCTATATATGACTAAAACATAGTAAAACCCGGACGCGATAATAATTCGTTTATTTTTTCTAAAGCGCCCTTCTCTATTCGGCTGACATACGAACGCGATATTCCTAATTTATTTGCTATCTCCCTCTGTGTTATCGCCCTCTCTTTTCCTATTCCGTATCGCATTACAATAATATCTTTTTCCCTATCGCTTAATTCATTGTTTATTATCTTCAAAGCCTTCGCGCTCTTCATCTTTATATCCAGATCATCGGCTATCGTATCCTCACTTGCTATAATGTCTATATAAGTTAAAGGATTTCCGTCTTTATCTATGTCTATGGTTTCGTTTATAGACACCTCATTTGCCGTCTTTCTTTGCGCACGGAAATACATCAAAATTTCATTCTGCAAACACTTTCCTGCATAAGTTGCAAACTTCGTCCCGTTTTCTATATCGTATGAATCAATCGCCTTTATAAGCCCTATCGTTCCTACCGATATTAAATCTTCCTGATTCTTATTTGATGTATAATATTTCTTAACTATATGAGCTACAAGCCTAAGATTGTGTTCAATTAATTTTTCACGCGCCAATGCATCTCCCAGTCTTGCTTTTTTGAAATACTCATATTCTTCCTCGGGCGGTAACGGCGGCGGAAAATTTTGTCCCCCCGATACCCTCAAAAAAAGATATATAAAATTTAACATTGATTGAAAAAGCATAAAAACACCCCTGTACATTATTACGTACAAGGGTGTTCTTTTATTACTGTATTGCTGTTATCTTTTCTTTTATTTTTTCGGGAGTAAATCCAAAATCCTCAAACAAATCATTAAGATTACCCGAAAAAGTTTTTTCGGGATTCATAGCATGTATATTTACTTTCTTGCCGTTTTCGCCGAAATAGCGCGCGATTTTTTCACCTACACCGCCTTTTTCTATTCCCTCTTCAACTACAAGAATTTTTTCAACACCATCACATTCTTGGAATATTTCACTCATTGGTTGAGGCATTATTTTATGTAATTTAATTATTCTTACGTTATATTCACCATCAAGCATTTTTGCCGCCATATAAACATTAGACGTTATTCTTCCGTATGTTATAACAGCAATCTTTTGGGAGCCGGTACCCACGTCTGCAACAGAAACCCATTCATATTTTCTGACAAAAGAATTATCGTACAAAACTTCTGTCCCCTTCGGATATCTTACAGCTGACGGTTTGTTACTGCTCACAGCGGCTGTTACAGCCTCTCTCATATCTTCATAGTTTTCAGGAGAATACACCTCAAAATTAGGTATGCCGAGCATAAAAGCGCTGTCGTATATACCTTGATGTGTCATTCCGTCACCCGCCACGAGTCCTGCTCTGTCTATACCGACTACAATAGGAAGTTTCTGTATTGCAACGTCATGTATAAGTTGGTCGTAACATCTTTGCAAAAAGCTGGAATATACGGCAAATACGGGTATCTTTCCCGTCGTCGACAGTCCCGCGCTGAAAGTCATTGCGTGTTCTTCGGCTATTCCAACGTCAAAAAATCTATTCTTGTACTTTTCTGCAAATTTAGCCAGTCCCGTTCCGCTTGTCATAGCCGCCGTTATTGCAACTATATTTTCATTATTCTCTGCAAGTTCGGTCAATATATCGCCAAACGCTGCAGAAAAATCGTATTTAGCTTCGGGAGTCTTGCCACTTTCCTTATCAAAATTGCCGACAGAATGGAATACGTCTGCTCTCTCTTCAGCAAATTTATATCCCTTACCTTTTTTGGTTACAACATGGACCAGGCATGGTCTTTTCTTGCGTTTAGCCTGTTCAAAAACAAGCTCCATTAATTCTTGGTCGTGTCCGTCTATGGGCCCAAAGTATTTAAGCCCCAAGCACTCAAAATAGTTCTTCGTCATAAATACTTTCTTTACGATATTTTTTAGCCCTCTGCCTATCGTCAAAAGAAATGTGCCGAAGCCTTTGGTCTTTAAACAAAAAGCGTATACTTTATTCTTAAATTTAATATAACTGCGCGAGTTACTGAACTCCGAAAGGTAGCTCGACATAGCGCCCACGTTTTTTGAAATCGACATTTCGTTGTCATTTAGTACAATAATAACGTTCGATGCGTCGCCCGAACAGTTGTTCAGCGCCTCGTATATCATACCGTTTGTAAATGAACCGTCGCCAACGACCGCTATTGAATACGCGTTTTTTCCTGCCAACTTGTTTCCGCTTGCAATTCCCAAAGCTGCAGAAACAGACGTTCCGCTGTGTCCTGCGCCAAATGCATCGTATTCACTTTCAAATCTGTTCGTAAAACCTGAAAGCCCGCCGTGTTTTCTTAAAGACTCAAACCTATCCTTTCGTCCTGTCAGCAACTTGTGTACGTAACACTGATGCCCAACGTCAAAAATTATACTATCATTTGGCAAATCAAATACTCTGTGCAATGCAAGTGTCAATTCAACAACTCCAAGGTTGGAGGCTACGTGTCCGCCGTTTACAGACGATGTATCGATTATCTTTTCTCTTATTTCTTGTGCAAGAACGGCAGTTTCTGATAAACTTAACTTCTTCAAATCCTTCGGACCGCCTATATTCTCTAAATAAGCCATACTCTCCACTCCTTTCAAGGTTGTTTATAACACTTCTATTTTACACTCTTTGTACTTTTTTGTCAATAACACACTTTTTTGCTGATTGTTATTTATTTTTATACTGTTTTGTGTTATAATGGTTCATACTTGTTATCCAAAGGAGATGCTTTTATGAATATTGCTGTCGTCGATATTGGCTCAAATACGGTAAAAATGAAGATTTACAGCGTCAACAACAGAAATTTAGATGAAATATATTCGGAAGTAAATAACGCAAAGCTTATTTCCTATATATCAGACGGAACACTTTCTGCAGACGGTATTTTTCTCCTTTGCAATATTATTAATCATTTTAAAATAAAAGCTAAAGAAAATAAAGCAGATGTTTTTCAATGCTTTGCAACGGCATCTTTACGAAGAACCGAAAATATAAATGAAATAACAAGTACAGTATTTGATTACTGCGGCGAAACAATAGATTTAGTATCAGGTGATGACGAAGCATTTTACAGTTTTTCAGGCGTAAAAAACACATACCCCGACTTTCCAAACGAGGCAATACTACTCGATATGGGCGGCGGAAGCACTGAAATAGTCTATTGCGTTTCGGGACAAAGAAAAGCTTCGGAAAGTATGACTTTCGGCTCTCTTTCCCTCTATCTTGATTTTAAGGATAATAATTTTGAAGCGATGAAAAATCACGCGATAAATTCTTTGAAGAAAACATATCTTTATCCGTTAATTACTAATGAAGCTATACTGGTCGGAGGGACTGCACTTGCTCTGAATAAGTTATATTCATACTTTTACAAACATTCTACCGAGTTTTTTATGACATTTGATAACCTAAAAAATATGTATGAAAAATTAAAGGTATATGATACGGAAGTCATAAACCTACTCACCGAACTTGTCCCACACCGTATTACAACAGTAATACCGGGACTTGCAGCATATTTAGGCATTTTTGAAGAATGCGGTATAAAAAATATTAAGGTTACAACTTGCGGTATACGCGAAGGTTACGTCTACGAAAAAATACTAAAAAATATGGAGTCTTGACTATGAGAGAACGCGACAAGTTTGAAACCAGTAACACTTTTGAAGGTATTGTTTCTTTCAGAGCTGTTCTGTCGGCTATTCTTGAAAATAAAAGCAATAGAAAAATCCTGAAAGTATATTACGATATTGAAAAAGCAAAAAGAAAACCAAAAGAGTTTTCTTTTCTTAAAGCTAAATCTTACGAGCAAGGATATACTTTAGAACTCGTTGAAAAGCAAGTTATTGATAATTTAACTTTGGGAAACAGTCATGGGGGATTAGCCTTTGTATGCTCCGAAAGAAACTACTTATCGCTTGATATAAACAGTATTGAAGATAAAGGCTTTTACGTTATGCTCGACGGAATTGAAGATCCTTATAATTTCGGATATTCTTTGAGAAGCCTGTACGCTTCGGGGGTATCGGGTATTATTCTCCCCGAAAGAAACTGGCTTTCTGCCGCAGGTGTTGTTTGCAGGGCTTCTGCAGGTGCTTCGGAATATCTTGATATTTTTATAACGCCTGACGACACTTTTGTTACAATATTTAAAAACAAAGGATATAAAATAGTCTGCGCCGACTTCGACAACAGTATTCCTATGTACGATGCCGACCTTACAAAACCTTTGTTGCTTGTCGTCGGCGGTGAAAAAAGAGGTATTTCAAACGCTGTTCTGCAACAAGCCGACTGTATCGTGCGAATCGAATACGGAAAAGACTTCCCCGCCGCCCTATCCGCCGCGTCGGCATCAACCGTTCTCGGCTTTGAAGTATATAGACAAAACAGATAAAAACAACCGTGTACTTTTACGTACACGGTATTTTTTGTTTATTATCTTATTTTCGGAACAAAGCCAACTTTCTTGTAAACCTTTGAAAGTGTCTTGCTTGCCATATATGCCGCCTTGTCGGCGCCTTCTTTCATTACAGATTCAAGATATGCCTTGTCTGCCATAAGCTCGTTAAATCTGTTTCTTACAGGTTCAAGACCGTCAGCAACGATTTCACCTACAGCCAACTTAAAGTCCCCGTACCCCTTACCTGCAAATTCTTTTTCTATTGTCTCCATAGATTTGCCGGTAAAGCAGGAATATATAGTCATAAGGTTATTTATACCGTCTTTCCCCTCGGCAAATCTTACCTCGGTGTCGGAGTCTGTTACAGCTCTCTTGAACTTTCTCAATATAACGTCTTTCGGGTCAAGTATACCTACTGATGCATTTTCGTTTTCATCGGACTTACTCATCTTTCTCTTCGGGTCCTGAAGAGACATTATCTTCGTGCCGTTCTTTTCCATATAACCTTCGGGAATAGTAAATACGTCGCCGTATATCTGATTATATCTCATCGCAATATCACGAGCAAGCTCGATATGTTGCTTCTGGTCAACACCAACCGGAACTATCGCAGTCTGATAAAGCAAAATATCAGATGCCATAAGTACAGGGTAATCAAACAGTCCTGCGTTAACGTTGGTTGCATTCTTTTGGCTCTTGTCTTTAAACTGTGTCATTCTTGAAAGTTCACCGTACATAGTATAGCAATTCAATATCCATGATAGTTCTGCATGTGCGGGAACGTGGCTCTGTACAAACATAGTATTTTTCTGTGGATCAAGTCCGCAAGCAATATATAGCGCCAATATCTCATAAGTTCTTCTTCTTAAATCAGCGGGAACCTGTCTTACGGTTATCGCGTGCATATCAACAACACAGTATATCGAATCAAACTCGTCTGCCTCAAACTTTTTCCAGTTCTTTATTGCGCCGAGATAGTTTCCTATAGTCAATACTCCGCTGGGCTGTACTCCCGAAAAAACTCTTTTAGGCTGTGTGTTTTCCATTTCTATATCTTTTTCCTTTACTAATATTACAATTTTTACCCGATTATTTTAACACATTAAACATATGTTTTCAAGTAGTTAAGCAAAAAATACTTGAATATTAATACTTTATGTGGTACAATAATTCAAATACAATCCACGCGAGGTAAAATTCAATGTCAGAATACCAAAATTACGATGACTATAATGATCCCAATGAAGAAAATGAATACGACGCCTTAAACGGTAAAAAAATCACCGTCGGTAAAATCATCAAAAAAACGTTGTTATATTCTTTGCGTTTAGTATCCTTTTTTGTAATTGCAATTTTGCTTTGGCGTATCTTCTCGGGCGAAGCACCTAAAAATATGCAAGAACTTTTGTTTACAGATGCTACCGTTCAAAGTCTGAACAACAGCCCCGATAACTTTGACGTTTATTACTACAAACACAAAGATAACCTTACAAGAGATGGAAAATTTGCCGCAAGTCACGTATACTATATTCCTTCCGAAAAACAAGTTCAAGTAACAGTGCGTTATAATAACAGCACACTAAAAATGCTTATGGAAGACTATTCCCTCTCCGCTGAACCAAACTTTGAACCCTTTGTCTTTACCCTTACCGACGGAATGGGAAACACATATACGGAATATAAATATATTTCAGTCAAAAAAAATATGTACAACTACAGAAGACTTGTTTTTGACGGTGTTGATTTAAATTCGCTTATAGTTGAAGAACCGGCTTTTAACGCTACTGAAGAAGAGGTTAATGCATTTAAGGAAATCACCAAAGACAAATTTCTCGTACTCAATATTTACTACAAAGATGACGTTCTTTTATCAGAGCCTTACGGAAAACTCCCCGTTTTTGACTACTCATATTATAGAGAAAAACTTGATATAAGCAAATACGTGAAACACACCAAAAAAACGACTGCAGGACTTACTAACCGCGCTGAATATACGATAAAAGAAGAACCTGCCGAAACTACAGAAAACTAACCGCAAAAAAGGAGATATATAAATAATGGTGCTTAAACCCAAAGAATCTATAGTAAGCTACAGATGTCCAAAATGCGGAACTACCGTAATGAGTATGATAGGTACGTTTGCATTAAGCGGCGACCTCATAAAATTAAAATGCAGCTGCGGCGAAAGTGAGCTTACGATTGCTTACACAAAAGACAATAAAATAAGACTCACGGTTCCCTGCCTTGCTTGTGAAAACCCCCACGTTTTTCATATCAATTCGGCTACTTTTTTTGAAAAAGACTTACTTGAACTTTCTTGCAAAGTTCTTGGAATCAATATTTGCTTCATAGGAAACAAAGACAGAGTATTTGAAGCTATCGAAAAAGCAGACAAAGAATTGGCAGAGCTTATGGGAGAATATTCACTCGATGACATTGGAAGAATCGGCGGCAGTCCCGAGGGCAGTATTTCAGATGCGCAAGTATCCGACCTCGTCCGTTTTATGTTGTGCGAAATGAAAGACGAGAACACTATACAGTGCAAATGCAAGGACAACGACGGCGAATATGATTTTGAACTAAAAGGCAATAACGTTGAAATCTTTTGTACAAAATGCGGCGCATCAAAAACTCTTGAACTGAACTCCGTTCAAAAAGCCGCAGATTTCCTATATATTGACAATCTTATTTTGGAATAGGATTTTAAAAGTGTTGAACTATATTGTGGACTGCACCAATTTATGCAGACAGCACAAAAAGGACCTATATGGTAGATTGAATTAAATTTTAAGCAATGAACTGACATCGTTTTTCAAATGGTGTCAGTTTTGTTTTTAGTTGGATACGTTGGTGGTTGTAGAAGT